>DATDOS010000250.1:0-14797 GCA_035293125.1 Gaiellaceae bacterium | reverse complement strand
CGGCGACTACGACGTCGACCTGGACGGGCAGCTCGTCGAGCGCCTCGACGGCCGGGAGGAGCCCTTGCGAGAGTCGTTGACGGGAGTGTTCAGCCTGGACGGAAAGCGTGAGCGGCCCTACGGATGAGGTCGTGAGAATGGGCCGTTGGTCGTCTCGACGCTGCTCGAGCCCTGTCCCTGTGCCGGTTTGCGCGGATCGTGGGGTAGACCATTCGCCTCGTCCGTTTTGGCCTGAATGAGCCTGATGCCCGGTGCCAGCCCGGTGTCGCACTTCCCGCATTCTGCGACAGGTTGGGCGGGTGCCGGAGTGTCGGCCGTGGGCGGGCTCGACGAGCCGACTCGTTTCTCAGCTACCGAGCCCTCTTTTGGTTAGCGCCGCCGCTGCTGCATGCCAGTGCCACTCCGACGAGGCCGCCGAGCGCGCCCAGGAGCGGCAGGTACTCGTCCTTGTCGGGGGCGCCGAGCTGTGCGCGCGGGGTCAGCAAGCTCGTGATCGCCCTCTCGCAGTGGGGGCCGTGGCCGCTGACGAGAAAGTCGGAGCCGCGCATGGGCTTCCGCCACTGGGGGCAGGAGGCGAGCTCTCCCCGGGCGCGCTCGGCCAGGTGACCCCGCTCGCGCCAACGATCGCCCACCCCGCGAAGACCAAGACCACGAGCCACCGGCTACGCATGTCGCCGAGCGTAGAACGCAAGTCGGATGCTGAAGACCTAGAGATCGGTCCCCCGACGGGACCGATCTCGCTTGAACACTTTCCAGACTGAGAAAACGTTAGTTAGTTGCTGTCACTTCGCGGATCGACCGGCTTCCACCCGCGCGCTAGCTTCCATGACGTGACGTGGTCGAAAGCGTGGAAGATCGTCGCCGGAATCGGCGCCGTCGTTGCCCTTATCGCCGGTGTGCTTCGCATCGCGGCCGATTGGGACCGCGTAGAGGACTACAGCACGCGTTTCTTCGAGTGGCTGTACCCGCTGGGCGTGATCCTTCTCCTGCTCACGGCGCTCATCGCTCTGGTGGTCGTCGTAGCCGTCGTCATTCGGCGTAATAGAGCGCCGCAGGGGTATGCAAACGAAGAAGAGCGAGAACATGATCGGCGGGTCGTGCGCGAGGTGAGAAAACGCGTGTCGCGCTCCCACGTGGATTGGTTGCGGCAGCATGACTTCGGTGGAAGCTGGCACGCCGACAAGATCAGAGGGTTCATGGAATTGCCTAACGATCTCGGGGCCGTGGAGTACATCCCGTTCGATGAGCGATTGCGCTACAGACTCGGTCTACTGCGTGTGGCGGTCCACGGGTTCCTCGAGTTCTACGCACTCAACACCTTCGCCGATCGGGTCGGGAACGAAAACTGGCGGAACATCGGATGGAGCCGCGGCGAGGCGGAGAGTCTGCGAGGCGAGGAGATGGAACTATGGACGACCCGAAGGGGCGGATTGCATGACCACGCCGACGCAGTCGCGAAGGCATACGACAACTTTGTCTTGGTCGCGCGGACCCTGCACCTTCTGGACGCGCCCGATCCGGTCGCGCGGATACGGACGGCATCGCCGTTCAAGCGGACTAGGCGCTGACCCGGCCGCTCGGGCGGACCGGACCCGGCCCCTCGATCTCCAGGGGACACCAGTCGGGGTTGACCCCGGGGGCCCCAGCTAGGGGATCGTCGGCGGCAGCCTGCGGTCGAGCAGAGCTGCGAGTTCCGCCACTTCCCCGTGTTCGAGGTCGCGCTCGCCGCTGGCGAGCAAGGCAACGATCCGTTCGCCGAGCTCGAAAGCTTTCGGATGCCGGGTGGTCAGTCCCGGGATCGCTTCGGCGAGCGCCCCACCCCTGCCTCGCACAACTCGGATACCCGTCGCGAGCATGTCTTGGTCGACACGTTCGAGCTTCTCTTGGTCGACGAGGTCGAGGAGGCGCGAAAGCTGGCTGCGGTAGGTGTCGAAGTCGACTGTCCTGCGCTCTGGCCTGTGGCCTTCCCCGACCGCCCGGCCGACGACGTAGACGGCCCCGACAGCGATGCCAAACATGACGCCCTCGAAGAGGAGGTCGGCATGACGAGGTTGAGGGTGAAGGGCGGGCTCCGGCGCCGGCGGCGCGACTGCCATGTGGTGCGCCACTCCCATCATGGCCGTGCCCGCGACCGCGGCAGCCATCGGGAGTAGCGGCGCACGTAGCTCGTGATGGGTTCTCATCCGCGCCGCTAGTCCGGCCGTTCGGACAGCCTGGGAGACAGTCGTCGGTCCCGTGGGTATGGGCACGCCTACCGGTTGCACTGCGCTGTCATGTTGCCCGAGAGAGAGGTCGTGTGGTGAGCCCGCTCGCCGACACGGCGAGGTCTTGCTTATCGAGGACCTCGTGCGCGCCAGTTGGTCGCAGCGTCCACGTCCCTGCGGGTACCGCATCGCCCGCATCGCCGCACAGAATCACGGGGAACACCTGCTCGCGACACGACATGCGACGTGCCTTGCTCCCGCATCAGAACCCGCACCCGTGACAGCGGGACCGACGTACGTTCGGCGGCAGATCTCAATCCGGACGAGGCGCTCGCCCGCGCCGCTCAGATCTCGGAGCTCGTACTCAGAGGTCGATAAGGGCCGAACTCGTGCGCGTTCGATAACGCAGGACAACAGCGCAGCCGCCGGCGGGTGAAAGCGCGAGGCCGGCCGGTAAGAAGGCCGAGCGCTGCCAGGAGCGACGGCTTGATCTCACGAGCGGAGCACGGAACCGAGTCCGGAGACCGCGTCGGCGAACTTTCGCCATGGGGAGGGAACGCGAACATCGGGGAGCTGTCCTCGGTCGACGTACCGGAGCGTGACGGCGTCCCGCGGAAGCTCTACGATCTCGTTCGCATACGCCACGGCGCAGTCGGCTGCTCCGGCGTCTCGGGTAAGTGCGCCGACATAGACGAAGTCAGCGCTCTCGCCGAGGTAGGGATGCGCGCAGTCGGCTAGACCGTCGAAGGACTCAGGCAGATTGGAGCCACTTCTCGCGGCGATCTTGACCGCCTGCAGCGTGGCGGGACCTTCGACCTGCCAGCAGACCGCGACCACCGCCGCGGCCACCGCGAGCGCGAGCAGTAGCAGGCGCAGACGTCGCGCTGAAAGCTGCCCTTCGCTCGCGCGAACCGTGTCGCGTATCGTCGCCAGCGCGACGACGAGCGCCAGCGCAACGCCGAACAAGGCCCACGTTCCACTCGCCGCGACGGCGAGCATCGCAACCGAGGCAAAGAACGCGACGAGCCACAATCGCTTCTGTCCTCGCTCGTGGACGGTGATCGCGGTTGCCAGGAAAACGACCAAGGCGACTATGCCCGCCTGCCAGTTGGCCCAGGCCGTTGCCAGGACCGCGAGGATCGCTCCGCTGACCACCGCGAGGACAGAGCCGATCGTCCTCCAGCGCCTGGGAAGCCGCTCGGGCAGCCGCTCATCCAGACGCAGGAAGCCGATCGTCGCTAGCGCGGGAAGAGCGGCGATCAGGATCACGATGACGAAGCCACGGAGGCCCAGCGACACGAGCCGGGCGCTGGAGACGTGCTCGATGGCCGTGTCAGGCGAGTACCCGGCGGAGTTCGCGCGCACCCAGACCGTGATCGCGCCGACCGCATAGAGAAGCGCGGTAAGGCCAGCCGTCGCTCCGGCGAACTCGATCAGGCGGTCCCAGAGCGGCTTCTGACTCCCGTCGTTCGAGGCCGCCAAGGCATCGACACTAGACGATCGCGCGGCGTTTCCCAAATCCGCAGGTCCGAGCGCTTTGCAAGAGAGCAGAAACCTCGCTTGCGCAAATACCCCAGCTGTGATTACGTCGCGCGCATGGCGTATCCCGAGGACCAGCCGCCGTTCCAACCCGAGGAGGAGATTCGGTTCGCGGTCGTCCTGTACGGCGGGGTCTCGCTCGCGATCTATATCAACGGCGTTGTCCAAGAGCTGTTCGCGCTCATTCGCTCGACGGCGCCGCGCTGGCCGCTCGCAGCGGACCTCGAGAACCGGCGCGTCTACTTCCGGACGAACCCTGGCGTCGGCGAGAAGGGACTGCGGGGGAGCGAGCGTGTGTACCGCCGGCTCGGGCAGCTCGCGCGGCTGTCCGGAGGCGGCAAACCTCTAACGTCGCTTCCGCGATTGAACGACCCGGTACGGACGCGCTTCGTCGTCGACATCCTGTCCGGGACGAGCGCAGGCGGGATCAACGGCGTGTTCCTCGCGAAGGCGATCGCGAACCAGCAGGACATCTCGGCGCTGAAGCAGCTGTGGATCGACGAAGGCGACATCGAGGACCTGCTGAACGACCGGCGGTCGTACCGTGGGCTCCCGACACGCCTGCGCCCGCAGAGCCCGCCGCCGTCGCTTCTGAACGGGTACCGACTGTACGTCAGGACGCTCGACGCGCTGCGCGCGATGAACGCGACGACCGAGACTCCCGCGCAACAGGACTCGCCGTCGTACGCGGAGGAGCTCGAACTGGCGGTAACGACGACCGACCTGCAGGGGCTCCTGCTGCCGATCAAGCTGTACGACACGGTCGTCTACGAGCGCCGGCACCGCAACGTCTTCAAGTTCAAGTTCGCGACTGAAGAGGCGACGGGATCGGCGTGGAACGACTTCAAGCCCGAGAACGACGCGATGCTCGCGTTCGCCGCACGCTGCACGTCGTCTTTCCCGTTCGCATTCGAGCCCATGGTGATGGATGATCTAAAGGACGTGCTGCCGCGTTCCGACTACCCCGTCGGCGACGTCTGGCGCTCGTTCTTCCGCGACTATGATCGGATCGGCGCGACCTACCGCCGTTACGCGTTCGCCGACGGCGGCTATCTCGACAACAAGCCGTTCTCGCACGCGACGGAAACGCTGCGGCGGCGCCGGGCCGATCTGCCCGTCGACCGCAAGTTAATCTACGTCGAGCCCGACCCGAAGCGACCGCCGGACGAGGGCGAGCCGGCGCTCGAGCGGCCGGACGCGCTCGGGAACGTCGGCAAAGCGCTCGTCGCGCTTCCACGCAGCGAGCCGATTCGCGACGACATCGCCGCGGTCGTCGAGCAGAACCGCGTCGTCCGGCGGATGCGCAGCATTGTGCGCGCGGCCGAGAAAGTCGTCCTCGAAACGGCGCAGGGCGCCGCCGCCGCGGCCCCTGGCTACGAGCAGCTGCGCGCTCGCGTCGTCGTCGACGCGATTGCGGATGCCGTCGTCGGCAGCCTGAACATCGCGCGCGACAGCGACGCGGCGTTCGCCGCCGAGCTCGTGGTCCAGGAGTGGGCGGCCATGCGGGATGCGCCAACGTTGGTGACGTCTTTCGATCTGCCGTACCGGCTCCGCCGCCTGGCGTTCCTCCAGGACAGGATCAACGCCTTCCTGCGCGGCGACGACGAGGCGATCACGATCATGCTCGGGGCCCCGGCAGCCGAAGCTTTCACGCTGACCGATGCGCAACGCCGATCGCTCGTCGCGCTCAAGACGGCTCTAAACGAGGTGTTCGTCGCCCTCCGAAAGCACGGGCGGACCGCGCGCCGCGCCGGCGACGACGAGAACCTCGCGCTGATGCGCAAGGAACTGGCGGCGCTAGTGCCCGACGCCGACACACTCGTCAAGAACGTGCTCGCACCGGACGCACAGCTGGCGAAGGACGGGGACGACGAGGCGACCGAGCGCGCGAGAAGCCTCGTCGGCGGGCCTGACGCTGCGCCAATCCTCGATACGGCGGCGTTTCACCTCGCCACCTACTTCGCTTCGACCTTCGCCGCGGCCGACGAGGCAATCGCGCTCGTGCTGTCGGCGACGCCGCTCGCAGCGGCCGCGGACGCCGAGCCGGCCGCGCTCGCGATGCTCCGGACGAGGGATCCGCTCGAGAATGACGAACCGCAGCCGCTGCTGCTCGGGATGCTCGACGACGTGCCCGCTGCGGTCCGCGACGCACTTCAGGCATACGTGCAGCGTTTCGCCGAAATCGACTCGGTGCTCCTGCCCTTGACGTATCCGAACCTCGGCGAGGTGAACGCCGTCGAGATCATCCGCATCAGCCCACATGACGCGACGTCGCTGATCGATGAGCTTGGGACGCCACGGCAGAAGCTCGCCGGCGTTTCCGTGAGCCACTTCGGCGGATTCCTCGACAAGCGCTTCCGCGAGAACGACATCCTCTGGGGGCGTCTCGATGCGGCAGACCGGATCGTGACCACGACGATGCCGCCGAACCATGAGCTCGTCGACGTCCTCGTAGAGGCCGCGCAGCTCGCGATCATCGGGGAGGACCTGCTGACCGACGGGCCGGATTGGGTGGCGGCGGCCCTAGCGAAGCCAATTGCGCCGGCTGAGGACGCAGCCAAGCTCCTCGACCTGTTGGGGCCGGGATGGGACACAGCACGCCTCGATCGCGCACGGGCGGTCCGGGAGTACCTGAAGACCGACTATGACGTGGACCGGACGCTCGACGACGCCAAGATACTCTCTGTTGTGGGGCGCGCGACAACGATCACCGGCGACGTTCTGAAGGTCGCCGGCGACGCGCGGTCGGTGCCGACGAAGCCGCTGTTCTGGGTATCACGGTTCGGTCGCCTGCTGTGGGGCCTCGCTGAGCTCGCAACGCCGCGGCGCGCGACGAGCCTGCCGCGCGTCGTTTTCAGGAACATCGCGCTCGTCACCCTGTTGGTCGGCGTCGTCCTCGTCGTGCTCGGAGTCGCCGGCGTCGAGGCGGCGCAGAAGGTCGGATGGATCGTCATCGCCGCCGTCCTCGGCGCATGTCTCGTCGTGTGGCTGACGGCGGGATGGCTGCGCATTCCGCCGCGGCAGCCGGAGCGGGCCTGGATGACGGTCGTACGAGCGCTTTTGCTCTTCGCCGCGGCGGCCACGCTGGCTGCGATTGCCGTTGCCGACGATTTGCCCAGAAGCTCGATCGCCGGGTGGATTGCGCCGACGCTCGTCATCCTCGCGGCGGTCGTCGTCGGTGGATGGGCGGTCGCGAGAGTCGCTGTCGCGCTGAACATGGTGGAGCGTGAGACGGGGGCATTGGCGCGGGGGGCGCGCGTCGTGCGGGCGTATGTCGCGTCGGCGCTCCTCGCGCTCGCGATCGTGCTGAGCGTCGTCGGCCTCGCTCACGCCGACCGCACCGCCGCCGGCTGGTTCGTCGCACTCCTCGCAACGACGGCAGTCGTTGCGGGTCAGGATCTGCTTCCGCGCGGGCGACGGCTCGTGCGCACTTCGATCGCACTCGTCGCTGTCCTGCTCGTGGCCGCGACCGTGGCCGAGATCGTGTACCACAGCTCGGAAGACGCCGCGGCGCTGGTCGCGAAGCTGCCCGGCGATTCCGGGGGCGGCTTCGAAGGAACACTTCGCGATGCGTGGTGCGGCTTCGACCGCGAGCTGTGGCCCTGGGGCGCGACCGAGCAGGAACTGCGCGGGCGCTGCGGGTGAGAGAAGTCCAGTCAGCGCGGCATGGAGCCCGCCACGTCCGTCTTTCTGCGGCACCCACATACGCCGCATCACCACATTTGAGCGCGCAGAATCGAGGCTGGGACTAGTTTCGCGGTCAGTACCTCGCCGCAGGTGAGGGCCGCAAATCCGCCCGCGACGTCCACGTCCCTACGTCGGGCATTCGCGGTGGCGGCGCGGCTGGCAGCTCGTCGACGTCGTCGAGGAGGCCGGCTTCTCGGCCGAGGACCTCGAGCGTCCCGGCATCCAGAAGCTGCTGCGGGTCGAGAGCGCTGATGCGAAGGCGCTCGTCTGTAGGAAGCTAGACCGGCCCTCGCGCCTGCTGCTCGACCTCGCCTGCTTAATGGCGACCGCGCACAAGCAGGGCTGGGCGCTCGTCGCCCTCGACTGCGCGCTCGAGACGACGAGGCCGGCCGGGGAGGCGGCGCTGAACGTGCTCGCGGGCTTTGCCCAGTTCGAGCGGCGGCTGAGCTCGCAGCGAATACGCCAAGCGCTCGCGCTCAAGCGCGCGCAGGGCGTCCGGCTCGGGCGGCCGCGGACGATGTCCCCGTACGCGATCAAGCGGATCAGGCGCGAGCGCGAAGCCGGCAGGAGCCTGGCCGCGATCGCGAACGGACTGAACGCGGATCGCATCCCCACCGCGCAAGGCGGCCGCCGCTGGTACCCGGCCACCGTCCGCTACACGCTCAAGCGCGCAGATTGACGCTTTGGCCTGGTCGCGTTTTGCGGGAAGTGCGACGCCCGGATTCCGGCCTGCGAGACCGGCCCGCTTCCCTGCCCACTCGCCAGCCGGGTTGGGCTATGCGGCGGTCTTCGGCTTCCGCTTCGCCTCCCGCTGCCGCTTGCGAAAGGCCCGTTCCAGCGGGCCGAAGATCGCCTCCGCCGTCGCCCTGTCCTCGTCGGAGAGCTTGAGCGGCTCGATGACGATCTTCGCGTCGGCGTACTTGGCCGTCCACGCCGCGATCCGCTCGGCCACCTCCTTGACGCTGGTGCTGAGTCCGGCGGCTGCGAACTCGGCCGCAATCTTCTCGGCCAACTCTTGATCCGACGGCAGCACGTAGTCGACGTCCGGCTCCCAGCCGTCGCTGACCGGGGAGCCGCGCAGCTCGATCGTGACCCGCTCGTCTAGCGGCTGCCGGCCGCGCTCGACGTACGCCGCGACCTCGAACGCCTGCAGCGCGCGCCGCCGCTCCGGGACGCTCATCGTGCCCCACCGCTCCGCCAGCGTCAGCCGCTCATCATCGAGCCCGGCTGTCTGCCGAGCCTCGAACAGCCGCTTCTCAGCCTCCTCGCGTCGAGCCTTCGCCGCGTCGTAGGCGGGGCCAACGACCTCGGGCGCGACGGTGCCGGCCACCGCCGCCTCCTTCCACTCGGCCTCGTCCGCCTTCGCCAGCGCCACGGCCTGCTCCAACGGGGCCAGGTCGGGCGGAGCCGGAGCCAGCGGGCGGTACGCCAGCCAGTCGAAGAAGCCGCGCGTGACAAGCGCCTCGAGCTCGACCCTGGGGGCGCTCGCCGGGGCTGGGCACTCAGGACCGGTGACCATCCGCGGGCGGCAGCGGTAGTAAGGCCCAGACGGCGACAGCCTGCGCCCGCAGGAGGCGCAGCGCAGGATGCCCGCCAGCAGCGCCCCCTCGGAGCTGCGGCGAGGCTTGCCCTGAGTCGGCTGCGCCTTGCGCCAGAGGATCGCGTCGACGAGCGGCTCGTGCGCGTCCGGGTTGACGAGGTCGCCCGCCTGCTTGCCCTGCGAGCGCAGGTAGGCCTCGCCCCGGTAGGCGGGGTTGCGGATGATCGCCTGCACAGCCGACAAGAGCCAGAACGGCTCGCCCTTGCGGTTCGGCACCCCCCGTGACTCCATCAGCCTGGCGCACTCACTCCAGGAGCCACCCGCCGCCCGCAGCGTAAACAGCGCCCGCACGTGCTCGGCCTGCGCGCTCGGGACGAGCTGGCCGACGACTGGATCCGCCCAGCGCTGCTCCCGGGTCAGACTTGCCCGCGCCGCACTCGTGACCCGGGGCTCAACCTGGTTGCGCCTGTAGCCGACAGCCACGTACGTCGAGGGATGGACGCCCCGCTCGATCGCGTTTCTGCGCGCGTTGATCCAGTTCGTCCGGTAGCGCTTCCACTGGTCGCGGGCGATCGCCGCCTTGATCGAGAACAAGAGCTCGTGATCGCCGGTCGCCGTGTCGATACCGTCACCGACGGCGACGAAGCGAACACCCGCCTGCTCGAGCGCCTGCCACACCTCGGCCGTGGCGAGCCCGTTCTCGCGCGAGAGCCGATCCTGCCAGGCGACGACAATCCCCGCCGCCTGCCCCTGCTCACACGCCTCGACGGCCTTACCGAGCTCGCGCTCGCGCCACGACTTCGAACCCGAGACGCCCTGCTCGACGATCTCGAGCGCGAGCTTGACCCCCTCGCGCTCAGCCCACGTCGTGATCGCCGCCCGCTGCTCGTCGAGCGAGATCGTCACTTCCTTCTTGCGCGACTGGCGCACGTACGGGATCAAGAGCTTCTCTGCCATGCCGTCCCCATTCTCGCAGAAAATCAGGCAATCCACAATCCCGATAGAGATGGCCTGGTGTGCCTCCTCCCAGCTCACCTCCTTCAGGGCCTGCCGCATGCGCTTCTACTGGGGCATCCACCCCAAGTGTTCGCTCTGTCCGCCCCTTCGACGCGGAGCGGGCGGTCCGGGACGCGTTGGGCGAGAACCCGCCCCCGGGGCTCGTGTTCGAGATCAGCTTCGGGCCGAACCTTCAGGCCCTGCTCGCAGGCGAGCTCCCGCCGAACGCCGAGCCGGCCTTGGAGGTCCCGGACTTCCTGCCGGAGGAGTGGGGAGGACTCGTGGATGAGGAGCCGCCGTACTGACGATGCACCTCCGCGTTGCGGGTGCGAGCACGAACGCGCTCCTTATTCTCTATGGCGCGATTGACCAGCGACTCTTCTTACCAGAGAGCCTTACTTGACTAGGGGCGACCGGGACGTGTACTCGACGGTTCGGGCCTTCAGAGGTCAAGCGTCAGTACATCCAGCTCGTCCGCTCGCGAAAGCGCGGCCTTGGCGATCGCGAGATCCTGGATGGCGAGGCCGGTGGAGTCGAAGAGCGTGATGTCGTCGGCGTGTTGCCTGCCGGGCGCCATGCCCGCGAGAACGTCGCCGAGTTGCGTTACGTCGTCACGCGCGATGAGCCCAGCCTCGACTGCGCCCGTCAGCTCGCCCCCATGACTAGCTTGTTCCCAGTCGTCACAGAAAAGGCGCAGGCGCGGGCTTGATATTCCATTTGGTCCATACTGCTCCCAGTCGTCGCAGAAGAGGTGCGCTCGGTGGAGCTCGTCGAGCGCGACCTCGGCTTTCCCCGGTCCGTCGGCGCCCATCAGCGAGACGTGCTGTCCGGGCCGCAGCGAGCCCTCGGGATACAGCGGCTGCGAGCCGGGGGTCACCGTGACCACGACCTCGCACGCGAGCGCCTCGGCGGCGCTCGCGGCGACCTGCGCGCCGAGCCGCTCTGCCACGAAGCGACGTCGATCCTCGTCCACGTCCCAGACGAGCGGTGTCGCTCCATACGCGACGAGCATCCGCACCGCCTCGGCTCCGTTGACCCCGCAGCCCACCACCGCGTACGACGAGGCCTCGGGTCGGCAGAGCGTGTCCGCGGCGAGCACGCCTGCCGCCGCCGTGCGCAGGGCCGTCACCGAAGCAGCGTCGAGCACGGCGAGGAGCCGCCCGTCGTCGGCGTCCGACAGGAGGACGAGACCTGTCACAGTGGGCAAGCCGCGGGCTGGGTTCCCGGGGAACGACGTGACCCACTTCAAGAGCGCGTGCCCTCCGCCGATTGCCGGCATCGCTCGGAAATCGCCTGCGGGGTAGTTCGTCACGTAGACCTTCGGCGGCATCGACCATTCGCCCCGTGCGTGCGCGACGAACGCCTCGCGAACGGCGTCGTACGCCTCGTGCGGCGACACCGCACGCTCGACGTCGGCTGCGCGAAAGATCGGGATCATGCGCGCCGAGCCTAGCGCTCTGTTTGACTCACAGCATGAGCTCGACGATCTCGGTCCGCACGCTCCGCGTCGTTCGTGGCCGCCGCGAGGTGTTGCACGGGATCGAGCTCGAGGTCGAGGCCGGGCGGGTCACCGGCCTCCTCGGACCGAGCGGAAGCGGGAAGACGACGTTGATGCGCGCGATCGTCGGCGTTCAGATCGTTGCCGACGGTTCGGTCTCGGTGCTCGGTCTCCCCGCAGGCACGCCGACGCTTCGAGCTCGTGTCGGCTATCAGACACAGGCACCGTCGGTCTACGCCGACCTGACGGTGCTCGAGAACCTCGACTACTTCGCGGTGGTTCTCGGCGCCTCGCGGGCACGGGTAGCGGAGGTCGTCGCCCTGGTCGGCCTCCAGGGGCTCGAGCGCCAGCTCGCGGTATCGCTGTCGGGTGGAGAGCTCGCCCGCCTCTCTCTCGCGGCGGCGCTGCTCAACGATCCCGAGGTGCTCGTCCTCGACGAGCCGACGGTCGGGCTCGACCCCGTCCTGCGGAGGGATCTCTGGGGCTTCTTCCACGAGCTCGCCGACGCTGGGACGACGCTTTTCGTGTCGAGTCACGTGATGGACGAGGCCGACCGGTGCGACGCCCTCGTGCTCCTGTGGGAGGGGCGCGTCCTCGTCACGGGAACGCCCGAGAGCCTCAGGCAGCGAACGGGAGCGGCGGATCTCGACGCGGCGTTCCTCGCGCTGATCGACGGGGCCGGCGGAGCGAGGTCATGAGCCTTCGGAGGACGCTGGCGACGGCGCTGCGGGTGCTCCGTCAGCTCGGACACGATCCACGGACGATCGTCCTCTTGCTCGCGGTGCCGTGCGTCCTGCAGATCCTCGTCCGAGCGCTCTTCGCCGACCGCCCGGCGGTCTTCCAGTCGCTGGGCGTCCCGCTCCTCGGCCTGTTTCCGTTCGTCGCGATGTTCATCGTCACGTCGATCACGATGCTTCGCGAGCGCGTCTCGGGAACACTCGAGCGGCTGATGACGACACCTCTCGCGCGCGGTGACCTGCTGACCGGCTACGCGCTGGCCTTCGCCCTCGTCGCGACCGTGCAGGCGACCCTCGTCTCCCTGCTCTCGTTTGGCCTGCTCGGTCTCGACGCCGGGCATCGCCCGGCTTCCGTGGTCGCTCTCGCGATCGCGAACGCGGTGCTCGGGATGGCGCTCGGCCTGTTTGCGAGCGCCTTTGCCCGCACCGAGTTCCAGGCCGTGCAGTTCATGCCCGCCTTCGTGCTGCCGCAGATCCTCCTCTGCGGGCTGCTCGTCCCTCGCGACGAGATGGCCGAGTGGTTGCAGGCGATCTCCGCGGTGCTCCCGCTCACGTATGCGTACGACGCGCTCGCCCGGCTCGCGTCGGAGGCGCCCCTGGGCGCCCGCTTCTGGGCGGACGTCCTGGTCGTCGTCGGCGCGACGGTGCTCGCGCTCGTGCTCGGCGCCGGCACCGTGCGGCGCCGGACGCCCTGATCACGTCGCCTTGACGGCGGAGACCAGCTTCAGCACCGAGTCCTTCGCGTCGCCGAAGAGCATCGTGGTCTTCGGATCGAGGTAGAGCTCGTTGTCGATTCCGGCGAAGCCGGGGCGCATCGAGCGCTTCATGACGACGATGCTCGCAGCCTTGTCCACGTCGAGGATCGGCATCCCGTAGATGGGGCTCGCCGTGTCGTGTCGCGCAGCCGGGTTCGTCACGTCGTTCGCGCCGATCACGAGCGCGACGTCTGCCTGGGCGAACTCCGGGTTGATCTGGTCCATCTCGAAGAGTTGGGTGTACGGGACGTTCGCCTCGGCGAGCAGGACGTTCATGTGACCCGGCATTCGGCCTGCGACGGGGTGGATGGCGTACTTCACGTCGACCCCACGCTCCTCGAGGACGTCGGCGAGCTGGCGGACGTCGTGCTGCGCCTGCGCGACAGCCATCCCGTAACCGGGTACCACGATGACCTTGCGAGCGAACGAGAGCTGGACGGCGACGTCCTCGGCGCTCGTCGCGCGCACGGTGCGTCCATCGTCGGTTCGGGCCCCGCCCGCGGCGACTTGCACCTGGCCGAAGGCGCCGAACAGCACGTTGGCGATCGAGCGGTTCATCGCCTTTGCCATCAACAGGGTCAGGAGCGTGCCCGCGGCGCCGACGAGCATCCCCGAGACGATCAGCACGGTCGAGTCGAGCACGAATCCCGTCGCGGACGCCGCGATGCCGGTGAACGCGTTCAGGAGCGAGATGACGACGGGCATGTCGGCGCCGCCGATGGGGAGGACGAACATCACCCCGAAAAGGAGCGCGAGCCCGATCAGCGCGTAGAGCACCCACTGGTCCTCGACGCCGGAGACCGCGGCGATGCCGAGGCCCGCCGCTCCGAGGAGCACGAGGATGTTGAAGACGTTCTGGCCCGGGAAGACGATCGGCCGTCCGCTGACGAGCTCCTGGAGCTTGGCGAAGGCGACGACCGATCCGGCGAAGGAGATGGACCCGATCAGCGCGGAGAGGACGATCGAGACCGTCTCGTCTCCCGCGGGATCGACGATGTTGTGCCACTCCGCGAGCGCCACGAGCGCGGCCGCACCGCCGCCGACGCCGTTGAAGATCGCGACCATCTGGGGCATCGCAGTCATCCGCACGGTCCGCGCGCCGACCACGCCGACGACACTCCCGATCAGGCCGCCGACGACAATGAGCGCCCAGTTGCCGATGCCGTCGAGGAGGAGCGTCGTCCCGATTGCCACGAGCATTCCGACTCCGCCGATCCAGTTCCCCTTTCGCGCGTGCTTCGGGGACGACAGGAAGCGCAGCGCGACGACGAAGCAGACGATCGTGACGAGGTAGAGGAGGCCGACGACGCCGGGATCGGAGATCACTCGGACGGCTCCTCGCGCTTCGGTTCAGGGCGTCGCTTGAACATCCCGAGCATCCGGTCGGTCACGAACCAGCCGCCGACCACGTTGGCGGTCGCGAGCACCATCGCGACGAACCCGACGGTCTTCGTGAACGTGTCGTCGGCGTACCCGAGGACGAGGATCGCGCCCACGATCACGATGCCGTGGATGAAGTTCGCACCCGACATGAGCGGGGTGTGGAGCATCGTCGGCACCTTCGAGATCACCTCGAACCCGAGGAACGCGGCGAGCACGAGGATGGTCAGCTCGATGACAAGCGGCAGGTCGGTCACGCTCGGGCCTCCTCGGGCCTCGTCACGCACGAGCCTGCGGTGATCTCGTCCGCCCAGTCGAGTGTCAGCTCGCCGCCCGGCGCGAGATGCTGGAGCAGCGCGGCGACGTTCCGGGAGTAGAGCTGGCTCGAGTGGAAGGCCATCAGCGAGGGCAGGTTCGTCGTCCCGACGATCGACACGCCGCCGTGCTCGACGATCTCACCG
>DATDOS010000249.1:0-3669 GCA_035293125.1 Gaiellaceae bacterium | reverse complement strand
ATGCGGAACATCGGGATGACGCTGCACGTCATCCACAAGCTCCGTGCGCAAGGCCTCGACAACGTCAAGGTCAACATGGACTGGCAGCACCTGATCATGAACGGCGAGAACCTGGCCGAGTACGCGGCGATGCTGGCGGCGGAGGGTGTGCTCGGTCACCAGCATGCGAATTCCGGCTGGGGCACGTTCGATGACGACAACATGGTCGGCGCGACGGCGTTCATGGAGACCCTCGAGCTGGCCGTCGAGCTACGCCGAGCCGGTTACGGGAAAAGCGGCGAGAGGCTCGGCTTCGATCTCTACCCGTACACGGAGGACGCGGTCGCAGCCGTGAAGCGGAGCGTCTTGCAATGGCGTTTCATCGACTCGGTCGCCGCCAGGATCGACGACGCGGCGCTGCGCGAGGCCCAGTCTCGGAAGGACGCGGTGCGCGCGTACGAGCTCGTGTACGCGGCCCTCGGCGGCGAGTGACCGAACTGGTAGGTCTGGACGTCGGGACGACCGGCGTCAAGGCAGTTGCCATCACCCCGAACGGGGAGCTGATCGGCTCGGCAGAGGAGGGCTACGGGCTCTCCACGCCGCACCTCGGTTGGTCGGAGCAGGATCCCGAGGACTGGTGGCGAGCGAGCGAGCACGCGCTCGCGGCTCTCGGGGTCGAGGCCGCCCGCATCGGGCTCTCGGGTCAGATGCACGGCCTGGTCTGCCTGGACGAGCATGGACGCGTCCTCCGCCCGGCGATCCTCTGGAACGATCAGCGCACGGGCGCCGAGTGCGCAGAGATCGAGGCGCGTGTCGGGCTCGAGCGGCTCATCTCCCTGACCGGGAACCGAGCGCTTCCGGGCTTCACGGCGCCCAAGCTCCTCTGGCTGCGCCGCTACGAGCCGGACGTATATGCACGCATCCGCCGGATCGTCCTCCCCAAGGACTACGTCCGCCTGCGTCTGACCGGGGGGTGGGCGATCGACGCGGCGGACGCGTCCGGCACGCTGCTCTTCGACGTCGCAAACCGCCGCTGGAGCGACGAGGTGCTCGCGGCGCTCGAGATCCCTCGCGAGTGGCTCCCCCCCGTGAGCGAGTCCACCGAGATCGCCGGGGCCGGAGACCAGCAGGCCGCCGCGCTCGGGGTCGGCGTCATCGAGCCGGGCACTGTCTCGGTGGTGCTCGGCACCTCCGGTGTCGTGCTCGCCGCGCTTCCCACCTACGCCCACGACTCCCAGGCGCGGGTCCACGCGTTCTGCCATGCCGTACCCGACACCTGGGAGGCGATGGGAGTGATGCTCAACGCCGCAGGCTCCCTGCGCTGGTTCCGCGACGCGCTCGCACCCGGAACGTCCTTCGATGGACTCACGGCGGAAGCGGGTCGTTGGGGCCCGGGGGTGGAAGGCCTGACGTTCCTCCCCTACCTCCAGGGCGAGCGGACCCCACACGCGGACCCGGGCGCACGGGGCTCCTTTACGGGCCTCTCCCTTCGCCACAATCGCGGCGCTCTCGTCCGCGCCGTGCTCGAGGGCGTCGCCTACGGCCTGCGTGACTCCCTCGAGCTCCTGCGGGAGCTCGGCGTAACACCCGAGAGGGGCCGGGTCTCGGGCGGTGGGGCTCGGAGCGGCGTCTGGCTCGAGATCGTCGCATCCGTTCTCGGGCTGCCGCTCGAGCGCACTGCTGTCGAGGAGGGCTCTGCGTATGGTGCGGCGCTCCTCGCAGGCGTTGCCGAAGGCGTTTTCACCGACGCTGCCGAGGCCGTCGCGGCTTGCGTGCGCGTCCGGGAGACAGTGCAGCCGAACCTCGACTGGGTCCCGGCATACGAGGAGGGATACGCTCGCTTTCGCGCGCTGTACCCGGCCGTACGACAAGTGGAGGGCACATGATCGATCTCGACGGAAAGGTTGCTTTCATTACGGGCGCGAGTCGCGGCGTCGGCGCCGCCGTGGCGCGAGCGCTCTCGAACGAGGGAGTCAGTCTGGGCCTTGCATCACGGAGCGGAGACGATCTCGGGCTCCCCGATGCGCTTGGCCTCGTATGCGACGTCCGCCGGCTCGACGAGGTGGAGTCGGCCGTCGCGCTGACCATGGAGCGCTTCGGCCGACTCGACATCTGCGTCGCGAACGCCGGCGTCGGGTCATATCACACGCTCGCCGACACGCCGGTCGAGCACATCGAGGAGATGATCGACGTCAACCTGAAGGGCACGATCTACGCAATCCGCGCCTCGATCCCGCACCTGCTGGAGCGGCGGGAGGGCGACATCGTCACGATCGCCTCCGAGGCGGGCCGGCGCGGCCTCCCCGGCGAGGCCGTGTACTGCGCCTCGAAGTTCGGTCAAGTCGGGCTGACGCGCGCACTCGATCACGAGCTGCGCGAGCACGGCGTCCGCTGCACGAACGTCTGCCCGGGAGGCATTGCGACGGACTTCGCGCTCGCGGACGGCTACGGACGTCCGCGCGAGGTGCTGGCCGGGATGATGTCGGGCGACGACGTGGCGGCGGTCGTCCTCTTCTGCCTCACGCGCCCGCGCAACCACCGCATCCTCGAGACAGCCCTGCGGCCGATGACGGAGCCGTCGTGGGGCTAGTCCGTTTCGGCATCCTCTCGACTGCGCACATCAACCGGCTCCTGATCCCCGGCGCCCACGCCTCCGACAAGATCGAGCTGATCGCCGTCGCGAGCCGCGAGCAGAGCCGGGCGGACGCGTACGCACGCGAGTGGGGTATCGAGCGAGCCTACGGCTCCTATGACGCCCTGCTCGAGGATCCGGACGTCGAGGCCGTCTACATCTCGCTCCCGAACACCTTGCATTGCGAGTGGTCGATCAGAGCAGTCGAGGCGGGCAAGCACGTCCTCTGCGAGAAGCCCATGAGCCGCCACCCTCGCGACGTCGAGCAGGCCTTCGACGCGGCCGAGCGCGCAGGTCGATTGCTGACCGAGGCGTTCATGTACCGCCACAACCCCCAGACCGCGCGACTCGTCGAGCTCGTACGCGAAGGAGCGATCGGCGAGCTCCGCCTGCTCCGCTCCGCTTTCAGCTACTCCCTGTACGACGCCGAGAACATCCGCCTGCGCACCGACGTCGAGGGCGGCAGCCTGATGGACGTCGGCTGCTACTGCGTCAGCGGAGCGCGACTCCTCGCGGGCGAACCGGAGAGCGTGTTCGGTCAGGCCCACATCGGTCCGACCGGTACCGACTGGGCCTTCGCGGGAGCGATGGGCTTCCCCGGCGACGTGTTCGCGCACTTCGACTGCGGCACGTGCCTTCCCAACCGCGACGAGCTCGAGGTGATCGGGACCGAGGGTTCGCTCTTCCTGGACGACCCGTGGCACTGCCGCGCCCCGGTGATCGAGCTGCGCCGAGATGGCGAGATCGAGCAGATCGCGCTCGACCCCACCGACTCGTACCGGCTCGAGCTCGAGAACCTGAGCGACGCGATCCGAGGAGACGCGCCGCTCCTCCTCGGCCGCGATGACGCCGTCGCGCAAGCGCGGGCCCTCGAGGCGCTCCACCGCTCAGCGGAGAGCAGGATGCAGGTTCTCGTTTAGCCCCAATACCGTTTACTTAGCGTCCGGTGGGTGGGGTACGGTTTGGTTTGTGCCGCGTGCCGGGTGGGTCAAGCCGCAGACCGATCAGCGCTTATCTGATCACATCTCGGTCGGCGTGCTGACGCGGGTCTTCCCGCC
>DATDOS010000248.1:0-3001 GCA_035293125.1 Gaiellaceae bacterium | reverse complement strand
GGCGGGAAGACCCGCGTCAGCACGCCGACCGAGATGTGATCAGATAAGCGCTGATCGGTCTGCGGCTTGACCCACCCGGCACGCGGCACAAACCAAACCGTACCCCACCCACCGGACGCTAAGTAAACGGTATTGGGGCTAGCCCGGACGGACAGTGGATCTACGTCGCGAACGCGAAGGGGACGACGGTCAGCGTGATCGACGTCACCTCGAATCGGAAGGTGGCCGATATCGCGGTCGGGAAGAGCCCGGTACAGGTCGGCTTCACGCCCGACGGCAGCTACGCCTACGTCTCGCTGAACGGCGAGGACGCGGTCGGGAAGATCGACGTCGCCCGTCGCAAGCTCGTCGACAAGGTGAAGGTCGGCGGCGGCCCGATCCAGGTTTACGTCAGCCCGGACGGCAAGTATCTGCTCGTCGCGAACCAAGGGACCGTGGATCGCCCGAGCACGACTGTCTCGATCATCGACACCGCGAGCTTCGCCGTCGTCGACACGGTGGAGACAGGCCAA
Organism: Gaiellaceae bacterium; assembly: GCA_035293125.1. Lineage (GTDB taxonomy): Bacteria > Actinomycetota > Thermoleophilia > Gaiellales > Gaiellaceae > GMQP-bins7. The sequence continues at coordinate 2,489 of DATDOS010000248.1, read as the reverse complement.
GGCGCGCACGGCGTCGTCATCGACCCGTCGAGCCGGCACGCCTACGTGTCGAACATCTACGGTCATGACGTCGCCGTCCTCGACCTGCGCGAGCGAAGGGTGGTTGCCCGCATTCCCGTCCGCGAGGAGCCGAACGGGATCAGTTTCTCGCCGCTCGTTTCGCCCCGGCCGCCCGCCGATGCGGAGATCGAGCTCCCGATGCCGCAGATGGACGAGGCGATGCCGGGCATGGAGAACTGATCGATCGGCTTCTGTGGCGCTGAGGCGAGGCCTCCAGGCCGCGCCTCAGCGCGACGCGGTGTGGGAGCGCGTCTCCCGTCAAGGAGCTACCCAAGCGGCAACCCGGCCGCTCACACGGCATCGACCGGGAGCGCAGCCGCGGCATCGAGCTCGAATGGTAGGCGCGGAAATTTGACGTGTTTACGACGGAGTCCTATGCTTGGAGCATGGCTACGGCGTTCGCGGAGGAAGCGGTCCGGATCCACAGAGTTGCGCATCTCAGCGACGTGCAGATCGGAGTTGCTGTCGGCGCCGCCCCGAGCACGGTGCGCGATTGGCTTGCCAGGCGAAGCTCGCCGAGCGGCCGCCGCGCGGAGCGGGTGGCCGAGCTCGCCGAGATCGTCGACCGGCTCACGAGGGTGATGGAGGCGGACTACATCCCCGTCTGGCTCTCCAGGCCGATCGAGGCGCTCGACGACCGCAAGCCGCTCGAGCTGATCGGCCGCGGCCAGGCGCGACGCGTCGCCCGGGTGGTCTCCGAGCTCGAGTCGCCGGGCGCGGTCTGACCAGAGCGTGGCGCTCGACGTCGACGCGGTCGACACCGCGGGAGAATGGCTGCGCCACATCCCCCACTCCGCTGGTCCCCGCTCTCGTCCGCTGCCGCCCGGTGACAATCGCTGGCAGCGTGGCGCAGTAGTAGACGCGCTCTACCTCGCCGGCGATGAGGAGACGCTCTGAGCGGAGTGGTACCGCCACCTCGCGGAGCGAGGCCTCCCACCGGCGCGGCAGCTCCCGCGCGACCTTTGGCACTTCCACGTGCCCCCGCTCGAGGTCGCTGACCTCAGCCGTGAAGACCGTCTCGTGCGCGTAGGACTTGCGCTCCCAGTCCCTGGCCGCAAGACCTGGCCGCCCTACCAGCGGGTCGGCGAGACGCTCTGGCGCGAGGGCTGGCCAGGGTTGTTAACGCCGAGCGCAGCACGAGCCACCGGTCTCGTCCTCTGCCTCTTCATCGACGATTCCCTGCTCGTCCCGGCGGAGCCGGTCCCGCCGCCGACGATCGTTACTGAACCCCCGGCGGCGCCGCCGGGCCTGCGCACGTGAGGGACCGTGCTGGCGTCGACCAAGGCCACTGACGCCACTTCCTTGCGTGAGCAGCCGATCGCTTCCCAGACTGTGGGCCTTTCACGAGGCCTGGGTGATCGCGGCGAGGTCCGCCAGCAGTGTCTCGGGCTCGACGTACATCGTCCGGTAGGGCTCGAGCCAGTAGTCGCGCTGCCAGACGACCTTGCCGGTCTCGTCGACGAGCACGAAAGCATGCCCAGGCGTGTCTGAATGCATCCCTTGGCCAAGCGTGTCGAACGCCGCCGACATGTCGCGATCATCGTCGGCGATCATCGGCGTCGAGATCCCGTACTGATCGATCGCCTGCCTGAGCGTCTCGGCCGAGTCCGGCGTGATCGAGATCAGGCCGATGCCCTCCTTCTCGAGCTCAGTGCCGACGTTCTCGATGTCCCGGATCTGGACGAAGCACGCCTGGCACATCACGCCCTCGGAGAAGAAGAGCAGCATCTTCTTGCCGGTCAGCGTCTGCGACGAGATCTCGCGCCCGTTGACGACGTCGCGCTCGACAAACGAGATCCGGCTGCCGACGTCGGGACCGTCGCCCTCCGCGGTTGCCATCTGATGCCCGCCGGCGCTCTGGGCTGCGCTCGTCGTCGCCGCGCCGTCTTCGAAGAAGCTCGGCACGACGAAGCTCGCGCCGACGAGGGCGACGACCGCGGCGATGATCACCGTCGGCTTCCAGGGAAATCGCTTCGGCTCTTCCCGCCGTTTCGGGGCCTTGACGGGGCGCGGGGGGCCGCCAGCGCGGTGGTTAGGCTTGCTCACGGGTCTCACGTCCTTTCCGGATGGCTGCGACGGCGAAGGCCGCAATAACGGCCGCCAGGACAGGGAAGACGACGAGGTTCGGCACGTCGTCGACGTAGGCGCCGAGCCGCCGCGCCCAGAGGCCAAGCGTCTCCTGGAAGGCCGGCGCCGTCTCCGAGTTGCCGGTCAGCGCGAGGGCGATGAAGAGGAGACCGAAGCTGGCGAACAGGGCGCTGCCAGCGAGGCGCGATGCGGTCAGGCGCTTCGTATAGCCGGCGAGACGCAGTGTCAGCCTGGGGTCGGGAGCGCGCCCGCGAACACGACCGGCGAACAGGGCGAGCGGCACGAGCGGGGCGACGAGGCCGGCGATGTAGGCGGTGCCGAGGAGGAGTCCGCCCGTGATA
>DATDOS010000247.1:0-5015 GCA_035293125.1 Gaiellaceae bacterium | reverse complement strand
CTTCAAGGGGCTCTCGGGGCGGGAGACGCACGCCCTGACGGACGCGATGATCCGCTCCGGCGAGACGCTCGACCTCGGCGCCGCGCTAGGCCGCCGAGTCGTGGACAAGCACTCGACGGGCGGTGTTGGTGACAAGACCTCGCTCGCCCTCGTCCCGATCGTGGCTGCCTGCGGCGTGCCCTTCGGGAAGATGAGCGGCCGCGGGCTCGGCCACACCGGGGGAACGCTCGACAAGCTCGAGTCGATCCCCGGCTACCGCGTCGAGCTGACGATCGAGGAGTTCGTCTCGCAGGTGCGCGACGTCGGCCTTGCCATCATCGGGCAGACCGGTGACCTCGTCCCGGCGGACAAGAAGCTCTACGCGCTCCGGGACGTCACGGCGACCGTCGACATCGTTCCGCTCATCGCCTCCTCGATCATGTCCAAGAAGCTCGCGGCCGGAGCCGACGCGATCGTCCTCGACGTGAAGGTCGGGGACGGCGCCTTCATGAAGACGCTCGACGACGCGCGCATCCTCGCCGAGCAGATGGTCGACCTCGGTCAGCGCGCGGGGCGGGAGGTCGTCTGCCTCCTCACCGATATGGATCAGCCACTCGGCCACGCTGTCGGCAACGCGCTGGAGGTGCGCGAGGTGCTAGCGACCCTCAGGGGCCACGGTCCCGAGGACTTCACCGAGCTCGTCCTCGATGCGTGCGCGCGTCTTCTCGCGCTGTCCGATCTCGACATCGACGTCGACGAGGGGAGGCGCCGGTCACAGCGCGCCGTTGCGGACGGCTCCGCGCTGGCGGCATACGAGCGCTGGATCCGGGCGCAGGGTGGCGATCCCGACGTATCTGCGCTTCCAACTGCCCCGGTCGTTCGCGAGGTGACCGCTCCACGCGGCGGTGTGGTGACTCGACTCGGGGCTCTGCAGGTGGGTCTCGCGGCGCTCGAGCTCGGAGCGGGTCGTCGGACGAAGGACGATGCGGTGGATCACGCTGTCGGAATCGTGTGTCACGCAAAGCGCGGGCAGACGGTCGCGCGAGGGCACCTCCTCGCGGATGTCCATGCGCGGGACGAGGAATCGGCGTCCGCCGCGGTCGCTGGTGTGCTTTCGGCGTACGAGCTCGGGGACGAGCCACCTCGGGCGCACGGCATCCTGCTCGACGTCGTGCCGTAGAACGTGCCCGAGCTTCCCGAGGTCGAGACGATCCGCGCGCAGCTCGCGCCCCGGCTCGAGGGCCGAACGCTCGCGCGGGTCGAGATCCTCGATCCGCGCCTCACGCGCCCCTACGACCTCTTCGAGGTCGCCGAGGAGCTCGAGGGCGATCGCGTCACGGCCGTCGAACGGCGCGGTAAGTACCTCGTCGTACGTCTCGAGAGCGGTCTCTTTCTGCTCGTGCACCTGCGGATGACGGGCGGCTTCGGCTTCGGGCCAACGACCCATGAGCGTGCCACGCTCGAGCTCGACGACGGGACGAGGGTCGTGTATCGGGACGTGCGCCGCTTCGGAACCTGGCTCGTGGTGGAAGGCGAGGACCTCGAGGCGTATCTGGCGGCCAAGAACGGCCCCGAGCCTCTGGGCCCGCGGTTCACCTCGCACTGGCTGGGTGCTCGACTCGCTGCGCGGCGGGCACCGCTCAAGGCGGTCCTCCTGGATCAACGCATCGTCGCCGGCCTCGGGAACATCTACGCCGACGAGGCGCTCTGGCGCGCGCGTCTCAACCCGCTCCGGCCGGCCAACGGCCTCGCGCCGCCGGAAGTAGCGCGACTGCAGCGGGCGATCCGGGCGGCGCTTCGCGCCGGGATCGAGCGGCAGGGGTCGACGCTTCGGGACTACGCCGCCCCGGACGGATCGTCGGGGTCGATGCAGGACGAGTTCCGCGCGTACGGCCGCGACGGCGAGCCGTGTGCCCGCTGCCGCTCGACGATCTCCAAGGCGCGCGTGGGCGGGCGGGGGACGTGGTTCTGCCCCCGCTGCCAGCCGCTTCCCTAGTGGCGTACGCTACGAGGCGAGATGGTGACCACCAGTGTCGTCTGCTCGCAGTGCGGCCGCGAGGCACCGACAGACCCGGCCGAGCTTCGGACCTGGCGCCACGGCGAGCTCGCTCTCGAGGGCGAGATCGGCGAGGGCCTCCTCCTCTGCCCGGACTGCGACGCCGCGGACCGCGAGCAAGAGTTCGAGGAGGGTGAGGGGGGCTAGCCCCCGTCCGGCCTAGACTTGGCTGCGTGGGGCGGACCTACAAGACGGAGGCGGTCGTCCTACGGTCGTTCCGCTTCGGCGAGGCCGACCGCGTCCTCCACCTCTACACGCACGATCGCGGGCGCGTTGGCGCGGTCGCAAAGGGAGTCCGCAAGACGAAGTCCCGATTCGGCGCGCGGCTCGAGCCGTTCTCTCACGTCGAGCTCCTCCTCCACCAGGGCTCGGGGGAGCTCCACACGGTCACGGGTGCGTCTCTCGTCGACGCGCACCGGTCGACGCGCGAGGATCCGTACCGCCTCTCGGTCGGGCTCGTCGGCGCGGAGGCGATGCTTCGCCTCTTCGTCGAGGAGGAGCGAAACGAGCACGCGTTCGAAGCACTGACGAGGTTCTTCTCGGCAGTGGACGACATCAAGCCGGGCCTGCGGGGACGCGCCGCGCTCGACCCGCTCGCGCTCGCGTTCCAGCTGAAGCTCCTCTGGCTCTCCGGATACGTCCCGCACCTCGAGAGCTGTGTCGAGTGCGGCGGCACGGACGAGCTTGTCGGCTACCTCCCGCGCGCCGGCGGCGCCGTCTGCTCCGCCTGTGCGCCGAGCGAGACGGTGGTGCTCTCGCCCGAGGGCTTTCGTGGCATCCACGCTCTCCTCTGGAGCCCGCTCGGGGATGCTCTCGGGCTCGGGCTCGGAGAACGGGCGGCGCGAGACGCCCTGGCCGTCGTCGTCGCCTCGTACGAGTTCCACGGCGGCTTCCGCCTCCGGACGCTCACGGCGTGAGGCGGGACCTCGGCGACGGGTACGAGCTCGACGATGACCGCGACCGGATCGACCGCCAGGCGGTGCACCGGTACCTGAGCGAGGAGTCCTACTGGGCGCGCGGGCGTCCGCGTGAGGTTCAGGACGAGCTGATCGACACCGCCGCGCGTGTCGTCGGCCTCTACCACGAAGATCGCCAGATCGGCTTCACGCGCACGCTATCGGACGGCCACGTGCAGTCGTATCTCGCGGACGTCTACGTGCTCGAGGAGCATCGTGGCCGCGGGTTGGGGGTCGAGCTCGTCCGCTTCAGCGTCGACGAGGGGCCGTTCGCGGCAACGAAGTGGTTGCTCCACACGGCCGACGCGCACGACCTCTACCGCAAGTTCGGGTTCGCCGAGCCAGGGCCGAAGGCCCTCGAGCGCTGGAGCCGCGAGCGCTAGCCGCTCTTCGGTGTCTTCCAGTCTTCGGCGAGCCTGTCGAGCAGGAACGCCCGCGCGCCCGAGATCGAGATCCGCTCCTGCGCGAGCGAGTCGCGGTCGCGGATGGTGACCGTGTCGTCCTCGAGCGTCTGCTCGTCGATCGTGAGCGCGTACGGCGTTCCGATCTCGTCCTGTCGGCGGTAGCGCCGTCCGATCTGACCCGAGTCGTCGTACTCGGCGACGACCGCGTGTCGGAGCTCCTCGTAGAGAGCGCGCGCTTTGCCGGCGATCTCCTCGTTGCGCGGAATGAGCGGCAACACAGCGACCTTCACGGGCGCGATCTGGGGATGCAGCCGCAAGACCGTCCGTAGGCGATCGGCGACGATCTCCTCGTCGTACGCGTCGATCATGAAGGCGAGCATCGAGCGGTTGACGCCGGCGGCCGGCTCGACGACGTGAGGGGTGTACCGCTCGCCGGTCTCGGAGTCCACCCACTCGAGCTTCGTCCCCGACGCCTCGGTGTGCGCCTGTAGGTCGAAGTCCCCTCGGTGCGCGATCCCTTCGAGCTCGGACCAGCCGATGGGGTAGAGGTACTCGATGTCGCTGGTAGCGGAGGAGTAGTGCGCGAGCTCTTCCGCCTCGTGCTCTCGGACGCGGAGGTGGCTCCTGCGGATCCCGAGCCGCAGGTACCAGTCGAGCCGCTCCTCGACCCAGAACCGAAACCACTCCGCTGCCTCCCCGGGCGGCACGAAGTACTCCATCTCCATCTGCTCGAACTCGAGCGTCCGGAAGATGAAGTTGCCCGGCGTGATCTCGTTGCGGAACGCCTTGCCGATCTGCGCGATGCCGAACGGCGGCTTGCGCCGTGCGATCTGGGCGACGTTCTTGAAGTTGACGAAGATCCCCTGCGCTGTCTCGGGGCGGAGATACGCGTCGAGGCCGGCCTCCTCGACCGGACCGATGCGCGTCTTGAACATGAGGTTGAAGTGGCGCGGCTCCGTGAGGTCGCACTTGTCGGTCCCGCCCGGGTGCTTGCTCGGCTTCGCGCCGCACTGGGCCTGGTCGAGCTGGTCGGCTCGGAAGCGGAGCTTGCAGAAGCGGCAGTCGACGAGCGGGTCGTGGAAGCCCGTCACGTGACCGGAGACCTCCCACACGCGTGGGTGCAGGATGATCGAGGAGTCGAGGGCGACGATGTCGTCGCGCTCGCGAACCATCGCCTCGAGCCAGCGAGCCTTCACGTTCTCCTTCAAGAGCACGCCGTAGTGCCCGTAGTCGTACGACGAGCCGAGCCCGCCGTAGATCTCCGAGGACGGGAAGACGAACCCGCGCCGGCGCGCGAGCGAGACGATCTTGTCCATGGTCACGGCGTCGGGCATCGGCGAGACGTTACTCGACAGGCAATCGGCGCCAGACTGGAATTCGCTCGCGCAGCGTCGGGTGGTTGGCTGACGCTGTGGGGAACCTCGTGGTAGACGCTGGGGGAACCTCCCGGTTCCCCCAGACCCCCTCCACTGGTCCGCTTCGCGGACAAGGCGCTCCGCGCCTTCCCCCAGACCCCCTCCACTGGTCCACTGCGCGGACGCGTGGCTCGGGTCCTTGGGGGAACCTCCCGGTTGTCCCTGGTGGAACCTCCCGGTTCCCCCAGACCCCCTCCACTGGTCC
>DATDOS010000246.1:0-20028 GCA_035293125.1 Gaiellaceae bacterium | reverse complement strand
CGCAGCGGTGTTCCCCCCATGCTCGTCAGCCCGACGTGGACGTCGCCTTCGACCTCGGCCGCCGCGACGCCGACCGTTGCCCAGTCCTGCGCGCGACGGACGTACTTGAGGTATGCACCTCGCTCGACGTTCGGAACGCGGATCTCGGTGAGCACGTCCTGGCGCCCCAGCGCGGTTTCGAACGGGCCCGTGAAGAACTCCGCCGCCGGAATCGCCCGCTCCCCGCCCGGCCCGCGTGTGACGAGGTCGGCGTCGAGCGTGAGCAGGATCGTGCCGAGGTCGGAGGCGGGATCGCCGTGGGCGACCGAGCCGCCGATCGTGCCGCGATGACGAACCTGGGGGTCGCCGACGAGCTCTGCGGCCTGAGAGATCAGCGCGCAGCGCCGTGCGAGTATGGGATCGCGGACGAGTTCCGCATGGCGAGTGAGCGCGCCGATTGCGATCAGGTCGCCGTCCTCACGGACGTAGCGCAGGTCGTCGAGACGTCCGATGTCGACGAGCAGCGCCGGGCGCGCGAAGCGCAGGCGCATGAGGGGGATCAGCGAGTGCCCGCCGGCGAGGAGCTTCGCGTCCTCGTCGCGGCCGAGCAGCTCGACCGCGTGATCGACCGACTCGGCCCGCTCGTACTCGAAGGCGGGAGGGATCATGCCCCGGCCCTGGCGGCCGCCTGCACCGCCAGGACGATGTTGTGGTACCCGGTGCAGCGGCAGAGGTTGCCCTCGAGCCCGTGGCGAATCTCCTCCTCCGACGGGTTCGGGTTCTCCTGCAAGAGCGAGACCGCTGCCATCACGAACCCGGGCGTGCAGTAGCCGCACTGCAGCGCATGCTGCTCGTGGAAAGCCTGCTGCACCGGGTGCAGCTGGTCGTTCCGGGCAAGGCCCTCGATGGTCGTCACCTCGAAGCCGTCGGCCTGCACCGCGAACAGCGTGCAGGACTTGACCGACTCACCGTCGAGCAGAACCGTGCAGGCGCCGCAGGACGTCGTGTCGCAGCCGACATTCGTCCCCTTCAGTCCGAGCTGCTCGCGCAGGAAGTACACGAGCAGCTGTCGCGGCTCGACATCAGCCTCGTGGCTCGAGCCGTTGACGGTCACCGCGATCCTCGTCATGCCTTCGCCTCCTGGAGTGCGCGCCAGACGTTCTCGCCGTTACAGGGCAGGTCGACGTGGCGGACGCCGTACGGCGCCAGCGCGTCGAGGACAGCGTTGTGGACGGCCGGCGTCGAACCGATCGTCCCGGACTCGCCGATCCCCTTCACGCCGAGCGGGTTCGACGGGGTCGGCGTCTCCATCTCGACCGCCTCCCACGACGGGAGGTCGGCCGCGGACGGGAAGGCGTAACCGGCGAAGGTGCTCGTCAAGGGGTTGCCGTCGTCGTCGTAGACGTACTCCTCGTAGAGCGCCTGCGCGACGCCGGTGGCGACGCCGCCGTGCACCTGGCCTTCGGCGATGAGCGGGTTGATCAGCGTGCCCGCATCGTCGACGGCGACGAGCCGCTGGAGCTCCACGCGCCCGGTCTCGGTGTCGACCTCGACCACGGCAACGTGCACGCCGAAGGGGAACGTCGGCGGCGCCTGGAACTCGTGCGCCGCCTTCAGCGTGTCGAGCGTCCCGTCGGCGGCTGCGCGCGAGGCGAGGTCGGCCCAGGCGAGCGCAGGCTCGGGCGCGCCGGTGACGTGGAAGCGGCCGAGCCCCTGGTCGAGAACGATGTCGTCCACGCTCGCCTCCAGGTACTCGGCGACGAGTTTCTTCGCCTGCTCGACCACCTCGTCGGCCGCGACCCGGGCGGCCATGCCGCCGATCTGCGTCGACTTCGAGCCGAAGGTGCCCGTGCCCTTGGCGACGGCGTCGGTGTCGCCCTTGACCACGGTGACCTTCTCCACGGGCAGGCCGAGCCGCTCGGCGGCGATCATGGCGAAGGTCGTCTCGTGGCCCTGGCCGTGCGAGAACGAGCCCGTGTAGACGATCGCATCACCCTCCTCGGTAATCTCGACCTCGCCGAACTCGGTCTCGGCAACGGGGTTCGTGATCTCGGTGTACGAGCTGATGCCGATGCCGAGCTCTGTCGTGTCACCCTGGTCGCGGCGGCGCCGCTGCTCCGCGTGCAGGTCGTCGTAGCCGACGGCGTTGAGCGCGAGGTCGAGCGCGGCGTCGTAGTCGGCCGAGTCGTACATCGCGCCGGCGGCGGTCTGGTAGGGGAAGGCGTCCTTGGGAATGAAGTTCTTGCGTCGCACCTCGGCCGGATCCATGCCGATCTCGGCAGCGAAGAGGTCGACCATCCGCTCGATCGACTGCGTGGCCTCCGGCCGCCCGGCGCCGCGGAACGTCGTCACCGGCGTCGTGTTGGTGACGACCGAGCGACCCACGGTCTCGATGCGCGGGATGGCGTACACGCCGCTGGAGAGCAACCCGGTCAGGATCGGCAGGAACGAGCCGACCTGCGGGTAGGCGCCGGCGTCCTGGGTGATGTCGACGCGGTAGGCGAGCAGCTTGCCGTCGCGCGTGCCGCCGAGCGAGAGCTCGTGGCGCTGGGCGCGGCCGTGCGGCAGCGCGATCATGCTCTCGCTGCGCGTCTCCGTCCAGCGCACGGGCCGGCCCAGCTTGCGCGCCAGCCAGACGACCAGCGTCTCCTCCGGACCGACGTGGCTCTTGACGCCGAAGCCGCCGCCGACGTCCGGCGCGATCACGCGGAGCTCGCTCGGGTCGAGGCCGAGCATGAGGTGGAGGCCCAGGTGGTCGGTGTGCGGGACCTGGGTCGAGAGCCAGGCGGTCGTCCGGCCGTCGCGGCCCACCTCGGCTGCCGCCGAGCGCGGCTCGAGCGGGCACCCGGCCATCCGCGGGCTGACGAGCGTGTCCGAGACCACGACGTCGCAGCCCTCGAAGAGGCTCTCGTCGTGCTCGGGCGAGCCGGCGCGTGCGCAGATATTCGTCCCCACCTCGGGGAAGAGCAGCACCTCGTCCTTCAGCGCCTCTTCCGGCGTAACGACGGCAGGCAGCGGGTCGTACTCCATCGCCACCAGCTCGGCGGCGTCCGCACCCGAAGCGCGGTCCTCGCTCACCACGACGGCGACGATGTCGCCGACGAAGCGGACGACGTCCGTGGCCACGAGCGGGCGTGTCATGCGCGCCTCGATGACGGGTATCGGTGGTGGAGCCATGGGCGGGACGTCGACGTCCGCGCCCGTGAACACCTGCAGGCCCGTCAGCGCCGCCGCGGCGGACGTGTCGATGCTCTCGATGCGCGCATGCGGGAGCAGCGAGCGCACGAACGTCACCGAGAGCGCGCCCTCCAGCGTCAAGTTCTCGACGTAGCTGCCCTCGCCCCGGAGGAAGCGCGGGTCCTCCTTGCGCAGGACGCGGTTGCCGAGGATGCTCATAGCGCGAGCCTAACCTGCCGGACCGAGCGAGACAACCGAACGCACGGCCGCCGCCACCCCGGCGCGGCCGGGCAGGTAGGCGTCCTCGAGCGGCGGGCTGAAAGGGATGGGTGCGAACGGCGCGCCGACACGCTCGATCGGCGCGTCGAGCTCGTCGAAGGCCGCCGCCTGCACCTGTGCGGCGACCTCGGCGCCGAAGCCGCCGTGCGTAACCGCCTCGTGTGCCACGACCAGCCGGTGCGTGCGGGAAACCGACTCGACGATGGTGTCGAGGTCGAGCGGCACGAGCGTGCGCGGGTCGATCACCTCGACCTCGATGCCGTCCGCCGCCAGCTCGTCGGCTGCGGCCAAGGACTCGTGGACGAGGCGCGAGAGCGCGACGACCGTGACGTCGCGGCCGGGCCGCACGACGCTCGCGCGCCCGAGCGGAACCGGCTCGCGACCGTCCGCGACCTCCTCGCGGCGGAAGTACAGCGTCTTGTTCTCGACGTAGACGACGGGGTTCGGATCCGCGATCGCGGCTGCGAGCAAGCCGGCGGCGTCGGCGGCCGTGCTCGGCATCACCACCTTCAGCCCGGGCACGTGGGTCAGCCATGCCTCGAGGCTCTGCGAGTGCTGGGCCGCGCCGCGCTGGCCTGCGCCCCCCTGCGTTCGCAACACGAGCGGAACCTGGAGCTGGCCACCGGACATGAAGTGCGCCTTTGCAGCCTGGTTGACCAGCTGGTCGAGTGCGAGCGTGACGAAGTCGATGAACATGATCTCGACCACCGGGCGCAGCCCCGACTGCGCCGCGCCGATGGCGATGCCGCAGATGGCGGCCTCCGAGATCGGCGTGTTGCGGACCCGCTCTGCGCCGAACTCCTCGGCGAGCCCGGCCGTCGCTCCCCACGGTCCGCCCTCGGCCACGTCCTCGCCCAGCACGAGCACACGATGGTCGCCCCGCATCGCGTCGGCGAGCGTCATCGTGATCGCCTGCAGGTACGTGGTCTCCGTCATGACGCGTAGACGAGCTCGACCGTGACGGCGGCAGGCGGGAACGGGCTCTCGCGCGCGAACCGCACCGCCTCCTCGACCTCGTCGCGGGCCCCCTGCTCGACGAGCGACGGCGCGTCCTCGCCGAGCCAGCCCTCGGCGACACCGCGCCGTTGCAGGCGCAGGATGGGGTCGAGCTGCTGCCATTCCTCGGCGGCGAGGGCCTGGCGGTAGCGCTGTGGATCGCCCTCGTAGTGGCCGCGCAGGCGGTGCGTCAGGCACTCGAGCAGCATCGGCCCCTCGCCGCGGCGCGCCTGCTCGAGGAAGCGGGCGAAGACGGTACGGACGGCGACGACGTCGTTGCCGTCGACCGTCTCGCGAGGCAGGCCGTACGGCGCCACGACGTCGCTGACGCGCTCGACGTTCGTGTGCGCCGAGCGCGGCGTGAACTCCGCGAAGCCGTTGTTCTCGCAGACGAGGATCGCCGGCAGCCGCCACAGCGTCGCCAGGTTGACGGACTCGATGAAGATGCCGCCCTGGACGGCACCGTCGCCGAAGAAGACGACCGCGACCCGATCGCCGCCGGAGAGCCGGCTCGCGAGCGCGCTGCCGAGCGCCAGTGGCACGTTGCCGCCGACGACTCCCGTCGCGCCCAGAAACCCGTGCTCGACGTCGACGAGGTGCATCGATCCGCCCAGGCCGCGGCAGAGACCGTCCGCACGCCCCATCAGCTCCGCCAGCACGCGACCGAGCGGCGCGCCTTTGGCGATCGCGTGCCCGTGCGCGCGGTGGCCGCTGTAGACGACATCGTCCGGTCGCAGCTGGCCGCAGACTCCGGCGGCCACCGCCTCCTGGCCGACGCTCAGGTGGACGAGCCCGTGCACCTCGTCGGCGCGCGTCAGCTGTCCGACCCGCTCCTCGAAGACACGGATCCGCCACATCGCGCGGAGCAGCTCGAGGCCAAGGTTGCCGTCGAGCCGCGCCGCCATGTGCGACTCCTACGCGGCGGCCGGCGAGGAGCCGAGCACCTGCTGTACGGCGTCGACGATCTTCGCCTCGTCCGGCAGGAGGTACGCCTCCATCGGCTCGCTGTACGGGATCGTGGCGTCGAGCGCCGTCACGAGCTGAACGGGAGCCTTCAGGGCCGAGAAGCCCTCGGAGGCGACCTCGGCCGCGATCACGGCCGCCGCCGACCCGTGGCGCGTCGCCTGGTCGACGACGACGAGCCGGCCGGTCTTCTGGACGGACTGAAGGATGGTGGCCATGTCGAGCGGCGCCAATGTCCGCGGGTCGATCACCTCCGCGCTGACGCCTTCCGTTGCGAGCTGCTCAGCTGCGGCGAGCGCCTTGCCGACCATCCAGCCGATCGCGACGATCGTGACGTCGCCCCCCTCCCGCCTCACCGCCGCCTCGCCCAGCGGAACGACGTGCTCGCCCTCCGGTACGTCACCATGCTCGAGCGTCAGCAAGTAATGGTGGAAGACGATGACGGGGTTGTCGTCGCGGATGGCTGCGGTCATCAGGCCCTTCGCATCGGCCGCCGTCGCGGGCGCGGCGACCTTGAGACCGGGCACACCCAGGAACATGCCGTAGATCGAGCCCGTGTGCTGCCCGGCCCAGCCCGCGGTGAACCCGTAACCCGCCTGGAGCACGATCGGCACCGTCACCTGCCCGCCCGTCATGTAGTGGAAGCGCGGCGCCTCGTTCACGACCTGGTCCATGGCGACGAGCATGAACTCCGCCATGTACAGCTGGACTACGGGCCGGTAGCCGGCGAACGCCGCTCCGACCGCCATCCCGATCTCGGCGGTCTCGGAGATCGGCGTCACGCGGACGCGGTCGCCGCCGAACGCCTTGAGGAACGGGTCGTCCTCGGAGGTGGCGAGGTTCTGGCCGAAGTAGAGGACCGACTCGTCGCGCTCCATCTCCTGATGGATCGCCTCCGCGAGCGCGGCGATGTAGGGAAGTTCACGTGCCATCGGTGACTCTCCTCACGCGTAGACGTAGATCTCGTTGTGCGCAAGACCGGAATCCGCTGAGCCGCGGATTCCGGTCGCGCGAAGGATCCCTGAAGGCGGCCGCTTCGCGGCCGCGGCGTTCCTTTCCGTGAATCGCCCCCTAGGCATAGACGTAGTCGACAGCCTTCTCCGGCGCCGGGAACGGGCTCGCGAGCCCGAACGCGACCGCTTCGTCCATCTCGGCCCGTGCGGCCTCGGCGATCGCGTCCGCCTCCTCGGCGGTCAGCGTCCCCTCGGTGACGAGTCGCGCGCGGAAGCGGGGCACGGGATCTCCGCGCCTTGCGGCCTCGTACTCCTCCGGCGCGCCGAAGATCGTGATCGCCTCGTGTTCCGGGAAGTGGAGCGGCACGCCCGGCGGGGCGATGATGTTTCCGTGGGCGCTCAGGCGGTAGACCCTGGACTCCACGAGCGTCGGCCCAGCACCTGACCGCGCCCGCTCGACCGCGGCCGAGACTACCTCGTAGACGGCAATGGGATCGCCACCGTCGACGGTCCCGCCCGGCATGCTGTACGCCTTCGCCTTCACCGCGAGCGGTTCGCCCGCGGCCGCGTTGGCGTCCTCCTGCTCGACGCGCGTGTAGACGTTGTAGCTGTTGTTCTCCATCACGAAGACGATGGGCAACTTCCAGAGGGAGGCGATGTTGAGCGACTCGTGGAACGCGCCCTGCTTCGAGGCGCCGTCGCCGAAGAAGCTGAGCACGACCTGCCCCTTGCCGCGTATCTGCGCGGCCCAGGCAGCCCCGGTCGCATGCGGAATGCCCTGGCCGACGATGCCGGACGTGCCGAGGAAGCCGCGTTCGACGTCGGTCAGGTGCATCGAGCCCCCGTAGCCCTTGCAGATCCCGGTCTCCCGGCCGTAGATCTCGGCCATCAGCGCGTTCGAATCGGTGCCGAGCACGAGTGGGTAGCCGTGGCAGCGGTAGGTCGTGAGCAGCTGGTCGTCGGGTCGCAGCGCCGCGAGCGAGCCGACGATCGAGGCCTCCGCCCCATCGGCCAGGTGCGTGTGGCCGCGCATGACGCCGGGGTGCTCCTCGAACGTTCGCTTGACCCGCTCCTCGAACTCGCGGATCCGCACCATCTGCGTGAAGATCCAGGTCAACCGCTCCTTGTCGAGGCCGTGCTCAGACACCGAGGCTCCTTTCTTGCGCGGCGACGAGTTGCGCGCTGCTCGTCTCGTAGGCTCGTTCGAAGATCTGTTCGATCGGGAGTTTTCGCAGCTCCTCCGAGAGCACCTCGACTCCCCAGGGACCGTCGTAGCCGAGCTCGCGGCACACGGCCACGTACTCGGCGATCGGGAACTCGCCCTCGCCGGGAAGCCGGCGGCGGTTGATCACCTCGTCGAGCCGGTCCTCCGCATATTCGTACGGGCCGTCGCTGAGCTCGACCCAGGACACGAAGCGCGGCGGGATGCGGCGGAGGTCGTCAGGCTCGAGCCTGAGCTTGCCTAGGTGCCAGGTGTCGAGGGCGAGGCCGCCGTTCGGCGCGTCCGCTCCCTCGACGACCGCGAGCGCCGTGTCGATGTCGTTCACGTTCACGTCGTACGGCATGAACTCGTAGACGATCTTCGCGTCCGTGTACCGGGCGGCGTCGGCACAGAGCTCGGCGTATCCCTCCACGATCCGCGGCAGCTCGCAGTGCGTGCCGACGATGTTGCCGACCTTGATGTGGTGCGCGGGCAACTCGGCCGCCGCCCCGAACAGCAGTGCGCGTCTCTCGTCGGAGGCGCGCCGGCGCTCGTCGTCCGGGTCGAGGAACCAGTCTCCCAGGAACTCGAGCTCGAGGTAGCGGAGCCCGTGGTCGTCGAGGAGCTGCCTCACCTCGGCGAGCGTCCGCGTCTCGAGCACGTGCTCGAGGTCGGCGTGCCAGAGCCCGATGCCCTCGAACCCGACCCGCGCGGCCTGCTCGCAGCGCTCGCGGAGGTCGAAGAGGCTCCACTCCCGCCCGACGTGCACCTCGACCGGCCCGGACGTGGTCCAGTACAGCCCGACGAGGTCGTCGCGTCCGCTCACTCACGGCGAAACCTAACGCGTGCGCCTTCGCTTTGCATTCGCGGTCGATTACGATGCGACCCGCGAACTCGACGACGGAGGGTGCTCGATCGTGGCCGACTACGTGATCGTGGGAGCAGGGTCTGCAGGGTGTGTGCTCGCGGGGCGGCTGAGCGAGGACCCGGACGCGAGCGTGCTGCTGCTGGAGGCGGGCCCGCCCGACACCGCGGCCGAGATCCACATCCCGTTCGCGTTCCCGGCGCTCTTCAAGTCGAGCCTCGACTGGGACCTGCTCGGCGAGAAAGAGCCTGGCCTCGGCGGGCGGCGGCTGTACCTGCCGCGGGGCCGCATGATCGGCGGCTGCGGGTCGATCAACGCGATGATCTACCTCCGAGGCCAACGGCTCGACTTCGACGACTGGGCGGCGGACGGCGCCGAGGGCTGGTCGTACGACGAGGTGCTCCCGTACTTCAGGCGCTCTGAGGACAACGAGCGAGGCGAGGACGCGTTCCACGGCGTCGGCGGGCCGCTCGCCGTCTCCGACAGCCGCTCGCTGCAGCCGCTCGTCGACGCGATGCTCGAGGCGGCGGTTCAGGCCGGGTACGAGCACATCCCTGACCTCAACGTGGACCGTCCGGAGGGGGTCAGCCGCTTCCAGGTCACGCAGCGCGACGGCTGGCGCTGCAGCACCGCCGATGCGTTCCTTCATCCAGTAGCGAACCGGCCGAACCTGGAGGTTCGGAGCAGCGTGTTCGCGCAGCGCATCGTGTTCGAGGGCGACCGAGCCGTCGGCGTCGAGGTCGTCCGGGACCAAAAGGTCGAGACCGTTCGCGCCGGGCGCGAGGTGATCCTCTCCGCCGGCGCCTACCAGTCGCCCGTGCTGCTGATGCTCTCTGGGATCGGTCCCGAAGAGGATCTCGCGCTCTTCGGGATACCGGTGCGCGAGAACCTGCCGGTCGGCCGAAACCTCCAGGACCACTGCATGGTGAACACCAACTACACGACCGACTCCCAGTCGCTGTTCGGCGCGTTCACCCCGGACAACCTCGAGCTGCTCCAGAAGGAGGGCCGCGGCCCGCTCAGCTCGAACATCCCGGAGGCAGGCGGCTTCTTCCGCACGCGCGACGACCTACCCGCGCCCGACATCGAGTTCCACTTCGCGCCGTCGATCTTCTTCGACGAGGGCCTGAACGCGCCGACCGAGAGCGGGTATGCCTTCGGCCCGGTCCTGATCAAGCCGGCCGCTCGCGGCTACGTGAAGCTGCGCACGCCGATGGCCGACTCGAAGCCGCTCGTGCTCTGCAACTTCCTCACGGTCGAGGAGGACCGGCGGAGCGTGATCGAGGGCGTCCGGATCGCGCTCGACATCGCATCACAGCCGGCGCTGAAGGCGGTCGAGCGGGGGCCGTTCAGCGTGCCCGACTCCGACTCGGACGCGGACATCCTCGCCTGGGTCGAGCGCTGCGCGCAGACCGTCTACCACGCGACCTCGACCTGCGCGATGGGCGCCGTCGTCGACTCGGAGCTGCGCGTCTACGGGACGGATGGACTGCGGGTCGTCGACGCGTCCGTGATGCCGACGATCACGCGCGCGAACACGCACGCAGCGACGATCATGATCGCGGAGAAAGGCGCCGACCTCATCCTCGGCAAGGCGCCACTCGAGGCCGCGGGGGTCGCCACTCGCTGACGTTGAGCTCGATCCGGACGCCGTTCGGGTCGGTGAGGAAGAGCTGGCGGAACCCGGCATCCGGGACCTCGTTCGTCACCGACTCGATGCCCGTGGCGTCGATGCGCGCAACGAGCTCGTCGTAGCCCTCGGCGGCGAACGCGACGTGGTCGATGGACGCCCCGCTGGCGGCCAGGCCGAGCCCCGCCGCGTGAGCCTCGTACGCCGCGCGCTCGGCGACGTGCAGGCACGGGAGGCCGAAGAGTATCTGCGTAGGGGACAGAATTAATTCTGTCCCCTACCCTGCTTCTGTCACCAGTAGCCCGGGAACTCGAGCGGCGGCCGCGCGCCGACCTCGAAGCCGAGCGCGTCGCAGTAGAACGCCCGAGTTCCTTTGAGGTCATCCGTCAGCACGAGAGCGTGATCCAGCCGGCGAAGCGACATCAACCGACGACCTTCATCCGCACCATGCCGTAGGCCTCGAGCGCGGCCTTGAGCTCGCGGTGCCCGAACGCCGTGCACGGCGAGGCGAAGCCGACGGCGTACGGGGGCTGGTAGACGAGGTGATGCGCCGCGAAGGCCTGGATCAGACCCGTCTGCAGGTAGGCGCCGACGCCGTGGACGACGATCTGGATCGACTCGAGGTTTCCGCGTGCGGAGACGACGTCGACCGTGCGCTGCTGGCGGCGGTTCTCTCGGGGCGGCATGCCCGACTGCACCGAGTCGGCGATCTCGGCCAGGATCCTGCGTTGCTCCTCGGGCGGCAGCGGCCTGATCTTCTCCTGGTACTCGCGCTGCCCGGCGACGACGTTCTCCATGATCGCTCGGTTGAGGATGCCGCCGAACGCGTAGACGTTCGCGATACGGGGGTCGTCCTTGAACCAGGTCGGGTGCGGGAAGCCGCCCCACGGAAGCGCGAGCTGCGTCTGGAAGGTGCCCGGTACGACGGCTTCGATCGTCGTCACCGGCGGCCACTCGACGTACTCGTTCTGCTCCAGGTACCACGACTCCCACTGAAGCTGGCCGAAGATCGTCTGCGTCGAGCCGTAGGTCGGAGCGCCGCGGAACATCGAGAGCACCTCGATCGTGTCGATCCCCGGTTCGTGCTCCTGCGCGACGCGGATCGCAGCCTCGGAGGTGGCGGACATGTACGCCGTCGCCGGAGCAACGAGCAGGCCGGCCCCGGCGAAGCGCTCGTGCCATGTCTCGTGCACCCTCCGCACCCACGGCGCCTCGCCGCCGGTGTCGAGGTAGTGACAACCGGCTGCCAGCGCGGCTTCGATGACCGTGTCGCCGTAGTAGATGCACGGCCCGGTGCTGTTGCAGACGACCTTCGCGCCCCGGAAGAGCTCGGTCAGCTCGGAGACGGTATGGCCGACCTGGACGATCTCGTAGTCGGCGGTGCTTATCCCGGGCACGTGGTCGAGCACCTCCTCGATCCGCGCCCTGCCGCGGCCCGCCGCGACGAACGGGACGTTGTACTCGCGCAGGAACTCGACGATGAGGCGGCCCGAGAAGCCGCTCGCGCCGTAGACGATGACCGGTCGTTTGTCAGACATGCTCGTTCTCCTTCTCGCTTGAATGGGCCCGCGTGCGGGCGTACTCGGCGAACGGCTCGATCGCGGCGGGGTCGACAAGCGCGTCGCTCGAGGCCACGTCCGCGACGGCGGCGCCGGTGAGGATGCGCTTGACCGGTACCTCGAGCTTCTTCCCGGTGAGCGTGCGCGGGATCGCGGGCACTGCCACGATCGTGTCCGGAGCGTGCCGCGGCGAGAGCGCGGTGCGGAGCGTGCCTGCGATGCTCGCGCGCCGGTCGTCGTCGAGCTCGATCCCCGGGCGCAGGACGACGAAGAGGAGCAGCTCGTCGCCGTCCTCGATGTGGACGATGAGGCTGTCGAGCACCTCGTCGATCTCCTCGACCACCCCGTACATCTCGCTCGTGCCGAGTCGCACGCCGCCCCGGTTGAGCGTCGCGTCGGAGCGACCGGTGATCACCGAGGAGCCGCGCTCCGTGAACATGATCCAGTCGCCAAAGCGCCAGACCCCCGGGTAGTGGTCGAAGTACGCAGCTCGATAGCGAGAGCCGTCGGAGTCGTTCCAGAAGGCGACGGGCATCGACGGCATCGGCTGCCTGATGACTAGCTCACCGAGCTCACCGACGACCGGCTGGCCAGTCGGATCGAACGCGACCGCGTCGACCCCGAGGCACGCCGCGGCCATCTCTCCCGCGTACACCGGCAGCAGCGGGTAGCCCTGGACGATCCCCGTGCAGACGTCCGTGCCGCCGCTGCCAACGTTCAAGTACACGTCCGAGCCGACCTGCCGGTACAGCCATTCGTACCCCTCCAGGGGCAGAGGTGACCCCGCTTCGCAGAGCATGCGGATCGAGGACAGGTCGAAGCGTCGCCCCGGCTCGAGACCTTCCTTGCGACAGGCCATCGTAAAGGCCGGGCTCAGGCCGAAGAAGGTGGGTCGAGTCTCCTCCGCAAGCCTCCACTGATAGGAGACGTCCGGGTACCCGGGATTGCCGTCGATCATGACGATCGACGCGCGCAAGAGCAGCGTCGAGACGAGCGCGTTCCACATCATCCACGCCGTCGTCGTGAACCACTGGAGCCGATCTCCGGGCCGGAGGTCCCAGCTCAGGCCGTGGTTCTTCAGATGCTCGATCAGGATGCCGCCGTGGCAGTGCACGATCGCTTTCGGCAATCCGGTCGTGCCCGACGAGAAGAGAACGCACAGCGGGTGCGCGAAGGGCAGCGGCTCGAACTCGAGCGGGCCCTGCTCGCGCAGGAGCTCGTCCCACGAGAGCGCATCGGGGAGCGCGTCGTCTCCTCCACCCACATAGGGCACGTGGACGAGCGACTCGAGGCTCGGCAGCCCTTCGCGGACCGCCGCCACCTGCTCCCGCCGGTCGACGAGCTTCTCCCCCCAGCGGTAGCCGGAGACGGCGAGCAGGAGCTTCGGCTCGAGCTGCCCGAGCCGGTGGAGGACGCTGCGTGCTCCGAACTCGGGCGGACACGTCGCCCAGATCGCCCCCAGGCTCGCGGTCGCGAGGAAGGCGACGAGGGTCTCCGGGATGTTCGGGAGGTACGCGACGACGCGATCGCCCGGGCCGATCCCGAGCCGCTGCAGGCCGGCGCGGGCGCGCGCCACCTGCTCGCGGAGCTCGCCGAACGTGAGCTCGAGCGGCTCGCGGGACTGCGAGTGCGCGACGATCGCGACGGCGTCCGTGTCCTCGTCGAGGCCGACCATGTGCTCGGCGTAGTTCAGCCGGGCACCCGGAAACCACTCTGCCCCCGGCATCTCGCGGGAGCCGAGCACCCGCTCGTACGGCGCGTGCGTGCGAATCTGGAAGAAGTCCCAGAGCGACGACCAGAAGCCTTCCAGGTCGGACACCGACCAGCGATGGAGCTCGTGGTACCCGGGGAAGTCGAGGCCGCGCTCGGTGCGAAGCCACTCCAGGAAGCGACCGACCTCGAATCGCTCGCGAGCATCCGCCGGAGGCGTCCAGAGCACGTCGCCCTGTGTCAGCGACCGGTCTACCCGCGTACTCATGGTCACGATCCTAATAACGTTAACCCCACATCTCCCGCGCAGCGATCGGGGACAGGCGAGCGAAAGGAGCGGTGACATGAAGGTGCTCGAGGGCAAGGCGGCGATCGTCACCGGCTCGGCGCGGGGGATCGGGCGAGCGACGGCGGAGCTCCTCTGCGCCCACGGCGCGCGCGTTCTCGTGAACGACCTCGACGCGGACCTGGCGGCGGAGGCTGCGGCCGAGATCGATGGAGACACCGCCGTCTTCGGCGGCGACCTCACGCAGGAGGGCGTGTGCGAGGCCCTCGTTCAGAGAGCGGTCGCGGAGTTCGGACAGCTCGACATCGTCGTGAACAACGCCGGCTATACCTGGGACGGGATCGCGCACAAGATGAGCGACGAGCAGTTCCGGGCCATGCTCGAGATCCACACCGTCGTCCCCTTCCGCGTCCTCCGCGCCGCAGCGCCCTACCTGCGCGAGCCGGCGAAGCGAGAGCTCGAGGAGGGACGCGAGGTCTTCCGCAAAGTCGTGAACGTGACCTCGATCTCGGGCACCCAGGGCAACGTCGGGCAGGTCAACTACTCCGCCGCGAAGGCCGGCCTCGTGGGCATCACGAAGACGCTCGCCAGGGAATGGGGGCCGTTCAAGGTGAACGTGAACGCCGTCGCCTTCGGCTTCGTGGAGACGCGGCTCACGGCGTCGTCGGACGAGAGCCCGGAGACCTTCACGCTCGGCGGCGTCGAGATCCCGCTCGGCATCCCCGGGCAGATGCGGGAGCACGCCCCGCTCGTCATCCCGCTCGGGCGCGGAGCGCGCCCCGAGGAGGCGGCCGGCGCGATCTTCTTCCTCTGCTCGCCATGGTCGAACTTCGTGCACGGCCAGGTGCTGACCGTCAACGGCGGCCAGATGACAGGCATGACATGAGCAAGACCCCATTCGATCTCGCGGCGATCGGGAGGCCGGGGGAAGAGCATCCCTATGAGGTCACGGAGGACGCGCTGCGAGCCTACGCGGAGGCGACCGACGACGTCCTGGGCGGACCGGTGTTCGCACTCCTGCCGGTCTGGGAGGCGGCCGGTCACGCGTCGCGAAGCGTGGCCACGGACGGCGTGCGCCCCAACGTCGTCCACTACGAGCAGGACCTGCTGTTGCACCGGCCACTCGCTGCGGGAATGCGGCTCCGCTCCCGCGCGACACCGATCGCGCTCCTCGGCCGTCCCAACGGGACGTCGCTCGTCACCCGGACGGAGACGCGCACGGAGGACGGCGAGCTCGTGAACGAGCAGTACGTGACCGAGTTCTTCCGCGGCGTGGAAGCGCCGGAGAGCGTCGGCGAGCGCGCCCCCGACCACCGTCTCGAGGCCGAGGGAGCCCCCGTCGCCGAGATCTCGTACCCGGTCGCAGAGGACCAGACGGTCCGCTACGCAGCCGCGTCGGGGGACCACTTCGCGATCCACCTCGACGACGAGTTCGCGCGCTCGGTCGGGCTCCCGGGACGGATCGTGCACGGGCTCTGCACCATGGCGTTCACGGGTCGCGCCGTGCTCGAGGCGGCCGGCGTCGAGGGCCCGGGCCGAGTGCGGCGGCTCGCCGTGCGCTTCTCCGCGCCTCTCTTCCCGGGCGACACGCTGACGACGCGCATCTGGGACCTCGGCGGCGGCGCGTTCGGGTTCGAGGCGGTGAGCGGACAGGGAGCGACCGTGGTCAAGGACGGCCGGGCGGAGCTGCGAGGCGTCTGACGCGGCCTGGCGCGGGCCCCCCGCGTGCCGCGACGCGGACCGTCACGCGGGGCCGGCGAGCACGAGCGTGCCGCCGTCGATCAGGTAGGCGGCGCCTGTCATGAAGCTGGAAGCCGGCGAGGCGAGAAGCAGGACGAGCCCCTTGAGCTCCTCGGGCTCCGCCATGCGGCCGAGCGGAACCGTCGTCGCCCACATGCGCTCCGTCGCCTCGTCGGGATTCTCGGTCACGCCGCCGCCTATGCGCGTGCCCTTGAAGGGCCCGGGGCAGATCGCGTTCACGAGCACGCCGTGCGGTGCGAGCTCGAGCGCCGCCAGCCGGACGACGTTCAGGATGGCGGCCTTGCTCGCGGTGTAGCCGTAGCAGACCACGGGTTCGGGCCGGAGTCCGGCGTTCGAGGACGTGACCACGATCCGCCCGGCCCCCTGGCGCTTCATGACCGCGGCGGCGTGCTTCATGGTGAAGAGCACGCCGTTCAGGTTGACGCCCAGCACCTTGTCCCAGTCCGAGCGCTCGACGGTCTCCAGCCGCTGGCCTCCCTCGACTGCGAAGCCCGGCACCGAGGCGATGCCGGCGTTGGCGAAGACGACGTCCAGCCCGCCCTCGACCGTAACGACGTCGTCGACGAGAGCCTGGACCTGCGCCTCGTCCGAGACGTCGACGACGAACGAGCGCACCGTCCCCCCACGCTTGGCGAGCGCAGCCGTGACGTTCTCGAGTCGCTCCGCATCGACGTCGGCGAGGGTGACCCGCGCACCGCACTCCGCCAGGATCTCGGCCATCGCCAGGCCGAGCCCACTCGCCGCGCCCGTGACGACGACCCGCAGGCCCCGGACGTCGAACACGCGCTCCTGTGGACTCCCTCCGCTCATGCGCGTTCCTCGGTCGTCGCGCGCGGCGCACGGCCGGAGGGCACAGTATTGGAATACGGGCCCAGAAGGCCGGGTGTCGCGAGCGGCGTCAGGCCGCGGCGGAGGCCGGCTCTTACCCCATAAAGTGCTGCGCACTTTCTGGGGGCCCCGAGAACCAAGCCGGCCGGGAGTCGTGGCCGGCGAGGGGCGCGCATCATGGGACGAGGACCGCGCGTCCCGTAACCTCGCCTTCACGCAAGCGATCGAGCACGTCGTTCACCTCCTCGAGTGAATACGTCTCTGTGCGCAGTGTCACGTCGCCGCGCCCGTGCAGCTGGAGGAGCTCCCAGAGGTCGATCCAGCTGCCCACGAGATTCCCGACGACGGTGGTCTCGCCGACCACGAAGCCGACGGACGGGTGCGAGACGATCCCGCCGTACCCCACGATCGAGTAGAGGCCGCGCCGGGCGAGCATCCCGAGACCGGCGGCATGGGTCTCGTCCGTACCGACGAAGTCGAGCACGACGTCCGCGCCGGCACCGTTCGTGAGCTCACGCACCGCTCCAGCGACGTCCTCCTGCCCCCCGAGCACCTCGTCCGCCCCGAGCTCATTGGCGAGCCGGCGGCGGCGCTCGTCCGTGTCGATCGCGACCACCCTCGCAGCACCGAGCACCTGCACGAGCTGCAGAGCGATGTGACCGACTCCGCCGACGCCGATCACCGCTGCGGTGCTCCCGGGAGCGAGTCGCGGGAGGAGCTTCTTCACGGCGTGGTAGGCGGTGATGCCGGCGTCCGCGTGCGGCGCGACGGCGGAGGGCTCGACGCCGGGCGGCAGCTTGAGCAACGACCGCTCGTCGACGAGCACGTACTCGGCGAAGCCCCCGTCGAGTGTCAGCCCCGTGAACTCGTGCCGTTCGCAGTGCACGTCGAGGCCACGGCGGCAGGGCACGCACAGGCCGCAGCTGTATGCCGGGTAGAGGAGAACGGCGTCGCCGACCGCGGCCGTCGTGACGCCGTCCCCGACCGTGTGAACCCAGCCCGCGTTCTCGTGGCCGAGGACCACCGGCAGCGTAAGACCCGCCGGCTCCATGAGCCCGTCGATCGCATGCAGGTCGGTCGCGCAGACGCCCGCACCTCCGATCCGGACGACGACGCTTCTCGGCCCGTCCGGCTCCGGCTCCGGCCGCTCGACGAGCTCGAGGGGGCAGTGGTATTCGCTGAGGAGCGCCGCCTTCACGCTACCGCGCTCAGCCCCGCGTCCGAGCTCAGATAGCCGCTCGCGTCGGCCTCCAGGTGCTCCGCGAGCCGTGTGGCGAGCGCCATGATCGTCAGCGACGGGTTCACCGAGAGCGTTTGGGGTACCAGCGACCCATCGCCGACGTACAGTCGCTTCACGTCGTGCGACTCGCCGTTCCGGTCGACAACCGATCGCTCGGGATCGTCGCCCATCCGGCAGCTGCCCTGGACGTGCGTCGAGGCGAGTCCGCTCCAGAGGATCTGCATCGCGCCCGCGGCCTCGAGCACGTCTCGGCTGAAGCTGAGCGCATTGTCGATCCGCTCGCACTCGTGCGGCTGGAAGTCGACCTCGAACCGCTCGCGACCGTCGTCGTCGGCGACGACAGCGGAGTTGTTGTCGTCGTTCGCCATGGCGAGCACGCCAGCCCAGTACCGGTACTTGCGTGCCGCCTCGACGAGCCGGGGCCCCCAGAGCGGTCCCTCGTCGTCGCGAGAGGTCGTAGCGAACGAGATCGGATCCTGGATCGTGGTCGCCTCGATGACGAAGCCGCCGTCCTCGTTGTGCTGGTGGTCCATGCAGTGCGCGGTGATCGGGTAGACCATGTGCGCGTCCTGCGGCTCGTCGAACAACCCGTAGACGAGGCGGACGGGATGCAGGCCGAGGTGCCGCCCGATCGACGGCCGGTTGAGGCCGGATCGGATCAGGAGCTGGGGCGTGTTGAGCGAGCCGGCGGCTACCACGACCACCTTCGCCCGGACGACGTGACGCTCGCCCGCGCGATCGACGTACTCGACACCGGTCGCCTGCGGCCCGTCGGCGGAGTCCTCGATCAGCACCCGCTCGACCGCAGACTCCGCCCGTAGCTCGAGCAGGCCGCGCACGAGCGCGTCGTGGATGTACGTGTTCATGGTCGACTTGCCGCCGTTGGTCGGGCACCCTTGCAGGCAGGAGCCGTTGCGCATGCAGTTGGGGTCGGTGTAGGCGCGAACCGGCTCGAGCTCGGCGCCGAGCGCCTGGAAGCCCTTCTGCACGGTAAAGACACTCTTCGTCCAGTCGGTTCGCTCGCGAACGCCGAGGTAGTCCTCCACCCGGTGGTAGTAGGCGTCGAGATCGGCGGCGCTGAAGGGTTCACCCCGGTCGTTCGTGAGACCCGTCGCCGCGTGCCACTTGGCGACGTCGCGCTCATGCGCTCGCAGCGCGACCTTCGTGTTGATCGTCGTCGTGCCGCCGACGCAGCGGCCGGCGAGGAAGGCGACCACGTCACCGTCCGGGAGGGGGGCGAGCCGTAGCGGCCACCACAGGTCGTGCGTGGCCTTCGCCTCCCAGCGGACGAAGTCATCGGCGGTCCGGTGCGGCCCGACCTCGAGCAGCAGCACGTCGCGTCCGCACTGCGCGAGCTCGCCGGCGACGACACCGCCTCCGGCGCCCGATCCGACCACGACGACGTCGAAAGCGTCTTTCATGAGATCCCCAGGTACGACCAGTCCTTCTTCAACCGCATCGCCAGCGGCGAGTTGAAGTCGATCTCAACCCACGCTCCGGGTCCTTCTCTGTCCGGCGCGACGAAGTCGCTGTAGTAGGCCTCGATCGCGAGAGCGCGCACCATCGCGAACTCGGGCGTCCGCTCGTGCTCGGCGAGTGCGTCGGCACCGCCTGCGGCGGCGGGGCCGAGGGCGTCGACGGCCGCCAAGGCGCCTGCCTGCACCTCGGGAGGCATCGCCGTGATCACCGCATCGACGTAGACGACGGGGCCGACCCTGCCCGAGCCGGGCACGATCAGCTCGCAGAGCGCCTCGACCGTTTCGGCACGGTGCGCGTCGAGTGTCCGGAGCGCCACAGGCCGACTCTAGATGAGCGGACGAAAAGTCGTCAATCGAGCCGAATCACGGCTTTCATCACCTCGGCGGGATTGTGAATCGCGTAGTCGATGGCCTCCGGGGCCTGCTCGAGCGGGAACTCGTGCGTGACGAGCCCGGCCAGCACGTCTTGGCGCCGCTCGACCAGAGACACCGCCTCGGCGAACTCGTCCGCGTTGCAGCAGCTCACTCCCAGGATGTCGATCTCCTTGAAGGCGAAGTCGCCGACCTGAAGCGGGGCATCATGGGTCGAGAGACCGACGACGACGACACGGCCGGCCCGGGTAACGAGATCGACGCCGATCCGAGCCACCTCAGGCACGCCGGTCGCCTCGAAGACGGCTTCGGGACCCTCGCCTCCCGCCCACTCCCGCGCGGCGGCGACCGGGTCCTCGCCCTTCTCCACTGCGAGGACCTCGGCGCCGCTTCGTCTGCCGCGATCGAGGCGGCTCTGCACACGATCGACGAGGAGCACGGACGCACCTCTGTCGATCGCGGCGACCGCAATGGCCTGCCCGATCGGGCCGGCACCGAAGACGACCAGCTTCTCCCCCAGCGCGATCCGGCCCCGGACGACCGCGCGCACTGCGATGGAGACGGGCTCGATGAGCGCTGCCACGACGGGATCGAGATCCCCGACCGGAAAGACCTGAGAGGCGGGAATGCGGAGCCGGTCCTGGAGCGCCCCGTCCCTGTGCACTCCGATCAGGCTGATGTTCGCGCACACGTTGCGCCGTCCGATCCGGCAGGGATAGCAGCGCCCGCACGACACCAGCGGCCAGATCGC
>DATDOS010000245.1:0-6346 GCA_035293125.1 Gaiellaceae bacterium | reverse complement strand
GGACGCTCTCTGTGCCGCCACCCACGAGGGCCTGCGCGACCACACGTGGGTGATCGTCGAGGGCCACGATCCGAAGAACTGGGGCCTCGCCGGCAAGCCGTGGCCGGTGGAGCAGATGCCACCCGTCTCCTAGATCAGAGCGCCCCCCTGGGGGCGATCCAGCGGCTCTCGACCTCGAGGACGGAGGCGATCCGGTCGAAGTCCTCGTCGTAGTGGAGGACGCCGGCGCCGGCGAGCTCAGCCGCGGCGGCCACGAGGAGGTCCGGGATCTTCGCTGAGCGGTGGTAGAGCGGATGCACGCGGGCCAGCTCACGCTGCGCGCGGATCGCCAGCTCGCCGGTCTCGGGCGTGAGGGGAAGCACGTCGAGTGCGCGCAGCGCGCTTTCGACCTCGTCGAATCCCGGGCCGTCCCGCGCCGAGAACAGCACTTCGAGCATCACCACCGGCGTCGTCAGGATCTGCCCGTCCAGCAGCGCGGCGCGCCATTCGTCCCGGACGGCTGGGTGCGCTGCGCGCGCCCACGCAGAGTTGTCGGCGACGAACCGGCCGCCGCCGAACGGCGCCCGGCGGACTACGCGCCGGGCGCGCCCCATGCCAGCTCGTCCACGCGGTCGAGCACGGCGAGGTCGAGCAGGGGCGCCTCGCCGGTCGAGATGTCGGCGAGCCGCCCGAGCGCCCGCCGGCGGCGCTCGGCGTCCGCGACGACAGCGTCGGCGCCGCGGATCGCCAGGTCGTGGACGACCCTCGCAGCCGGCCGTGCGCCGAGGTACGGAGCGACGCGTGCGAGCGCCCCGGCGAGCGCGGCGTCGGCGGTGACAGGAATGCGTGGGTGCTTGGTCGGCATTGACAGAGTGTAGCACCGAGGTGTCACACCTTCTGCGCAACTCCGTCGTGGCTTCCGCACGGGCGCGGCACGGCATTGCGGCTACCGTGGGTCGGTGCCCACGCGCGAGGACATCCGCAACGTCGCCATCGTCGCGCACGTGGACCACGGCAAGACGACGCTCGTGGACGCGATGCTGTGGCAGTCGGGCTCGTTCCGCGAGAACCAGGACGTCGCCGAGCGCGTGATGGACTCGATGGACCTCGAGCGCGAGAAGGGCATCACGATCCTCGCCAAGAACACGGCCGTCCGCTACGGGCCCGTGAAGATCAACATCGTCGACACGCCCGGCCACGCCGACTTCGGCGGCGAGGTCGAGCGTGGGCTGCGGATGGTGGACGGCGTGCTGCTGCTCGTGGACGCGAGCGAGGGCCCGCTCCCCCAGACGCGCTTCGTCCTGCGCAAGGCGCTCGAGGCGCGTCTGCCGGTGATCCTCGTCGTCAACAAGGTCGACCGCCCGGACGCGCGCATCGAGGAGGTCGTGAACGAGGTCTACGAGCTCTTCCTCGACCTCGACGCGGACGAGAGCCAGATCGAGTTCCCGATCGTCTACTGCAACGCGAAGGCGGGCCGCGCATCGCTCGACCCCGACCCTGACGCGCTCGAGCCGGATCTCCGGCCCTTGCTCGACGTGATCCTCGAGCGCATCCCTGCGCCCACCTACGACGAGGGTCATCCGCTGCAGGCGCTCGTGACGAACCTCGACGCGTCTCCGTACGTCGGCCGGCTGGCGCTCTGCCGCGTCCTGCACGGGACGATCCGGCCGGCGCAGCAGGTCGCGTGGTGCCGCTCCGACGGGACGATCGAGCGGGCGAAGGTGACCGAGCTGTACGTGACCGAGGCGCTCGACCGCGTAGCGGCAGAGGAAGCCGGACCGGGCGAGATCATCGCCGTCGCTGGGATTCCCGAGGTGACGATCGGCGAGACGCTCGCGGACACCGCCGACCCGCGCCCGCTGCCTGTCATCTCGGTCGACGAGCCGTCGCTCTCCGTGACCATCGGGATCAACACCTCGCCGCTCGCGGGGCTCGACGGGGACAAGCTGACCGCGAGCCTCGTGGAGAGCCGGCTTCGCGCTGAGCTCGTGGGCAACGTTTCCCTGCGCGTTCTCGCCACGGAATCGCCCGACGCATGGGAGGTGCAGGGCCGCGGCGAGCTCCAGCTCGCGATCCTCGTCGAGCAGATGCGGCGCGAGGGCTTCGAGCTGACGGTCGGGAAGCCGCGCGTCGTCACCCGCGAGATCGACGGGGTTCTGCACGAGCCGGTCGAGCGCGTTTCGATCGACGCGCCCGAGGAGTACCTGGGCGTGATCACGCAGCTCTTCGCGCTGCGCAAGGGACGTACCGAGGCGCTGGTCAACCATGGCAGCGGGTGGGTGCGGATCGACGTCGTGGTCCCTGCACGCGGTTTGATCGGGTTCCGCACGGAGTTCCTCACGGAGACGCGCGGCACGGGGATCCTGCACCACGTCTTCGAGCGCTTCGAGCCGTGGTTCGGAGAGCTGCGCACGCGGCCGACCGGAGCTCTCGTCGCGGATCGCCTTGGCAAGGCGACGACCTTCGCGCTGCTCGGCCTCCAGGAGCGGGGCTCGCTCTTCGTCGGGCCCGGGGTGGACGTGTACGAGGGGATGATCGTGGGCGAGAACGCGCGCGCCGAGGATCTCGACGTGAACGCCGCCAAGGAGAAGAAGATGACGAACGTGCGCTCGCCGACCGCCGACGAGCACGTTCGCATGATTCCCCCGCGACCGCTCTCGCTCGATCTGGCGCTCGAGTACATCCGCGGAGACGAGTGTGTCGAGGTCACCCCCGGGAACGTCCGCCTGCGGAAGGTCGAGCTCTCCGCGCAGCGCCGCCAGACGGCTGCCAGCCGCAAGGCACGCGGCCTCGCACCGGTCTAGCGGTTGGGCGCAAGACCGGAATCCGCTCGAGCGGACTCCGGTCGCCGGCTGATGCTGGGGGAACCGCGGCCGCTTTCACCCCAGACCGCGAGTCACGGACCCGCGACTGCTACCGTGGGGGCACGGTCGGCAATACCGTCGGCCCGTGAGATGAGCTTCTCGTTCCTCCTTAGGACGTTCGAGGCAGGCGAATCTCGACGTTCGAAAAGGAGTTGAACAACTTGTCGCACCAGTCTTTCCGTGAGCTCGGCGTGTCACAGCGCGTGGTTGACGCGCTCGCCGCTCAGTCCATCCACTCTCCGTTCCCGGTGCAGTCGCTCGTCCTCCCGGACGCGATCGCCGGGCTCGACGTTCTCGCGAAGTCGCAGACCGGCTCGGGCAAGACGCTTGCCTTCGCCATCCCGATCGTCGAGCGAACGACCGATCGTGATCGGCGTCCGAGCGCGCTCGTGCTCGTCCCGACCCGCGAGCTCGCCGTGCAGGTGACCGGACAGCTCGCGGCGATCGCACCTGCGAACGGTCTCCGCGTCGCCGCTGTGTACGGGGGTGCGCCGCTTCGCTCGCAGGCGGAGCGTGCCCGCGCCGCGCACATCCTCGTCGCCACGCCGGGCCGGCTCCAGGATCTTGCCGATCGGCGCCTCCTCGATCTCTCGGCGATCAAGATTCTGGTTCTCGACGAGGCCGACCGGATGCTCGACATGGGCTTCAAGCCGCAGGTCGACCGGATCCTGCGGCTGGTGCCGCGGAACCGGCAGACGATGTTCTTCTCGGCGACGCTCGACGGCGAGGTCGGCATCCTCGCCCAGTCGTACACGAACAGCCCGTCCCGCTTCGAGGCAGAGCCCCCGACCGATCGCGAGGCCGGCGAGATCGCGCACCGCTTCGTGGCGGTGCGACCCGACACCAAGCTGGAGACCCTCGTCGAGCACATCCGCGAGACCGACGGGCTGACGCTCGTCTTCGTGCGGACGAAGCGAGGCGCCGACAAGCTCGCCCGCAAGCTGGCCTTCCACCAGGTCGACGCGGTCGCGATGCACGGCGACCTCTCGCAGTCGGTACGGCAGCGAGCGCTCCAGCGTTTCTCGAGCGGCAAGGTGCCCGTTCTGGTGGCGACCGACGTCGCCGCGCGTGGCCTCGACATCGACGACATCGCCCACGTGATCAACTACGACCCGCCCGAGGAGGACAAGGGATACGTCCACCGCACCGGGCGCACCGGACGCGCCGGGCGCAGCGGAACGGCGATCACGTTCGTCCTTCCCGATCAGCAGGACGAGACGAGCCGTGTCGCCAACCGGCTCGGTCATCGCGAG
This sequence comes from Gaiellaceae bacterium, assembly GCA_035293125.1. GTDB lineage: Bacteria > Actinomycetota > Thermoleophilia > Gaiellales > Gaiellaceae > GMQP-bins7. Next base: position 2,250 of record DATDOS010000245.1, on the reverse strand, counting down.
CAGTTCGAGCAGGCAGGGCTGCGCACCGCGAAGCCACGGCTCGTCTACTCGGGCCGCCGCGGCCGGCGCTCCAAGTGGTAGCCCCCACTGCGTAGTTCGGCACTCGTCTCTCGGTGAGCGCGCGGATGCGCCTTTCGCTGCGCGCTGCCAGCATCGGGGGTAGTGGACGTTGGCACCGGTCCGGCTGACGACGCCGAGCACGCGTCATCCGCTCTCGGCCTGACGAGCGAAGAGGTCCTTTCGCAAAGGGCGCAGTTCGGCCCAAACGTCCTCGTCGAGCCTCCGAAGCCCTCGCGTCTACGCCAATTCGGGAGCCAGCTCGTCCACCTTTTCGCGCTGCTCCTCTGGCTGGGAGCAGCGCTCGCGCTCGTCGGCGGATTCCCACAGCTGACCGCGGCGATCCTCGTCGTGATCATCGTCAACGCGGTCTTCGCGTTCGCGCAGGAGTATCGCGCCGAGCGGGCGAGCGAGGCGCTGCGCCGCGTGCTTCCGCAGACGGCCCGTGTGCGCCGGGACGGCGACGAGCGGGAGATCCCGGCAGAGGAGCTCGTTCCCGGTGACGTGGTCGTGCTGCAGCCGGGCGACCGCGTCAGCGCCGACGCCGAGGTGCTCTCTCGCCACGAGCTGCGCGTCGACAACTCGACCTTGACGGGGGAGTCGCGGCCTGTCGAGCCGGAGCGGCTCGTCTATGCGGGGACGCACGTCGCGCGCGGGACGGCCGAGGCCGTCGTCGTGGCGACCGGCATGGCGACCGAGTTCGGTCGGATCGCGGAGCTGACCCAGCGCGGGAAGGAGGAGCCGAGCCCCCTCGAGCTCGAGCTCCGCCGTGTCACTCGAGTGGTCGCGCTCGTGTCCTTCGGCCTGGGCTCTCTCTTCTTCGTGGTCGCGGGCTTCCTGGGCATGGGGCTCGAGGAGCGCTTCGTGTTCGCGATCGGCGTCACGGTGGCGAACGTGCCCGAGGGATTGCTTCCGACCGTGACGCTTGCGCTCGCCCTCGGAACGCAGCGGATGGCGAAGCGAAACGCGCTCGTGCGACGGCTGTCGGCGGTGGAGACGCTCGGCGAGACGACAGTGATCTGCACGGACAAGACCGGGACGCTGACCGAGAACGAGATGACGGTGGAGCGAGTGTGGTCGCCCGAGCACGGCTGGTTCGAGGTCGAAGGCGCCGGCTACGAGCCGTTCGGGCGCTTTCGTCAGGACGGCCAGGTGGCCAGCGCCCATCCTCTCCGTGAGCTCCTCCGGTGCGCGCTCCTCTGCAACGACGCCCGGCTCACGACCGGTCCGTCCGGCACGGAGATCGTGGGCGACCCGACCGAGGCCGCGCTCGTCGTGGTCGCCGAGAAGGGGGGCCTCAGGCACGCGCACGAGGTCGCCCGCAGGCCTCGTGTTGCGGAGATCCCGTTCGACTCGACGAGGAAGGAAATGACCACGGTGCATCTCGTCGGCGGCCGCCGGGTCGCGTACGTGAAGGGTGCGGCGGAAGTCGTCGTCCCACGGACGACGCTCGGTCGCGACGAACAGGTCCGCGCTCTCGCCGCCGCCGAGGAGATGGAGCGAGGCGCGCTCCGCGTTCTCGCTTTCGCGAGGCGGGTTCTCCCCGACGGCGTTGAAGTGGCAGGTGAGGTCGAGGGTGAGCTCGAGCTCCTCGGCGTGGCGGGCATGCTCGACCCGCCGCGACCCGAGGTCGCCGCCGCCATCGAAAGCTGCAAGGTGGCGGGAATCCGCGTCATCATGGTCACGGGCGACAGCGGCTACACGGCGGAGGCCGTCGCCCGTCGCATCGGGCTCGTTCGGGACGACGCGCACGTGATCGGGCCGAGCGAGCTCGATCAGCTGGACGACGAGGAGCTCCGTAGCCGCCTTGCCGAGCGGGACGTCATCTTCGCCCGCATCTCGCCCGAGCAGAAGCTCCGCCTCGCGCGGGTGCTCCGCGCGGGGGGCGAGATCGTGGCGATGACCGGGGACGGAGTGAACGACGCCCCCGCCCTGAAGGAGGCGGACATCGGAGTCGCGATGGGACGAAGCGGCACGGACGTCGCGCGCGAGACCGCCGACATGGTGCTCCTCGACGACAACTTCGCGTCCATCGTCGCGGCGGTGGAGGAAGGGCGCGCCGTCTACGACAACATCCGCCGTTTCGCTGCGTACCACTTCTGCTCCAACGTCGGTGAGCTCCTGCCGTTCCTCGCCTGGGGTGTCGCCGGAGGCGCCATCCCGCTCCCGCTGACGGTCATGCAGGTGCTCGCA
>DATDOS010000244.1:0-17463 GCA_035293125.1 Gaiellaceae bacterium | reverse complement strand
GCGCCGTAGTCGGAAACGAGACCAGGTGGTAGCGTCACCACCGGTCGTGGAGAGCTCAAGCCGTCTCGGCCTTCTTCGCCGGTCGCCGTCCTTCGGGTACCTCTTCCTCGCGACAGCGGGGTCGAGCTTCGGCACGTATCTCGCCGCGATCGCGCTCACGGTCGACGTCTACGACCGCACGGAGTCGGGCGTGTGGGTCGCCGCGCTGCTCATCGCCGACTTCCTGCCGATCGTCCTGATCGGGCTCCTGCTCGGCCCGCTTGTCGACCGGCTGTCGCGTCGCCGCCTGATGATCTTCTCCGACCTCGTGCGGTTCGGCGTGTTCGCGGCGCTGCCGTTCGTGGACGGCGCCGGTGGCGTCGTCGGTCTGGCCGCGATCTCCGGCATCGCCACCGGGTTCTTCCTCCCTGCCGTGTATGCCGGACTTCCGAACCTCGTGCCGGACGAGGAGCTCACGAACGCCAACTCGCTGCTGCAGACCGTCGAGACCCTCGCATGGATGGTCGGCCCGGTCGTCGGGGGCCTCATGCTGACCGCCTGGGGGACGTCGGCCCCCTACACGGTGAACGCGGTCACGTTCCTGATCTCCGCGGGGCTGGTGGCTCGCATCCCCAGGGGCGCTCTCCAGTCCGAGGAACCCGTCACGCGCGGCCACTGGCGAGATGTCGCCGACGGGCTCAGGCTCGTCGTCACTGCTCGCCCCCTGCGCACGGTCCTCGTCGTCTGGAACGTCGTCCTGATCGGTGCCGGGGCGGTCAACGTCGCCGAGGTCGTCTTTGCCAAGGACACGCTCGACGCGGGCAACCTCGGGTTCGGGGCGCTCATCGCCGCGAGCGGTGTCGGGCTCGCGGTCGGAAGCTTCCTCGCCGCCCCTGCGCTCGGGAAGGTCGGCCTCCGCCGCCACTACGTCGGCTCGATCGCGCTCATGGGGGTCGGCTGGGGAGCCGCTGCGCTCAGCGGGACGATCTGGCTTGCGGTTCCTTTCGTGATCGGAGGAGCGGCCGGAAACGGCGCGGCGATCATCTGCAACCGGCTGCTGGTGCAGCGCGGGGCTCCGGACCAGTACCGGGGACGCGCCCTGGCGACGATCATGAGCTCGAACTACGCGGTCCTCGGGCTGGCGATGGCCGGGGCGGGCGTGCTCACGGACGTGTTCGGGGCGCGAGCAGTCTGGATCGCAGCCGGCGCGATCTATCTCTTCGGCTCACTGGTAGCCCTCGTGATGACGCGCTGGCTGCCGGTGCGAAGCGCGGAGGAGCAGGAGGCCATCGAGGCGAGCTCGGAGTCTGCGGTCGCCGCGCTCGGCAACGGCGACGCGCACGCAGTCGAGCCGGAGCCGGTGGGGAACGGCGCTCCGGCGAGCGGTCTCGAACGGATCGCGACGCTCCTCGAGGAGATCGAGGCGCGTCGCGAGGTCGAAGCCTCTGCGCAAGACCGGAATCCGCTGACGCGCGGATTCCGCTCGCGCGAAGATCCCTGAAGGCAGCCGCTTCGCGGCCGCAATGTGTGCGACGGCTCGGCCTTCGCGAGGCGACGTAGAGTCCCGGCGTGGCGCGCAAGAAGTGGACGCTCGAGGAGCTGACCGCCGGCGTGCGCGGCGCCGACCGCCGCGCGCTCGCCCGGGCCATCTCGCTGGTCGAGAACGGCGATCCGCTCGCGTACCCGCTCGTCCGGGAGCTCTACCCCGAGACGGGGCGGGCTGCTGTGATCGGTGTCACAGGGCCCCCGGGAGTGGGCAAGTCGAGCCTCATCGCCGCTCTCGTCGGTCACGTCCGGGAGCTCGGCCCCACGGTCGGGGTCGTCTCCGTCGACCCTTCGAGCCCGTTCTCGCGGGGGGCGCTCCTCGGCGACCGGATCCGGCTCTCGGATCACTTCCTCGACCCAGGCGTCTACATCCGCTCGATGGGCACGCGCGGCCACCTCGGAGGGCTCGCGGAGGCGACGCTGCAGGCGGTTCTCCTGCTCGATGCCTCGGGCAAGGACGTCGTCTTCGTCGAGACGGTGGGAGCAGGGCAGAGTGAGGTCGAGGTCACCGGGATCGCCGACACCGTGCTGCTCGTGCTCATGCCCGGCTCCGGCGATTCCGTGCAAGCGCTCAAGGCTGGGATCATGGAGATTCCCGACGTGATCGCGATCAACAAGATGGACCACCCGGCAGCGAAGACGATGCTCAACGAGGTGCGCTCGATCGTGGGGCTCGCCGAGCCGCACCGACGTCCCCCGATCCTGCTGACCGAGGCGCTCAGGGGCGAGAACGTTCCCGAGCTGTGGTCTGCGCTCGAGGACCACCGGGCCCTGCTCGAGAGCGACGGTCAGCTCGAGGAGCGCCGCCGTAAGAACCTCGCGGCCGAGGTGTTCGCCGTCGCCTCCAGCCGGGCGAAGGCGCACCTGCAAGCTGCCGTGGCGGACGACCCGGAGCTTCGGCGCGTTCTGACCGCGGTCGAGCGCCGCGAGCTCGACCCCGTCACGGCTGTTCGGCAGATCATGGAGGAGGTGTTCCACGTGGGGTCAGACCCCACGGGTCTGACCCCATGAAGGAGGCGCCGACCATCTCTGACATCGAGGCCGCCCGCGAACGGCTCGCGGGAGTCGCGCGCGAGACGCCGCTCTACCCGACGGAGACGTTCTCGCGGCTCTCCGGCCGCTCGGTCTTCCTCAAGGCCGAGAACCTCCAGCGCACGGGCTCCTTCAAGATCCGCGGCGCCTACAACACCATCGCGACCCTCGGCGAGGCAGAGCGTCGCGCGGGCGTCGTCGCGGCGAGCGCGGGAAACCATGGCCAGGCGGTCGCCTGGGCTGCGCGGGAAGCGGGCATCCCGGCGACCATCTTCATGCCCCAGGACGCCCCGATGGCCAAGGTCGAGGCCACCCGCTCGTACGGAGGGACGACGGTGCTCGCCGGCGAGGGCTTCGAAGAAGCGGTCGCGGCGGCACAGGCGCAGGTCGAGAGCACCGGTGCGACGCTCGTACATGCCTTCGAGGACCCGCGTGTCATCGCCGGCCAGGGGACGATCGGGCTCGAGCTCGCCGAGCAGGCTCCGGAGGCCGAGACCGTCCTGATCCCGATCGGCGGCGGCGGCCTCGCCGCAGGGATCGCGATGGCGCTCGAGGAGCGCCGACCGGGCGTTCGAGTCGTCGGCGTCGTCTGCCAGCCGGGGTACACCATCGCGGACGGGATCGCCGTCAAGTATCGCGGCGAGCTCGCGTCCTCGATCCTCGACCGAGTCCTCGACGACACCGTCTCCGTCTCCGACGAGGAGATCTCGGAGGCGCTCGTGTTCTGCGTCGAGCGCACGAAGCTCCTCGTCGAAGGCGCCGGCGCTGTGGGCCTCGCGGCACTTCTCGCGGGCCGGGTGCCCGGCTCCGGATCCGTTGCGGTCGTCCTCTCGGGCGGGAACATCGACGCGACGACGCTCATCTCCGTGCTGCGTCACGGCCTGACCCAGTCCGGCCGATTCCTCGCCATGCGGATGCTGATCCCCGACCGACCGGGAGAGCTGCGCGACGTGCTCGACCTCGTCGCTCGCGGCCGCGGCAACGTCGTCTCCGTCGATCACCACCGCGAGGGGCGAACGACGAGCGCGCTCCAGACAGAGATCGAGCTCGTCGTCTCGACGCGCGACGAGATGCATTGCGAGGAGCTCCTCGCGGCGATGCGCTCGGCCGGCTATGTGGTCGAGCGGATCGGCCCACCTGTCTGACGCGGCAGTCGGCCGCTCACCTGCGGCGAGCTAGCCCGATCCGCAGCGGCGGAATTCGACCGTCGGCTTCCCGGCGGCAGCCCAGGAGTCGATGCCGCCGGCCCAGACCGGATGAGCGTCGAAGCCGTGTGCGGCCAGGATGCTCGCTGCGATCGCCGCCCGCGGCCCGGTCTCGCAGATGGTCACGATGGGCCGGTCGCGTGGGAGGTCCACCTCGCCGAGCGCGAGCAGGCGGTACGGGATGTTGCGGCTTCCCGCGATATAGCCCGAGTCGCGCTCGTCCTTCTCGCGCACGTCGATCAGCTCCGCTCCTTCCGCGAGCAGCGCGTCGAGCTCCTCCATCGAGACGAGCTCGAGCGTCTCCGAGCCCCCGCCGAGGACGTACCCCGCGATGTCCAACAGGCCGACGGAGCGAAGCGAGCGGATCGCCTGCGTCGCCTCGCCTGAATCGGACGCCGCGACGACGATTGGGCGATCCGGGCCGAGGACGAAGGCCGCCTTCGTCGAGAACCGTGTGCCGGAGACGGGCACGTTGAGCGCACCGGGGAAATGACCTTCGGCGAACCTCTCCACGGGCCGGACGTCGAGCACCTGCGCGCCGTCGGACGGCGTGGGGAGCTCTTGGGGGTCCGGCTGAACGCCGACGAACGGGCCGCGGTTCATCTCCACGATTCGCTCCATGTTCGGTGGCCTCGGGGCGGATATGCTCGCGGACTCGGCGATGAAGAGCGCGACATCGTCGTACGCCAGCGCGGGGTTGAAACGCCGCTCGAAGCCGATCGTCGTAGAGGCCTTCGAGCTCATTGCCTTGCCGCAGAGCGATCCCGCGACGTGCCCCGGGTAGACCTCGACGCCGTCCCCGAGCTCCACGAGCCGCTGGAGCGAGTGGAAGAGCCCCTCGGCGCCTTCTCGCGCCTCGACCGCCAGGTCGGGCCGCGCGGCATCGCCGACGAAGAGCGAGTCTCCGGTGAGGACGATCCAGGGATCAGGGCCCCGCGAAAGATCGGAGACCGCGAGGCAAGAGTGCTCGGGGCGGTGCCCCGGTGTGTGGATACAGCGGAGGACGACGTCGCCGACCACGATCTCGTTCCCGTCTTCCATGGGGTCGTGTGGGTATTCGGCCTCGGCCGCGGGGTGAACGCTGACGGGAACGCCGTGCTCCAGCGCGAGCCTCCCGTGACCGGAGAGGTGGTCCGCGTGCGTGTGCGTCTCGATCGTGCGCACGATCCGCACGCTGCGCCTCTCGGCCTCCTCGAGGTACTGCTCGATCGCGAAGGCCGGGTCGACGACGACGGCGCTTCCGCTGTTCGCGTCGCCGACGAGGTATGACGCACAGCCGAGGGCGTCGTCGACGAACTGCGTGAAGATCACGACGTACGACCGTAGCAGCGGGACCCGCTATCTCTCTTGAAGTGTCGGCGGGAACGTGTGTTCCCGCATGGCTGAGCGAAGTCCCTGCACGTGAGCTGAATCGGCCTCATGCCGTAGAGGACGCCAAAGCCGTACTTCGCCGACCTGGTGAGGTCTGGGTGAGGTCCGGGATTCACGGCCTCCCGAAAACACGACGACCCGCGCTCAGAACGCGAGTCGTCGGAAGTCGAGCAGCAAGAACCTGGGGTGTCAGGTCTTGGCCCGCCGGGGTGAGCTTACTCCGCGCGGCCGGCTGCGTCGGGACGCCCGGCTCCACGAGCTCGGGTACATCCGCTGCGAGCACTGCGGCCACTGGCGACCGCCGTGGGTGAGTCGCTGCGGGCGTCGTCGCTGCCCGGCGTACGCGTCGACCTGGGCCAGGGACACGATGCGCAAGCTCCGCGAGAACCTCCGCGCTTACGGCGGGCTCGTGTCGATGACGACGCTGACGGCTCCGGGTGAAGAAGCAGGGCTCGTGTGGGACATGTCACGCTGCTCGCATCCGCACGGCGAGCCGTGCAGCGGTCGCAAGGGCTGCCGGGTGGTTCAAGGCGCAGCCGATCTGTGGAACGAGAGCTCGCGGATGTGGTGGCGCGAGCTCAACCGGATCGCGAAGCAGCACGCCGACCGCCGGCTACGCGCTCTCGGCTACGAGAAGCGCGGCGGACTGCTCGCCTACTCGTGGGAGATGCAGCGCCGCGGCGTCTGGCACCTGCACATCGTGCTCGGGATGCAGACGGCTCCCGAGCGCGAGTGGGCGCGGGCGTACGTCGAGGCGCTACGAAGACTCGGGCCGTCGAAGGGCTTTGGGTTCGTCGACTCCAAGCCGCTCGAGAAGCCGCAGGAGGCACGACGGATCGCCGGCTACCTCAGCAAGTACCTCGCGAAGTGGAACCCGGACGGCTCCATAGAGGTGAGTGAGACGGTCACCGCTGCCGGCAGGACGCTCCTCAACTACGTAGGCCGCGATCTCACGCTGCTCACCGGCGCGACGATGCGAGGGCTGCGGAACGCTCGCCTCGTGTGGGCCTGGCGGGAGGGCTTCCTCGACGAGCTCCGCTTCCGGCCGGGCGAGCTCCTGCCGGCGATCGCGCTCCTTGATCGGCACCCGCTGCCGGTGCGCGGGCCGTGAGTCGGACGCTCGCCGGCAGGCATCCCGACAGGGAGGCTGCCGGTGCGGGGGCGGCAGGGCCGCGCTTCAGACAGGGGACGAAGTTCGTATCGTGAGCGAATGCGGCTCGTGCTCCGGATCGCTGCAGTGCTGGTGGCTCTGGCTGCCTACTACGTCGTGACGACGGCCGTGATGTGGCGCTTCGAGACGGCGGAGTCCGGCCCAGAACGAGCTTTCGGAGACGCGGTCTTCATGGCGCTGAATGAACAGTCGAAGGGATCGGATTCGCCGGTCTTGACGGTCTGCGGCTTTCCGCCTCCGGGAAAGGAGATGTACGTGTTGTCCCACGCCGACGTTGTCCACGTCGCCCGGTGCCTTCGTCGGGGTAGGTACATGAGCGCGTCGAACCTCACCGAAATCGAAGTGTCGGCAATGACGATCGCCGGAACACAAGCGGGTCCGCGACCCGTTCCCGGGGCTCCTGAGGGCTCCGTCCAGCGTTCCGGCTCGTGGTCGTACGGTGGCAGCGGTGAGATTCGCGAGCGTCCGTGGTGGGTCTTGGTCATCTGGTCCGCGGGCGCGGGCGTCATCATCTGGCTCGTCGGCTTCCGTCTTCCTTGGCGCCGGCGTGCTCGCGCTTCCTGACGCTGCTCCGGTGGCTGCCCCTGCCCGGGCGCGCAGCGGCAGTCACCGAAGGGGAACGGCCGAAGGCCGTTGACGGCCGCGAGCACCCGGGCAGGATCAGGCACCAGCGGGGCAGCGCGGTGAGCCGACCCCAGACGCATAGGCTTTGAGCTCGTGGTCAGCGAATCGAGTGTACGGATCGGTCACGAGCGCGTCTTCTTGCGTCTCTCGGATCCCGCGATCGGCCGCGACGGGCCTTGGTCGGTTCACGCCCATCTGTCTCTGCCGAATCTCCGTGCGGATGCCGAGGTCTGGTTTGGGCCGCCGCCCGAGTCCTCGATGCCCGACTTCTTCGACGCGCTCGCCCAGGAGTGGCGGGGCTGGTCTGGCGAGCGCACATGGGAGGCATACGAAGGCGGGCTACGTCTCGGCGCAACGATCGACGCACTCGGACACGTGTCGCTCGGGGTCGAGCTCCGGGAGCGCTCAGCAGACGGATGGCTCGTTCGCGGCGACGTGCCCCTCGACGCAGGTCAGCTCGATCAGGTTGCACGCGATGTGCGGAGTCTGCTAGCCGGTCTGACTTGATCCAGTACTCCACGCCGGTAATGCACTCCTAAGGACGCACGATCAAGGCGCGGAATCGGTATCCGTCTTGATCGTAGGGCGCCAGATCTTCGGCACGCAACTGAACCTCTTGCCCAACCGAGAGTGTGACGAAACCCTCCATGTCCACGTGCGAGAAGTGGACCCAGATCAGGCCGGGAAGATCGGGAGATGAGACGACGCCCCATCCTTCGTCGTCGCGCCACTCCGCGACGGTGCCGGTTATGTAGGGCTTGGCCATCCTCGGAGGGTAGTCCGTCCGACGCGGGGTCTATAGAACTTGGGGAGGTTCTAGACCCGAATGATCGGAGGAGCGGTGCCTTACGTCAGCAAACCGATGAAGCTCGTGACCGTGTGGTTCACGGAGGAGGAGAAGGCTTTCCTCGACGAGCTCGCGAAGACGGAGCACGTCACGCTCTCGAAGGCGCTTCGGGAGGGGGCGCAGCTGTACTTCGGGGACGCGGCGAAGAAACTCGGAGCGGAGGAGTGGCTCGAAGCTCGCCGCGGTGAGGGTGGGGAAAGCGGTGCGCAACCCGCGTGACCTTCCGAAGCTCCTCGACTGCCGAGGCATCCGCGACGAGCTCGGCGTGAGCCGGGCTGCGGCCGAGGCGATCATGTGCGAGCTGCCGAAGGTGCAGTTCCGCGGCCTGCGCAAGACGTATGTCCGCAAGGAGGACGTCCATCGTCTCGTCGACGGAGCGACGGTTTACGAGTGAGTCACGTCTACATCACTCGTCGTCGCACGGGCGCGGGCGAGCGTCGCTACGTCGTTCGGTACCGCTGGGGCGGTCGTGCGTACCGGCTCGTCCACCTTGGGTCGAAACACACCGAGCGCGAAGCACGAGGTCTGCGCGACCGGGCGGCCGGCGAGCTTTCGGCAGGACGAGACCCGCGGAAGGAGCTCCGGCGGCTGCAGCAGGCGTCGACGCAGCGTTCGACGGTCACGGTCGACGCCTGGTTCCGGCGGTGGATCGACTCCCGGATCGACGTCGAGGAGAAGACGAAGAAGCTCGACACGAACGCCGCCGATCGCTTCAAGCCGCTCATCGGAGAGCTCGAAGTCTCCGAGCTGACGCTCGCTGACGTCCAGGAGGCGGTCGCGAAGCTCGCGGACGAGCTCGAGCCGACGACCGTGCGCAAGTACCTGAGTTCCCTCCGGCTCGCGATCGACTTCGCTGGTGTCGATGCGAACCCGGCTCGTGATCGTCGGCTCCGCGTTCCGAAGCCGGTGAAGGCTGAGCGGGACCCACCGTCTGCCGCGAACGTTCTTGCGATCCTCGAACGCGTTCCCGAGCGCCTGCGGCTCGCGCTCATCACCATCGAGCAGACGGGCCTACGCGTCAATGAGTCGACGATCACTTGGGCCGACGTCGACGTGGTCGGCAGGCGCTTCCGGGTGCCGGCGCGAAAGACGAAGTCCAAGCGTGCGAAGTGGGTGCCGGTTCCGCGGTGGCTACTTGACGTGATCGCCTCGACGTGTCCGATCGAGGATCGACTCGCGGATCGGGCCGTATTCCCCGGCGTCACGGACGATCAACTCCGACGTGCGATGGCGCGTGCGTGCAAGACGGCCGAGATCGCATCGTTCTCGCCGCACGACCTTCGCCATCGGCGAATCACACTCTGGCACTACGAAGGCGTCACACCGCGCGAGGTCAGCGATCGCGTCGGCCATGCCTGGCTCTCGACGACGCTCGATACGTACACGCACTCCATGCGGCCGGATGCAATCCCGAAGAGAGCTCTCCTGGCGCTATTGCAGCCGCGCGGTGAGGTCTGGGTGAGGTCTTGAGCTATAGAACCTCACCAAAAACCCTGCAAATCGCCAGTCCTCCTGCTATCTCTCTTGAAGTGAGCGGGTACGCCGCAAGACAGCCACACCGATCCCGCTGATAACGACCAGACCCGCGAGGGCCGTGACCAACGCCCATCCGAGGTTCTGCGACGGCGTCTCCGCGGCCGGCGTCACAGTCAACGCTACGGTCCAGCGAACGATCTCTCCACCCGGATAGAGCTGCGCCGCCTCGAGCACAGCGGGACCCGGTCCGACCGGCCCCTCGACCTCGAGAGTGAACGTCGCCTCGGCTCCCGAAGCGAGGCTATCTCCCTGCCACGTCGCCGTCGTGCCTTGGACTGCGCTGCGCCAGCTGTCAGCCGATCGGGCCTCGACGATCCGAAACTCGCTTGGAACGGTCACCGCAAACCCAGTCATTTCCGCCTCGCGCTCGTTCGGCCCGGTCAGGCTCAACGTGGCCGTGTCGCCTGCAGAGACGAAGGGCGGTACGACGGTGACGTGCGCGGCCGCAGGGGCCGCGAGCGCCAGACCGCTACAGACCGAGATGGCGAGCGATGACCATCCGCTGCACCTCATTCGTACCCTCGCCGATCTCCAGGATCTTCTGGTCGCGGTAGAGGCGCGAGATCGCCGACTCCTCCATGTACCCGAAGCCGCCGTGGATCTGCAGCGCCGCTCCGGCGACCCTGCTCGAGAGCTCCGCGGTGTAGAGCTTCGCCATCGCCGCCTCGCGCGCGAAAGGTCGCCCCTGATCCTTCAGCCACGCGGCCCGGTAGACCATCGCGCGGCCCGCCTCGATCTCGGTTGCCATGTCGGCGAGCTTGAACCTGATCGCCTGGAACGACGAGATCGGCTTGCCGAACTGCTCCCGCTCTTTCGCGTACGCATACGCAAGGTCGTACGCGCCCTGTGCGAGCCCGACGCCCATGGCCGCCACGGAGATCCGGCCTCCGTCGAGGATCTCCAGGAACTGGCGGAAGCCGGCACCTCGCTCGCCGAGCAGGTTCTCCTCCGGCACGGAGCAGCTCTCGAACGAGAGCTCGCGCGTGTCCGAGGCGCGCCAGCCGAGCTTCTTCATCGGCGCCGAGATCACGTACCCCGGGGTCCCGTTCTCGACGACGATGTTCGAGATCTCGTCGTCACCGGTTCGCGCCGTGATGGTCACGCCCCAGGTGATGTCCGTGCCGGCGTTGGTGATGAAGAGCTTCGACCCGTTCACGACCCACGAGCCGTCTCGCAGCTCCGCCGTCGTGCGCGTCGCGCCCGCGTCCGATCCCGCGTCAGGCTCGGTGAGGCCGAACGCCGCCAGCCGCCGCCCCGAGGCCAGGTCCGGCAGCCAGCGCTGTTTCTGCCCCTCGGTCCCGTACAGCAGGATCGGCATCGTCCCGAGCGAGGTGTGCGCAGCCACCGTGATCGCGACCGAGGAGTCGATGCGCGTCAGCTCCTCGATAGCGATTGCGTAGGAGACCGTGTCACCTCCGGCGCCGCCGTACTCCTCGGGGATCGGGAGGCCCATGAGGCCGAGCTCGGCGAGCTCGGCGACGAGCTCGTACGGAAACCGGCCCTCGAGGTCGAGCTCGGCGGCGACCGGCTCGACACGTTCTCGCGCGAACGTTCGGACCGTGTCGCGGATCAGCTCCTGCTCTGCAGTGAGGTCGAAGTCCACGCGCGCGGATGGTATCCGCGCGGTAGGCTCCGCCCGGTTCCCGAGGAAAGGAGGCAGTTTCGATGGCCAGTGTTCAGGAGTTCTTCGACGGGCTCGCCGCGCGGGTCTCCGCGGATCGCATCGCCGGCATGACGAACACGTACGTCTTCGACATCGAGGGCGCGGGGATCTGGACGGTTGCGATCGCCGACGGCGCCATCGACGTCAGCGAGGGCGCGGGCGACGCCGACTGCACGCTCTCGGCGACCGAAGAGAGCTTCGAGAAGATCGTCGCGGGCGAGCAGAACGCGACGACCGCGTACATGACCGGAAAGCTCAAGATCAAAGGTGACATGGGCGCGGCCATGAAGCTCCAGAAGATCTTCTAGCCGACGTCGAGCGCTACCTTCGAGTTGCGATGATCATCCTGATCCGCCTCCTGATCCGCTGGGGAATCAATGTCCTGGCGCTGATCGTCGTCGACTGGATGTTCGACGGCGTGACGATCGGGCGGTGGGGATCGCTCCTCCTCGGGGCCGCCGTCCTGACGTTCGGGAATGCGATCCTGAAGCCGATCCTCGCAATCCTCACGCTCCCTCTGATTCTCGTTACCTTCGGGCTCGCCTACTTCGCCATCAACGTGCTCATGCTCGCGCTCGCCGAGTGGATCGCCTCCGACTTCTCGATCACCGGTCTCTGGACGTACATCGGCGCCACGATCGTCGTCTGGCTCGTGAACGTCACGGTCGGGTGGCTTCTCGACCGGGTTCGCGGGGATTAGTGGTCTCTCCCTAGCTCTCGAGCTCGACGAGGAGCGCTCCACCGGCCACGCGATCGCCGGGGGCGACGTGCACGGCCTTCACCGTTCCGTCGAACGGCGCGTGGACGGGGATCTCCATCTTCATCGCCTCGAGGACGACGAGCGGCTGTCTCGCTTGGGCGGAATCTCCCGTCTCGATCTCCACGCGGATGACCGTGCCGGGCATCGGCGCCGTCACCGCGCTCTCTCCATGCGCCGGGCGGTGACGATGTGACTCCAGGTCGACGTCCGGCGGCGAGGCGGGCGGAGGCGCCGGGAGACTGAGCCGCCACGGCGTGCGCCACGCGGCGGGCGCTCGTAAGAGTGGGGGTGGGGAGAGCGGCCGGTACTCGGTGAGGAAGGCCGTCGTTGCGTCGCCTGCACGGACGACCGGATGCGAGACCAGCCACCGGAGAAACGGCAGGTTCGTCGTGACGCCCTCCACCTCGGTCACGTCGAGAGCGGCTGCGAGCAAGGCGAGTGCCTCGCGACGATCGCGCCCGTGGGCGATCAGCTTCGCGATCATGGGGTCATACGAGAGTCCGACCTCGTCACCTTCCTCGACGCCGGCGTCGACACGAACGCCATCTGGGAGACGGAGCCGCTCGATCCGGCCCGCCTGCGGGAGGAACGTCCGCGGATCCTCGGCGTACAGCCGTACCTCGATCGCGTGCCCGTCGCCCTTGTGGCTCTGAGCCACAAGGTGCTCTCCCTCCGCGATCCTCAGCTGCTCCGCGACGAGATCGAGGCCGGTTACGGCCTCCGTCACAGGATGCTCGACCTGTATCCGACCGTTCAGCTCGAGGAAGAAGAACTCCGCTCCGTCGACGACGAACTCGACCGTCCCGGCGCTCCGGTACCCGATGGCGCGGCCGAACGCGACTGCGGCTTCGAGCATCTGGACGCGTAGCCGCGCGTCGAGGCCAGGAGCCGGCGCCTCCTCGAGCACCTTCTGGTGCCGGCGCTGGACGGAGCAGTCGCGCTCGCCAACGGCCACGACCGTTCCGTGCGCGTCCGCGAGCAGCTGCACCTCGACGTGGCGCGGCCGTTCGAGATACCGCTCGCAATAGAGCGTTCCATTGCCGAAGGCTCCCGAGGCCTCTCGCTCGGCTGCAGCGAGCGCACCCTCGAGCTCGACCTCCGTGCGGACAACGCGCATCCCGCGGCCCCCGCCGCCCGCAGCCGCCTTCACGAGGAGGGGAAAGCCGATCTCGCTCGCAGCGCCGTCGGCGAGGACGGGGACGCCCGACTCGCGCGCGATTCGCTTCGCCTCGAGCTTGTCCCCGCCAAGCCGAAGCGCGTCCGGCGAGGGGCCGACCCACGTCAGCCCGGCGGTCCCGACGGAAGCGGCGAAGCTCGCGCTCTCCGCGAGGAAGCCGTAACCGGGATGGATGGCATCGGCTCCAGCGGACTTCGCGGCGCGGATGTGCTCCTCCGAATGGAGGTAGCTCGCGATCTCGACCGTCTCGTCGGCCGAGCGCGCATGGAGCGACCCCGTGTCATCGGGTGCGACGACGGCCACGGTCTCGATCCCGAGCGCGCGGCATGTGCGGAAGACACGCACCGCGATCTCCCCCCGATTGGCCACGAGTAGCTTCCGGATCGCCACGAGCGTGAACTGTAGGGCGCCACGAGTTACGCTCGTGCGTGGTGGCCCGCTTCATTCCCGCCGCGCCGATCGGCCTCACGGCAGTCGGACTCCTGATCGGAGGGGTGAGTCCGGCCTGGCGGATCACCGGCCTCGCGGCGATCGGTTTCGTTCTCGTCGTCGCGCTGGCGGACACCCTGCCGGTGCGCGGACGCTTCGTCCAAACGAGCTCCTATGTCCCTGCTGTTCTGATCGGCCTCACCGCTGTCGGACTGCTGATCGCCGGCGCATCACCGGCGTGGTGGATCACCGCGCTTGTTGCCGTGGGCTTCGTGCTCGTCGTCTTGATGGCCAACCACTGACGGCCACGCGCTCTCGGCTGCCCAGCCCGGCGTGCGGCGCTCGAGGAAGGCCCTGAGCCCGTCCTGCCCCTCGGCGCTCGTTCGGCGGGCCGCCGCGATGTGCGCTGTCTCGATCCCGTCCGGCCGCTCCCGAACGAGCCGCTTCGCCTCGCGGACGGCCTCGGGGCCACCGGCGAGGATGTCCTGAACGAGCGCCTCGGCCGTCCCACCGCCGTCTGCGGACACCTCCTGCACGAGCCCGATCCGCAGCGCGACGTCTGCGCCGAAGCGCTCGCCGGTTACGAAGTAGCGTCGCGCCGACGCACCGATCTTGGCGAGGACGAACGGCGAGATGACAGCGGGGATGATCCCGAGCCGCACCTCGGAGAAGCCGAACACGGCGTCCGGCCACGCGACCGCGATGTCGGCGCATGCGACGAGACCCGAGCCCCCGCCGAGCGCGTACCCGTGGACGCAGCAGACCACCGGCGCGGGGCAGGAGTCGATCGTCTCGAGCATTCGATACAGGCGCATCGCGTCCTCGACGTTCTCGTCGTACGAGAGATCGATCGACGCGCGCTGCCATTCGACGTCGGCACCTGCGCAGAAGCTCGGCCCCTCGCCGGAGAGGACGACGGCACGCGCGTCCCCGACGTCCGCGAACGCATCGGCTAGCTCGGCGATCAGGGCGGCATCGAACGCATTACGACGCTCCGGCCGGGCAAGCGTTACACGGAGGACGTGCCTCTCTCGCTCCACCTTGAGCGCGCTCACGATCGGCAGCCTAATGGGGTCAGACCCCACGGGTCTGACCCCGTAGAGTCACGCCATGCTGAAAGGTGCGTTCGCGGCATCGGTTACTCCGCTCTCGGAGCACGGGAGTGCTCTCGACGAGGACGCCTTCGGGCCGCTCGTCGACTTCTTCGTCGACGCCGGGCTCGACGGCATCCTGGCGCTCGGGACCGCGGGCGAGGGGATCCTTCTCCGACCGAACGAGCGCCGGCGTGTGGCCGACCTCTTCCTGCAGGCATCCGACCGACGCCTCCAGGTCGCCGTCCAGTGCGGAGCGCAGACGACTGCTGACACCGTCGCGCTCGCGGTCCATGCGGCAGAGGTCGGGGCCGATGCCGTCGTCGTCATCGGCCCGCCGTACTTCCCGCTCGACGAGAAGGCCCAGTACGCCCACTTCCTCGCTGCCGCGACCGCTTGCGCGCCGCTGCCCTTCTACGTCTACGAGTTCGCCTCCACGACCGGGTACGCGGTCGTGCCGGCGGTGCTCGAGCGGCTCCGCGAGGACGCTCCGAATCTTGCGGGCCTCAAGGTCTCGGACACCCCGTGGGAGCGATTCGAACGCTACTTGCTGCCCGGCCTCGACGTCTTCGTCGGCCCGGAGGCGCTGATCGCCGAGGGACTCGCCCGCGGTGCGGTCGGCGCGGTGTCCGCGCTCGCGTCTGCGTTTCCCGCGGAGGTCGCAGCCGTGGTGCGCAATCCGACTCCGGAAGGGGCCGCACACCTCGGGGAGCTCCGCGGCTTCGTCGAGCGCTTCCCGCGACAGGCGGCGCTCAAGCGACTCCTCGCTCGGCAAGGCGTTCCGGTGCGTGAGGACGTCCGCGCGCCGCTCCGGGGCCTGACATTCGAGGAGCGTGAGGAGCTCGACGCCTGGGCCGAGACCGTCCTTCAGGCTGAGTGATTGCCCACATCCGGCAGCGAAGCTGCGCTATGTGTCGAACTCCTCGTAGACGTCGGGGTCGTTGCCGATGAGGTCCTGAGCCCAGCCGAGCGCCTCGGGCAGCTCCTCGCCGAAGGCGATCACGCCGAACCGCTCGGTCGCCTCGTTCCAGATCCACTCGCCCGGCGGCACGAGGTCCGGGATCGCGTCGCGAAGCTCCCCGATCGTCGTATTCGACTCGGCGAGGCTCCAGATCAGGATGCGGACGACCACCGGCGGGCTACATCCGGAAGACGCCGAAGGTCGTCTCCGGCACGGGTGCGTTCGCCGCGGCCGCCAGCCCGAGCGCGAGCACGCGGCGCGTGTCGAGCGGGTCGATGATCCCATCGTCCCAGAGCCGAGCGGTCGAGAAGTACGGGTTGCCCTCCGCTTCATAGGTCGCGCGAATCTCGTCCGGGTCTGCGTCACCGACCATCGTGAGCACCATCGCCGCCTGCTCGCCGCCCATGACCGAGATCCTCGCGTTGGGCCACATCCAGAGCTGTCGCGGCTCGTAGGCCCGTCCGCACATCGCGTAGTTGCCGGCTCCAAACGAGCCGCCCACGACGACGGTGAACTTCGGCACGTCCGCGCACGCGACGGCCATGACGAGCTTCGCGCCGTCGCGCGCGATACCACCCTCCTCGTACTCCTTGCCGACCATGAAGCCGGTGATGTTCTGGAGGAAGACGAGCGGGATCCGCCGCTTGCAGGCGAGCTCGATGAAATGCGCTCCCTTCTGCGAGGACTCCGCGAAGAGGATCCCCTGGTTCGCGAGGATCGCGACCGGGCAGCCCTCGATGCGCGCGAACCCGCAGACGAGGGTTTCGCCGTAGAGCTCCTTGAACTCCTGGAAGCGCGACCCGTCGACGATCCGGCCGATCACCTCGCGGGCGTCCAGCTCGTGGCGGAAGTCCTCGGGAACGAGGCCGTAGAGGTCGGCCGGGTCGAGAGCAGGAAGCTCCGCCGGTGCGAGCTCCCAGGGGGAGGGGGAAGGAGGGTCCAGGTGCCGGACGATCTCGCGCGCGATCGCGAGGGCGTGCTCGTCGGAGGTCGCAAAGTGGTCCGCGACTCCCGAGCGCCGCGCGTGCACGTCTGCGCCGCCGAGCTCCTCAGCGGTGACGTCCTGACCGGTCGCCGCCTTCACGAGCGGCGGCCCGCCGATGAAGATCGTTCCGGTTCCACGCACGATCACCGTCTCGTCCGCCATCGCGGGCACGTACGCACCCCCGGCTGTGCACGAGCCCATGACGACCGCGATCTGCGGGATCCCGCGCGCCGACAGCCGCGCCTGGTTGAAGAAGATCCGCCCGAAGTGGTCGCGGTCGGGAAAGACGTCGGCCTGCAAGGGGAGGAAGGCGCCTCCCGAGTCGACGAGGTAGAGGCACGGCAGGCGGTTCTGGCGCGCCACCTCCTGCGCGCGGAGGTGCTTCTTCACCGTGAGCGGGTAGTACGAGCCGCCCTTCACGGTCGCGTCGTTCGCCACCACGACGCACTGGCGACCTTCGACGACACCGATTCCGGTCACGACTCCAGCGGAGGGCGCGTCTCCGTCGTACAAGTCCCAGGCGGCGAGCGCGTTCAGCTCGAGGAACGCGGTGCCGGGGTCGACGAGGAGGTCGATGCGCTCCCGCGCAGTCAGCTTCCCGCGCGAGCGGTGTCGCTCGACGGACTTCTCCCCACCGCCCTGGGCGACCAGCGCCGTGCGTTCGCGAAGCACGGCGACGAGCGCCTCCATGGTCGCGCCACGCCGCTCGAACGTCTCGTCCCGGACGACCTGCGTCGTGAGCACCCCCATCGGCGCCGAGCCTATCGCTTGCCCTGTCGAGCAGCGTGGGGGAGACTCTCGACACGCCGTCCGGACGAGGGGAGAGAGGAGCACGTGATGTCAGACCAGGTGAAGTACGTCCTCGACGAGAGCCGCCTGCCCGAGGCCTGGTACAACATCGCGGCCGACCTCCCGGCGCCGCCTCCGCCCGTGCTTCATCCGGGCACCGGCCAGCCCGTCGGGCCCGACGACCTCGCACCGCTCTTCCCGATGCAGATCATCCTGCAGGAGGTCTCTACCGACCGGTTCATCACGATCCCTGAGGAGGTGCGGTCGATCTACCGGCAATGGAGGCCGACGCCGCTCT
>DATDOS010000243.1:0-23613 GCA_035293125.1 Gaiellaceae bacterium | reverse complement strand
AGGTCCTGCACCCGCTCGTCCAGCACAAGATCGGGCTCCTGCGGGACAGGGAGACGACCACGCAGATGTTCCGCCAGCTCGTGAACGAGCTGACACTCCTTCTCACCTACGAGGCGACGAAGGACCTCGCCGACGAGGAGGTCGAGATAGAGTCCCCCCTCGAGCGGACGACCGCCCGTCGGATCTCGGGGAAGAAGGTCGCAGTCTGCCCGATCCTCCGTGCGGGTATGGGGATGCTCGATGCCGTCCTCTCGCTCGTCCCGGGTGCGCGCGTCGGCTTCATCGGCCTCTTCCGGGACGAGGAGACGCTCGAGCCTGTCGAGTACTACGTGAAGCTGCCGGGCGACATCGCCGATCGCGACGTCATCCTGCTCGACCCGATGCTCGCGACGGGGAACTCGACCGCGGCGGCGATCGAGACGGTGAGGCGCGCCGGCGCCACTTCCGTTCGCTTGATTGCGATCATCGCGGCACCCGAGGGAATCGCGCGCGTGCACGGCGAGTACCCGGACGTTCCCATCGTCGTCGCGTCGGTCGACCGGGGTCTGAACGACAAGGGCTACATCCTTCCCGGGCTCGGCGACGCAGGCGACCGGCTGTACGGCACGAAGTAGCCAAAGTGCTCCCTCAGGGAATGTCATCCGTGTCCCTGCGGGCTGCAAAGCGGCGCCATGCCGCGTCCTCGGTCGCACCCATATACGGAAAGGGTGTTGGGGCCAGACGTAAGTCTGACCCCAACTCAGTTTCTCAGTGCTCCCTGCGTCCTCGCCTGGCTTGCTTTCCGCCGGCAGGAACGCGGCAACATCCCCAGAGGAAGCACTAGTGTTCGACGAGCTGCGGGCGACGCCGGAGGTTCTCTACGGCGCGGTCATTGCGTTCGTCATCGTCGTCCTGCTGACGCCCGCCGTCGGCGGCATGGCTCGGCTCCTCGGGGCCGTCGATCGTCCGGATGCTCGCCGCCTCAACCGCCGGCCGATCCCGAGGCTCGGCGGCCTTGCGATCTTCCTGGGGATCCTCGTCCCGGCTCTCGCGTTCCTCGATCTCTCGGGTGAGAGCCGAGGCGTGCTACTCGGCGCAGCCGTGGCGACGGTGGTCGGCGCGGTGGACGACTTCCGGGGGCTCTCGCCCCCGACCAAGCTCGCCGGCCAATTCGCCGCCGCGGCGATCCCGTGCGCCTTCGGGGTCTGGATCGACCACTTCACGTTCCCGTTTCTCGGAGTCGTCGACCTCCCCGCCTGGATCGGGGTGCCGCTCTCGATGCTCTTCATCGTCGCCGTGATGAACATGGTCAACTTCCTCGACGGGCTCGACGGCCTTGCCGCCGGCGTGTGTGGGATCGCCGGAGTCACCTACGCGATCCTTGCGCTCTCACTCGGCAAGCCGGACCCGGCGATCCTCTCCGCGATCGTCGCTGGGGCCTGTCTCGGCTTCCTTCGTCACAACTTCTTCCCGGCCCGCATCTTCATGGGGGATTCGGGCGCTCTGTGTCTCGGGTTCATCCTCGCCACGGTCTCGATCCAGGGACTCCTCAAGACGGCCTCGACCGTCGTTCTCCTCCTCCCGCTCCTTGTTCTGGCGGTGCCGATCATCGACACGTCGTTCGTCGTGGCAAGGCGGCTGAAGCACAACCGACCGATCTACGCGGCGGACCGCAGCCACCTGCACCACCGGTTCATCAACATCGGTTTCTCGCAGCGACGAGCCGCTGTCACGATGTGGCTCTGGTGCGCGAGCCTCGCCGGTGCCGCGCTGGCTACCCGCTTCGTCCCGTTTCGCGAGGGTGGCGAATGGCACCCGCTGGAGACCGCTGCCGTCCTCGCGATCGGCCTCGGCGCCGTCGCGTTCTCGATCTACGTCGTCTACCTGCTCGAGATCGTGAAGCTCATGAACCCGCGCGTCCGCCGTCGCGACCGCGAGCAGGCCGAGGCCCGCGAGCGGCTGACGGCCTAGGCAACAGTCGCCTCAACCCTGCCCTCCAAGCGCCGTCCTGCCCTCCAAGCGCCGTGCGCAGGAGAGGGGTACGGGGTTGTGCCAAGTTACAAGTTGTAACGAGATCGAACGTGGACTACTCGAGGAGCTCGTATAGATCCTCGACGGGCCGCCGGTACATGGCGACGTCCATCAGGATCTCTCGTCGCTTCCGGGCTGCCGCACGACTCGCCCGCGACACCTTGAGATGGATGCGTACCCGCTCCGTAGCTTGGCCGAGGAATGCCGAGTTGCGCGGCGGTCTTCCGGGCCTGTCGGTAGGTCTCGGCCATCGGGTTGGAGGGGTCGTCAAGCTCTGCGATGAGTCTCAGGAGTCGCGGATCGAGGCGTGGCGCTGCCGTGTACATGACCGCATCGTGCCGGCATGACGTTGGCAGTTCTGCAACCGGAACGTGCCAATTCCGCGCAAGTGACAAGTTGTAACTTGGCTTGTGTTGCCGGGCGCTGTGTGTCGCATTCGGAACGCACCCGCCAGGCCGATGCCTGCGCTCGGGTCGATGCCTGCGCTCGGGTCCATGCCTGCGCTTGGGCCGACGCGTGCGCTCAGGTCGACGCGTGCGCCCGCGCGCGCTCGACGAAGTCGGCGAGGACCCGGTCGGACTCGGGTTGGCGCTGAACGGGGAGGGGGTCGGACCCGTGGGGCCGAACCCTGTCGAGGATGTAACGAACTTGGCCTTATTTCGCTCAGGACAGCGGGAATCAGGTGTTACAAGCTCGCTGATATGCTCCCGCCGGGATGACGCCGGACGCGGCCTCCTCACCTCATTCGCTGGCCACCGCCTCGGGGTTGCTCCTGGGCGCCCTCGCGGCCGCGATGATCATCGGGGCCCTGGTTGGATGGGCGCTCGGGTCGGCGGGCATCGGCCTCCTCGTCGGAGCCCTCGCAGGGATCCCGCTCGGCGTCCTGGCGGTCTATCAGGTGTACGGAAGGGCGGAGCAGGAGTGAGTGCGGGCATCTTCACCACGCCTCGGTCCGTGCCGAGCCGGCTCGGGCCGACGATCGCGGGCGGGGCCGTCATCGCCCTCGCGCTCCCCGTCTTCGCGGTCGCGGGCTGGCCCCTCTCGGGGTGGGCGCTCGCGGCAGTCCTCTGGGTCGCGGCTGAGGTCTTCGCGTTGGTACTGGCGCGTCTCCCGGGCAGCGCAGATAACCTCGCCGCCGCAGGAATGAGGGGCATCGGCACGACTTCCCGGGCACTTCTCGTCGGAATACCGCTCGTCGTCGTGACGGCGTCCGACGAGAGCGTCGGCATCGCGGCGGCGGGCCTCTACGCGCTCGCCTTCACGGTCGAGCTCGCCGTCGGGCTGGCCTCCTACTTCGGCGGAGAGACCTAGATGGTTGATCGGCTATTCCTCGCCGCGCGGCTGGTGGCTGAGACACATCGCCGGCTGGTGCCGCCCCTCCCCGCCCGTATTCCCGATACGCGCTTCGGACGGGCGGCGTCCCCGGCTCGGTCTCAGCCATCCCCGCATCGACGGCAATTACCGATCAACCATCTCGGCATGAAGCGGCTTACCGCGCTCCTATTCGGA
This sequence comes from Gaiellaceae bacterium, assembly GCA_035293125.1. GTDB lineage: Bacteria > Actinomycetota > Thermoleophilia > Gaiellales > Gaiellaceae > GMQP-bins7. The sequence goes on along the minus strand of DATDOS010000243.1, from coordinate 20,094 downwards.
CTCGCCCTGATCCTGCCGTCCGCCGGCCTCGCCCAGGGAGAGACCGAGGAGGACAAGGGCGCGTTCATCTCCGAGGAGTGGGAGCTGCACGACTGGATCCCGATCCACCTCGGGCCGATCGACATGTCGATCAACAAGGCCGTGGCGTATCTGCTTCTCGGCGCACTCTGCTCGTGCCTCATCGGGATCGTCTTCATGCGCGTCAAGGTGGGACGGGACCCGACCCGCCGCCAGGCTCTGGGCGAGACGATCTACGAGGTCGCGCAGGTTTCGGTCGCCGAGCAGGGGCTACCCACGCAGGCGATCGGTCGCTGGTTCCCCTACGTCGCGTCGCTGATGGTCTTCATCTGGACCGTGAACATGCTCGGCTTCATCCCGCTCCCGCTGTCGGACGAGAGAGTGACGATCGCGGGGGTCGAGTTGCCGACGCTCGCGATCTTCGCCGCCACTTCGACGCTCTCGGTCACGCTCGCTCTCGCGCTCATGACGTTCGTCTTCACGCACGTCGAGGGAATCCGCGCGAACGGATCATGGAAGTACTTCAAGAGCTGGATACCCGACGTGCCGAAGGTCATGTTGCCTCTGATCATCCCGCTCGAGATCCTCGGGCAGCTCATGCGCCTGATCAGCCTCTCGGTCCGGCTGTACGCGAACATGCTCGCGGGCCACATGCTCATCCTGACGTTCGTCGGGCTCATCATCGTCCTCGAGAACGTCTTCCTCGCGATCGTGGCAGTTCCGGCCGCCGCACTCTTCTACCTCTTCGAAGTCCTGATCGTCGTCTCCGTCCAGGCCTACATCTTCGCGGCTCTTTCCGCCATCTACATCGGCTCGGCCATCGAGCCCGAGCACTAAGGAGGACCTCAGACCATGCTCTCCTCGTTCTTCTTCCTCGCCGCAGCCGAGGACGGCGCAGACGCCGGCAAGGCGATCGCCCTCGCGCTCGGCATCGGCCTCGGTGCGCTGGGTGCCGGCGTCGGCATCGGCAACATCTTCGGCTCGATGATCCAAGCCGTCGCCCGCCAGCCCGAGCTCCGCGGTGAGCTGCAGGGCATCCAGTGGCTCGGCTTCGCCCTGACCGAGGCGGTCGTCTTCTACGGCCTCATCGGCGGCCTGCTCGCCTACGTGCTGGTCTGAAGATGCCGAACCTCCTCGCATCGGGCCTGATCGACGTCGTCCCAGGGCTCATGATCTGGACGCTCATCGCGTTCGGGATCACGTTCTTCGTCCTCAAGCGGTATGCGTTCGGGCCGATCCAGAAGACGATCGACGAGCGACGCGATCGCATTCGCTCAGCCGTCGAGGAGGCCGACAAGGCGCGTGAGGAGGCGCGCGAGCTGCTCGAGCAGCACCGTCAGCTCATCGCTGAGGCGAAGGGCGAGTCAGCTGAGATCCTCGCCGATGCGCGCAAGGTGGCGGATGCGCAGATCGCGCGCGTGAAGGAGGAGTCGGAGGTTGAGCGGGAGCGCCGCCTCGAGGAAACGCGTCGCCAGATCGACGCGGAGACGAAGCGCTCGCTCGACATGATCCGCTCCGAGGTCGCCGACCTGACGCTCGAGGCGACGGCCCGCGTCACCGGCAAGGTCCTCGACGCGGAGGATCAACGCCGACTGATCGACGAGGCGATCTCCGAGCTCGACTTCTCGGCGCTGGAGAAGGACCAGGCCTAGCCGATGGCAGTAGCGCAGCGGATGTACGCCCGCGCCCTCTTCGAAGCTGCTCAGGACGCGGGGCGGCTCGAAGCGGTCTCCGCGGATCTCGGCGCGCTCGCCGCGAGCCTCGACGAGGTACCGGAGCTGCGCGCGTTCCTCCGCAACCCGCAGATCGAGCCGGCCGGGAAGGCCGAGGTGCTGGACCAGATCTGTGCCGACGCCGAGGAGCTCGTCCGCAACTTCGTCCGCCTGGTAGCCGAGAAGGGCAGGGCCGGCGAGGTCTCCGAGATGAGTGCCGAGCTCGAGGCGCTTGTCGCCCGCTCCCAGAACCGCCTCGCCCTCGAGCTGACGACGTCCTACGAGCTCTCCGACGACGAGGCCCGATCCATCGTCGAGACGATCGAGACGGCATCCGGTCGAAAGGTCGAAGCGACTCGGACCGTGGATCCCGGCCTGATCGGCGGGATCGTGCTCCGGGTCGGCTCGTATCGAGCCGACGGCAGCGTCCGCGGCCGGCTCGAGCGCCTGAGACACGAACTCGCGACAACGCATTGAGGACGACATACGCATTGAGGGCGACATATATGTCGCCCCTACTCAAGGAGACCAACACGTGAAGCTGCGCCCCGAAGAGATCACCGCGATCCTCAAGGACCGCATTCAGCAGTTCGAGGTCGAGACCGACCTCAGCGAGGTCGGCACCGTCCTCCAGGTCGGGGACGGGATCGCCCGCATCCACGGCCTCGAGAACTGCGTCTCGCTCGAGCGGCTCGAGCTCGAGCACGGCGTCGTCGGCATCGCCTTCAACCTCGAGGAGGACAACGTCGGCACGGCGCTCTTCGGACAGTGGCAGCGCGTGAAAGAGGGCCAGCCGGTCCGGCGAACGGGCGAGGTCATGAGCGTGCCGGTGGGTCCAGGACTGCTCGGCCGGGTCGTCGATCCCCTCGGCAACCCGCTCGACGGGCTCGGCCCGATCGAGGCGACGGAGCGCAGGCCGCTCGAGTTCAAGGCACCGGGCGTGATCAGCCGCCAGCCGGTGAAGGAGCCGCTCCAGACCGGCATCAAGTCCATCGACTCGATGACCCCGGTCGGTCGCGGCCAGCGCGAGCTGATCATCGGCGACCGCTCGACCGGCAAGACGGCCATCGTCATCGACACGATCCTGAACCAGCGTGGCGGCGACGTCGTGTGCGTCTACGTCGCGGTCGGCCAGAAGGGCTCGACCGTCGCCCAGGTGGTCGAGAGGCTCCGCGACGCGGGCGCGATGGAGTACACGATCGTCGTCTCCGCGCCCGCACAGGAGGCGGCGCCGATCAAGTGGATGGCGCCGTTCGCCGGCTGCGCGATGGGGGAGTACTTCCTCTACAGCGGGCAGCACGCACTCTGCATCTACGACGACCTCTCCAAGCACGCAGACGCGTACCGGCAGCTCTCACTGCTCCTCCGCAGGCCACCGGGCCGCGAGGCGTTCCCCGGGGACGTCTTCTACCTGCACTCCCGGCTGCTCGAGCGCGCCTGCAAGCTCTCCGACGACCTCGGCGGGGGGTCGTTGACCGCGTTGCCGGTCATCGAGACGCAGGCTGGCGACATCGCCGCCTACATCCCGACGAACGTCATCTCGATCACCGACGGCCAGATCTTCCTCGAGTCGAGCCTCTTCTACTCAGGCGTCCGGCCGGCGATCAACGTCGGCACGTCGGTCTCCCGCGTGGGCGGAAACGCGCAGACGAAGGCGATGAAGAAGGTCGCAGGTCGCCTTCGTCTCGACCTCGCGCAGTATCGGGAGCTCGAGGCCTTCTCGCAGTTCGGCTCCGAGCTCGACGCCGCGACGCAGAACGCGCTCGCTCGCGGCGAGCGCATGGTGGCGACGCTCAACCAGCCGCAGTACCAACCGTGGCCGTCCGAAGAGCAGGTCGTAGGCATCTACTCAGGCATCCACGGCTGGCTCGACAAGATCCCCGTGAGCCAGGTCTCGCGCTTTCACGACGAGCTCCGCGAGCACCTGCGGACGGAGGGCTCGATCCTCGAGGCGATCCGCTCGACGGGCGACCTGCCCGACGAGATCGCGGAGAAGCTGAAGGCGGAGCTGGAGCGGTTCGTCCACGGGTTCAACGTCGAGGAGGAGAAAGGCCTCGCCGGCTGACGCCGGCGAGGTTAGAAGAGCCAGTGCAAGCTCAGAGCGCTTCTCTAGACCGAAGGCACGGGCGGTAGCCCGTGGCTACGGTCCAGGACCTCAAGCGGCGCATCACTTCCGTCAGCAACACGCGGAAGATCACGCGCGCCATGGAGCTCGTCGCCGCGGCGAAGCTGCGGCGCGCCGAGCTGCGGATCAAAGCGCTCCGGCCCTACGCGGAGACGATGAACGAGCTGATCGCCGGGGTGGGGCGCGCCGCCGCCTCGGTCAGGCTCCCGCTCCTCGAGCAGCGTGAGAGCGTGGAGACGGTAGCGATCATCCCGCTGACAGGAGACCGCGGGCTCGCCGGCGCCTTCAACGCGCAGATCGTCCGGCGCGCGTTCGCGCTCGAACGTTCGCTTCAGGCCGAAGGCAAGGGCGTCCGCTGGGTGGCGGTGGGCAAGAAGGGGCGCTCGACGCTCCTCTTCCGGCGCCGCGAGCTGGCGGGCTCCTACATGGGCTTCACGGACCGCCCCGCCTACGAGGACGCCCAGGCCATCGCACACCGGTGCGCTGAGCTCTTCACGACGGGTGAGGTCGATCGTGTGACGCTCGTCTACAACACGTTCATCTCGGCCCTCACGCAGCGCGTGACCGAACAGGACATCCTTCCGATCTCCCCCCACATCCTCGAGACGGACGAGGACGAACGCGCGGCAGACACGCTACGGGGAGACTTCATCTTCGAGCCCGAGCCGGAGGAGATCATGCAGCGCCTGCTCCCGGTCTACCTCGAGACGCAGGTGTACCGCGCGCTGCTCGAGTCGACGGCGTCGGAGCAGGGCGCCCGCATGACCGCGATGAGGAATGCGTCGAAGAATGCTCGTGAGCTCATCGACGCTCTCACGCTTCGAATGAACCGCGCGCGACAGGCCGAGATCACCCAGGAGATCCTGGAAGTCGTGGCCGGCGCCGAAGCGCTGACGTAGGACTGCGAGGGGTCAGACCCGTAGGGTCTGACCCCATTCCCAACGAAGCGCTGACGTCGACGAGGGGTCTGACCCACGGGTCTGACCCCTTTCCGCTAACAACAAGCGCCAGCATTCGTAGAAGTACCTGAGCCATGACGAGCCCGGTCCCCGACACGTCCCCGGATACCATCAGGTCGGTGGAGCCGGTCCTGACCCGGGCGTCCGAGCCGGAGCGCTTCGCGAAAGCGAGCGAGATCTCCGCGCGCTTCGTCGACAACATCGAGACGGTCGTCTACGGGAAGCGCGACGAGATCAAGCTCGTGCTGGCCGCATTGATCTGCGGCGGCCACGTCCTCCTCGAGGACGTGCCGGGCACGGCGAAGACGGTCCTCGCGCGTGCCATCGCCGGGAGCATCGAAGGTGCGACCCCGTCACGTATCCAGTGCACGCCCGACCTTCAGCCGACCGACGTCACCGGTCTCTCGGTCTTCGACCAGAAGTCCAGAGATTTCGAATTTCGTCCGGGGCCCGTCTTCGCGAACGTCGTCCTCGTCGACGAGATCAACCGCGCGACGCCGAAGACGCAGTCAGCCCTCCTCGAGGCGATGGCGGAGCACCAGGTGACGGTGGACGGCGCGACGCGGGCGCTGCCCTCGCCGTTCCTGCTGCTCGCCACCGAGAATCCCATCGAGTACGAGGGCACCTTCCCGCTTCCCGAGGCGCAGCTCGATCGGTTCTTCCTCCGAACCGCGCTCGGCTACCCGGACGTCGACGACGAGCTCAGGATCCTCGAGGAGCAGCGCTTCGCGCACCCGCTCGACCGCCTCGCCCCGGTCGTGACCGTGGACGAGGTGAACGAGCTCCGCACCGCGGCCCAACACGTCTACGTCGACGACGTCCTGCACCGCTGGGTCGTCGATCTCGTACGTGCAACCCGCGGTCACGAAGCGGTCGTCATCGGGAGCTCCGTGCGAGGCAGCCTCGCCCTCGAGCGGGCAGCACGCGCCTGGGCGCTCGTCAACGGCAGGAGCTTCGTGGTGCCGGAGGACATCGAACGCCTCTTCGTTCCCGTGCTCGCGCACCGCGTCGTCTTCACGCCGAGCTTCGTCGCCCGGGCGCGCGCGTCGAGCTGGACGACGGCTATCGAGGAGTTCCGGATGGGTTGCCTCGAGGTCTCGCCACGGCCGGGCTCCGAAGAGGATCCCCTCTTCGAGGGCACGGGCGGGGTCAGACCCCATGGGGTCTGACCCCGTTCGGTAGTCGTGCCGAGTGCCCGCCTGACCTTCCCGCTCGTCCCCCGCCGCGGGGTGATCGGCATCTCGTACGGCACCATGCGAAGCCTGCGCCGGGGGACGGGGACGGACGTCGCAGGGTCGCGGCCGTACCGTCCAGGGGACGACATGGACGCGATCGACTGGGCGGCGTCGGCCCGGCTCTCGACGGCCCGTGGACAGGACGAGTTCGTCGTGCGCGAGCGGTTCGCGGAGGAGGCGCCGCGGGTCGTGGTCGTCTGCGATCGACGACCGGGCATGTCGTGCTTCAGCGCTCCATTGCCATGGCTCGACAAGCCGCGTGCCATGCGCAACACGTTCCAGCTGATCCTCACGAGCACCGCCGGGGCGGGCGGCTTCGTGGGGTATCTCGACCATGCGGACGGGGACGTGTACTGGCGGCCACCACAGCTCGAGCGCAAGCTCATGAAGCTTCGGAACGAGCGGCTGGAGTCGTCGGACTTCCGGGCTCCGCACGATTGGCTCGAGCGAGCGCTGACGCATCTTGCAGAGCACCGGCGCTCGGCAACGGCCGGGACCTTCGTGTTCGTGCTCTCCGACTTCATCCCGGCGCCGTCTGACGAGGTGTGGTTCACCGCGTTCGAGCAGCGCTGGGACGTCGTGCCGATCGTGTTGCAGGATCCGACCTGGGAGCAGAGCTTCCCCGAGGTGCCGGGCATCGTCGTTCCGCTTCGCGACTCGGAGACCGGGCGCGTCGTGCCGGTCCGGTTGACTCGCAACGAGGTTCGGGCACGGCGGGAGGCGAACGAGGCGCGCCTCGTAGACCTCATCGCAAGCTTCCGCGCGCTCGACATCGACCCGGTCCTCGTTTCCTCGGACGAGCGAGCCGAGCTCCTGGGGTCGTTCCTGAGCTGGTCCGAGCTGCGCCGCGTGAGGCGTGTCGTGGGCGGGTGATCGACGTCGATGCCCCGTAGCCGACTCCTGACGGCCCTCGCGCTCGCTGCGGTCGCCGGCCTGACCGCGCTGCCGGAAGCCCCCTCGCAGGGAGGTCCGCCTCCGACCCCGGGCGGCGCGGCGGTGCGACCGCCCGAAGAGCGGCCTATCGTCGGGAGCGCGGCGCTCACTCCGCGGATCGTCCTCTTCGGCGACACCGTCAGGGCGCAGATCGACGTCGTCCTCGATCGAACGCGCGTCGATCCGGACTCGGTTCGCGTCGCCACCGCCTTCTCGCCGTGGGAGATCGTCGGAGAGCCCGAGCGCGTCAGGCGGGATGTCGGGTCGACGGCGTACCTCCGGACGACCTACGTCCTTCGTTGCCTGACGAGCCCGTGTGCACCGCCTCGCCAGGCAGCGCCGCTCGAGCTCGATCCGGCACGAATCGCGTACACGGGCCCGGGGGAGGGCGGCACCCAGCAGGTCCGGGCATCCATCGAGGCCGGATGGCCGCTGCTCACCGTCTACTCGCGGTTCGCGACGGCGGCGCTCGAGAGCTCCACGCGATCGTCGACGCCGTGGCGGGTCGACGCCGTGTCGTTGCCGGCCGTGTCGCATCCCGTCGCTCCGGGCATCGTGCTCGCGCTGCTCCTCGCCGGCGCGCTGCTCCTCGTCGGCGGAGGTGCCGCGCTCGTGTATATCGCGTGGCCGCGCCGGGCCCCCGCTCTCCCGCCGGAGCCGGAACCGGAGCCGCTCCCCGTGCTCACGCCGCTCGAGCAGGCGCTCGCGCTGCTCGAGGACGCCGCGCGCGAAGACGGAGCGGAAGAGCGCCGGCGATCCCTCGAGCTCGTCGCCGAGTCGCTGGAGGAGTGGGGGGACGAGGACCTCGCCGGCTGGGCGCGCGTGCTGGCGTGGTCCGAGGGTGCGCCCCAGGTCGAAGAGACGGCTGATCTCGCGACACGCGTTCGCGCGGCCCTCGAGCTCGAGCTCGAGGCCAGGGAGCCCGACGTGCACCAGGGGAACGGGCGTGTGGCGTAGGTCGAGGATCAGCGCGGGCGTGGTCGACAGCCATGACGTCGGCGAGCTCCGCGGTGCCGCGCGCCGCGCCCGCGTGCTCCGGGTGGCGCTCGTCGCAGTCGCTCTCGGGCTGCTCGTGGCTGCCGCGGCCTCGGCTCGCGGGCTCGAGACGCGGGATCGCGGCTTGCTGCCCGAAGGGTCGACGGGTGTGGTCGTCGTCGATCTCTCGCTCTCCATCGCCGACGAGGACTACAACATCGTTCGCCGGGCACTCCGCCGGCTCATCGCGGAGAACTCGCGCGTCGGGCTCGTCGTCTTCTCGGACGTGCCGTACGAGCTCCTTCCGCCCGGAACTCCTGCGGCCGAGATGAAGCCGATGCTCCGCCTCCTCGTGCCTCCCCGGCTCGGTCCGCCCATCAACCCCTGGACGCAGTCGTTCCGTGCCGGGACGCGGATCTCGCAGGCGCTCAAGCTCGCGAGGCAAATGCTCGAGCGCGACGGCGCCCGGAACGGCTCGATCCTCCTGGTCAGCGACCTGGAAACCGCTCCGGACGACCTGCCCGAGCTCGCGAGGACGGTCGAAGGGATCCGCGCGAGCTCGCTCTCGCTCCGTGTCTACCCGCTCGCGCCTTCGAGCGAGGCGCTTCTGGTCTTCGAGGGGCTTCTGCAGGAGGACGCGTTCGCAGCTCCGGCCGCGCCCGGGGAGGGGATACCCGCCGCGAGCGAGGCCCGAAGACGGGTGCCTGTCGCGTTCTTCGTGCTCGGGGGGCTTCTCTTCCTCGCGCTCGCCTTTCACGAGCGCTTCGGCGGCCGTCTGGCGCTTCCGCGACCGGAGCGGGCCCGATGAGACAAGCGCTCCTTACGCGCCGAGCGGCGCTCGTCGTGGGCGCGATCGGGTGCTTTGCGCTCGCGGCGGTGCTCCTCACCCTCGCCCTCGACGTCACGCACTGGAATGACGCCATGCGGGCGGACGACGTTCGGTACCGCGCGACACCGGAGGCGACAGATCTCTGGCAGCCGGCGACGGCGATGCCCCTGGACGCAGGGCGCACGCTCCTCGGCGTCCGGGACGACGTCGATTTCCGCCGCGCCGTTCGCGCGCTCCGGCTCGCGCGGCTCGAGGACGCAACGGCCGGTGACGCCGAGCTCGCATTGCGCCGCAACGAGGCCCAGGCGCGCCTCGAGGCGATCGCCGGAGGCGACGGGGACAAGGTGCGGCGCTCTCGTGCCGCCGGCCTTCTCGGCGCGCTCGGTCTCGCTCGGCTGGCCTCGGAGACTCAGGAGCGCGTCGCACTCCTCGAGGCGACGATCGGGAACCTCCAATTCGCGATCGCGCTCGACCCCGGGAACGAGGAGGCGAAGTTCAACCTCGAGCTCGCCATCCAGCGCGGTCGCGGGCTCCAGCTGACCGAAGGCGCCGGGGGAACGAACCCGTCACCGGGCGGCGCCGGCTCGAAGGGCGCCGGCGCAGGCGACGCCGGCACCGGGTACTGAGCATGAGCCTCACCTTTCTCACGCCGTTGGGTGCGGTCCTGGCGATCGGCGCGGTGATCCCCCTCGCCGCTCTCGTCGCAGTCCGCCGGCGGGCGAACCGGGTGCGTCGCGTCGTCGGACTCTCGGCGACCCGCGCCCACCGGGTCGCTCTCCCGCTCGCCGCGCTCCTGAGCGCCGCCGCTCTGCTCGGTCTCGCGGCCGCTCAACCCATTCTCGAGAGCATCTCCACGCGCCGGGTTCGAACCGACGCCGAGGCGTTCTTCGTGGTCGACGTCTCTCGGTCGATGCTCGCACAGGCTGACGGGGGGTCCGCCATGCGCATCGACCGGGCGAAAGCGGTCGCGAGCGAGCTGCGCGCGAGGCTGTCGGACGTTCCAGTCGGCATCGCCTCGCTCACCGATCGCGCGTTGCCGCACCTCTTCCCGAGCCCCGACATCGAGGTGTTCCAGGCGACCCTCGACCGCTCGCTCGGCATCGAGCAGCCGCCTCCGCGCTCGAGCTTCCTGACGAATGCGACCAAGCTCGACTCGCTTGCCGCCATCCGAAGCCAGCGCTTCTTCTCACCGACCACGGAGCGAAGGCTCGTCGTCGTGTTCACGGACGGCGAGAGCCAGCCTGTCGCCGGCGCCCGGCTGGGAACCCTCTTCAAGCGAGATCCCCCGATCGCGATCGTCTTCGTGCACGTGTGGGGCGAGAATGAGCGTGTCTACTCGAAAGGAGCTCCCGAGCCCCAGTACCTCCCGGACCCGTCCGCCCGCGCGATTCTCGACAGCTTGGCGGCGTCGACCGGCGGCGCCGTGTTCCCAGAGCGGAGCCTCGAATCGGCGACGCGGCGGATGCGGAGGGCCCTCGGAAGCGGTCCGACGGTGGCCGAAGGCCAGCACCGGGGTCGCGAGGCGATCGCGCCGTACCTCGCCTTCGCGGCGTTCCTCCCGATCGGCCTGCTGCTCTGGCGGCGAGATCGCTAGAGGGTTGATGTGAAAACCAAGCACCGCGGCCGCGAAGCGGACGCCTTTAGGGATCTTCGCGCGACCGGAGTTCCGCGGGTGCGGATTCCGGTCTTGCGCCAGCTACTTCTCCGCGAACCACGCCTCGACGGCGTCGGGAAAGCCGCTCTCGTCCATGAACGAGATCGCACGGCTCGCCATCCACACGAGGGCAGGCGTGCTCACCTGGCTCAGCACCGCCCTGACGGCCTCGTCCCCGTGGTGCGGCCCGCCCTTCTCGCCGGCACGTGCCCGCCGGAGGCGGCAGAGCATGAACGCCGCGCGGTCGACCTCGGTACCGGCTCTCTCGTACCACTCGATCCCGACCGCCCTTTCGACCACCGGCGCCGTCTCCTCGGCGAAGCGGCCCGCGTCCTCGGCTGCGACGAAGTACCTGGTATCGCGTCCCTTCTGGCTACCCCCGGGGATTTGCATTCCGCCTCCTAACGAAATTGGATCCAGGACGTCACAGAGTATGATCCTGCACTTGACCACGGCGAACGAGGCATCTGGATCGACGAGTTTGCAGTCGGCATACGCCGATGTCCGCCTGCGAGCGCGTCGAGCAGCTGCCTGTCGTGGTGAGGATGCGCAGGACACCACTCGGATGGAGGGATAGATGCGTAAACGTTCGATCTTGCTCCTCGCCGGGGCTCTCGCGATTACCGCGAGCCTCGTCGTCGGGCCTGCCGCGACGGCCGGTCCGGAGCGCACATCCGCCGGAACGGTCGTGTTCATCCACGATCAGGAGCCGCCCAACCTTCAGGGTCCGTGGGTCGGCAACAACCTGTATGCGACAGCCCTCGTGCTCAACAACATCTGGTACGGCGGCCAGATTCGCAACGACAAGGCGGACTTCGAGCCGCGCCTGTTTACGGCGGCACCGAAGATCGTCAAGCAGTCGCCTCTCACGATCAGCTTCGCATACAAGCCGACGGCGGTCTGGAGCGACGGGAAGCCCGTCACCGGTGCCGACTTCCGCGCGACGTGGCAGGTCTTCATCAACCCGGCCAACAACGTCATCACCCGGACGGGTTATGAGGACATCAAGTCCGTCACCGCCAAGGGCAAGAACGTCACGGTCGTGTTCAAGACGCAGTACGCCGACTGGGAGTCGCTCGTCTCGACCGGCGTCTATCCGGCGCACATCATCGCGGGTCAGGACATGAACCAAACGTTCCTGAACTCCGTGCCCGTCTCGAGCGGCCCGTGGAGGTTCCAGAGCTGGCAGAAGGGTGTCCAGATCACGGTCGTCAAGAACGGGGCGTTCAAGGCCGGCCCGGCCATGAAGCTCGACCGGGTCGTCTTCCGCTACATCCTCGACACGAACGCCCGCTTCCAGGCGCTCAAGTCGGGTGAAGGCCAGGTCATGGAGCCGCAGCCGCAGCTCCAGATCGCCGACTTCATGAGCGACTCGAACTTCGTGGTCGACCGGAAGATCGGGTATGCGTGGGAGCACATCGACATCCAGTTCGGCCCCAAGGGTCACCCGGCCCTGAAGCAGCCGTACGTCCGGCAGGCTCTCATCACGGGCATGAACCGGGCACAGGTCGCCGCGACCCTCTACAAGGAGATCGCTCCGGGCCTGCCGCCGCTGCAGAGCCACATGTTCAAGCCCTTCGAGTCCAACTACAAGCAGAACTGGAAGCGGTGGACGTTCAGCCAGACGAAGGTCATCAGCATCCTCAAGGGCAAGGGCTGCACCGGCGGCCCCGACAAGCCGAGCGCGGGGAACACCGACATCTTCTCGTGCCCGGGCGTCGGCAAGCTGTCGTTCCGGTTCTTCACCACGACCGGCAACCAGCTCCGCGCTCTGACGTACGAGATCATCCAGAGGCAGCTCAAGAGCGTCGGGATCGAGCTCGTCGCGCGGTTCCAGACGGGCGGAACGATGTTCGGCACGACGCTGCCGTCTCAGGACTGGGATCTGATGTTGTTCACGTGGGTCGGCTCGCCGGCCACGCCGATCACGATCAAGGACCTCTACGCTTGCGGTGGTGACCAGAACTACATGGGCTACTGCAACAAGAAGCTCTCGGCCGTCCTGAACGCGGTCGCTACGACGCTCGAGTCGGCGAAGAGGGCGTCGCTGCTGAACAACGCCGAGTTCAAGTACATGGCGAAAGACATCCCGTCGATCCCGGTGTACGCACGGCCGGTGTACGTCATCCGCGCCAAGAAGGTCAGTGGTCCGGTCGTCAACCCGACGACCGAGGGCAGCCCCTGGAACGCTGGCGCCTGGACGACCTCCGGCTAGACGAGGCGTCACAGGCGTGCCAGGCACCCTGTCTCGTAGCACCGACTCCACCCCCGCCGCGAGGCGGGGGTGGAGTCTCTTTGACCGGGCTCCCTTCGGAATGAGCGACGGCGACGTCGCCGAGGCGGTCATTCCGAAGGGAGTTCTCTAAGATCAGGAGACCGAGGCCATGCTCCAGTACGTCATCCGCAGATTCCTCTACAGCATCGTGGTTCTGGTCGCGGCGAGCTTCCTCGTCTTCTTCTTCGTCACCGCCTCCGGCGACCCCCTTGCCGGGCTGCGCATCACCCCGAACGTCTCCAAGGAGACGGTCAAGAACATCGAGGAGCGGAAGCACCTCAACGAGAACGTGTTCGTGCGGTACGGGTACTGGGTGAGGGACGCGACGACGAATCAGTTCGGCAGCACGCTTCTGACGAACGAGCCGATCCTGCCCGACCTGTGGCGCGTGATGAAGAACACGCTCCAGCTCGTCATCGTCGCCGAGCTGCTCGCGATCTTCATCGCCGTCGGAATCGGCGTTTACTCGGCCCTGCGCCAGTACTCGGCCTTCGATTACTCGGCGACGACCTTCAGCTTCCTGGGGCTCGCCATGCCGGTTTTCTGGATCGCGCTGATGCTCCAGGTGCTGGTCGTTCAGATACAAGGCTGGACCGGCACGAAGCTCTTCCCGATCGCCAGCCTGAACGACGTCGACCCCGGGAGCGGGATCAGCTTCGTCATCGACCGGGCCCACCACCTCGCGCTGCCCGTCCTCGTCTTGATGATCGCGAGCATCGCGACGTACTCGCGTTACATGCGCGCGTCGATGCTCGAGGTCGTCAACTCGGACTACGTGCGCACGGCGCGCGCGAAAGGCCTCGCGGAGAGCCGCGTGACGATGAAGCACGCGTTTCGCAACGCACTCATCCCACTCGTCACGCTCGTCGCGCTCAACTTCGGTGCGCTCCTCGGCGGCGCGGTCGTCACGGAGACGGTCTTCTCTCTGGACGGGATGGGGCTCTACTACATCAGTGCCCTGTTGACCAACGACCCGTATCCGATCATGGCCTGGCTCATGGTCGTTGCGGTCATGATCATCGTCTTCAACCTCGTCGCCGACATCGCGTACGGCCTCCTCGACCCACGAGTCCGCTATGACTGATCCGCACCCGTCTTCGGACATGATGACGTCGACCCCGACTGGCTCGGGGGGCGTTGCGTATGTCCCCGCGCCCGCCGGTGGCGGCTCGCTCGACAGGGAGCTGGCCTATGACGCCGGCGTCGAGATCAAGGCGCGGAGCCAATGGGCGTACGCGAGGATGCGGTTCTTGCGGCATCGGCTCGCCGTCGTGAGCCTGATCGTCCTGCTCCTGCTCGCGCTCGTCGCCGTCTTCGCGAACCAGGTCGCGCCGTACGGCTACGACGAGCAGAACTACGACATCATCAACCTGGGGCCGACGTTCGACGGCAAGCATGTGTTCGGAACGGACCAGCTCGGCCGCGACTACCTGAGCCGCGTCATCTACGGGCTGCGGACGTCACTCTGGGTCGCCTTCTTCGTGGCGGGCCTGACGACCTTCATCGGGACGGTCGTCGGTGCGATCGCCGGGTACTACGGTGGCGTGGTGGACAACTTACTCATGCGCTTCACGGACCTCGTGCTGGTGCTCCCGGCCCTCGCCGTGCTGCTGGCGGCCGCGACCTTCTTCAACAAGGAGGGGAGTCCGCTCAAAGCTGCGATCCTCCTCGGCATCCTGCTGTGGGTGGGCCTCGCACGCATCCTCCGCGGCATCTTCCTCTCGTTGCGGGAGAAAGAGTTCGTCGAGGCCGCGAAGGCAGCCGGGGCGAGTGACCTCCGGATCATCGGCCGCCACATTCTCCCCAACTGCGTCGGGGCGATCGTCGTCTACATGACGCTCGTCGTGGCGGGGGCGATTCTCATCGAGGCGGCGCTCTCGTTTCTCGGCTTCGGGATCAAGCCCCCGCACCCCGCGATCGGCTCGCTCATCTCCGACGGTCAGCAGCAGGGGCTGGCAACCTGGTGGCTCGTGACCTTCCCGGGTCTCGTGATCGCCCTCGTCGCACTCGCCATCAACTTCATCGGCGACGGTTTGCGCGACGCGCTCGACCCGACGCAACGGCGCGTCCGCGCCTAGGTTTCCGTGGCCGAGCCCATTCTCGAGATCCGCGATCTCACGGTCGAGTTCGGAACCGAGGACGGGGTCGTACGCGCCGTCACCGGCGTGAGCTACGACCTGCACCCCGGGGAGGTCCTCGGAATCGTCGGCGAGTCCGGCTCGGGCAAGAGCGTGTCCATGCTCTCCGTCCTCGGGCTCATCCCGATGCCGCCAGGGAGGATCGTCGAGGGTCAGGCCATCTTCAGGGGCGAGGACCTGGTCACGATGCCGAAGAGCAAGCTGCGGGAGATCCGCGGCGGGAAGATGGCGATGATCTTCCAGGACCCCATGACGTCGCTGAACCCGGTGTTGACGATCGGCGACCAGATCGCGGAGGCGATCCAGGTACACAACCCGGGTACGAGCAACGACGACGTCCGGAAGCGCACCGTCGCGCTGCTCGAGCTCGTCGGTGTTCCCTTCGCCGAGCGGCGTGTCAATCAGTATCCGCACGAGTTCTCCGGTGGTATGCGGCAGCGGGCGATGATCGCAATGGCCATCGCGAACGATCCGGCCGTTCTCGTCGCGGACGAGCCGACGACGGCGCTCGACGTCACGATCCAGGCGCAGATCGTCGAGGTGATGCAGACCGCCCAGAGGGAGACGAACGCCGCAATCGTCCTCATCACCCACGACCTCGGGCTCATCGCAGAGCTCGCCGATCGCGTCGTCGTCATGTACGCCGGGAGAGTGGTCGAGCTCTCCGACGTCTACACGATCTTCAACTCGCCGCAACACCCGTACACGATCGGCCTGATGAACAGCCTCGCCAGGGTCGACATCGACCAGGAGCGGCTCGAGCCGATCCCCGGCCAGCCGCCGAGCCTGATCTCCCTGCCACCCGGCTGCGCGTTCCATCCGCGGTGCGTCCACTCTCAGGGCCGCGCGATCTGTCGGACCGACATCCCAGAGCTTCGAAGCATGAGTGGAGATGCCCCGCACGTATCGGCCTGCCACTTCGCCGAGGAGCTCGCCGGTACACGGATCGGCGCCGGCGCTGCCTCGGGAGAGGGATCGTGACCGAGACCGAGACGACACCTGCGGTGGCCGAGGCGGCGGCATCGGCGTCGTCGAACGGCAACGAGCTGCTCCGCGTCGAGAACCTCGTCAAGCACTTCCCCATCAAGGCCGGCGTGTTCAAGCACACCGTCGGGCAGGTCCGTGCGGTCGACGGCATCGATCTCACGGTCCTTACCGGGGAGACGCTCGGCGTCGTCGGCGAGTCCGGATGCGGCAAGACGACGCTCGGCCGCACGATCATCAAGCTCCTCGAGCCGACCGGCGGCAGGATCATCTTCGACGGTCGTGACATCACGAAGCTCCGCCGGAAACAGATGCGCCCCGTCAGAAGGGACATCCAGATCGTCTTCCAGGATCCGTACGCGTCGCTCAACCCCAGGATGACCGTTCGCGAGATCGTCGCCGAGCCGCTGCGGATCCACGGCCTCTACCGGCGAGGCGAGGGCGGGCGCCGGGTCGAGGAGCTCCTGCGTACGGTGGGCCTGAGCCCCGAGCACGCGAACCGCTTCCCGCACGAGTTCTCGGGAGGGCAGCGCCAGCGGATCGGCGTCGCCCGTGCGCTTGCGCTGAACCCGAAGATGATGGTGCTGGACGAACCTGTCTCAGCGCTCGACGTCTCGATCCAGGCGCAGGTCGTCAACCTCATGGAGCAGCTCCAGCGCGAGTTCGGCCTGACGTATCTCTTCATCGCCCACGATCTGTCAGTCGTGCGGCACGTCTCCGACCGCGTCGCCGTCATGTACCTCGGGAAGATCGTCGAGATCGGCACGCGGAAGCAGATCTACGGGGCGCCCATGCACCCGTACACGCAGGCGCTGCTCTCCGCGGTGCCGATCGAGTCGCCGAACCTGCGCGGCAAGCGGCCGCGGATCGTGCTCGAGGGCGACGTCCCGAGTCCCGCGAACCCTCCTTCGGGCTGCCGCTTCCGGACTCGCTGCTGGAAGGCACAGGAGATCTGCGCCCAAGAAGAGCCGGCACTCATTCCTCGCTCGGGTGGGGATCATCCCGTCGCCTGCCACTTCGCGGAGGCGATGAGCCCGCTCAACCTCGCCGAGCAAGCGAGGGTGCAGCAGGCCGCGCATCAGGCAAAGCAGCTTGCGGCAGAGCACCTCGCCGCCGGCTCGACCTAACTCCTCGCCCTTTCTCTCGTCAGAAGGAGGGTGAAGGCCATTCCGGCATCAGTGGTGTGCGAACGGGTCCGCGAGCAGGTATCGCTCCAGCTCGACGGCGAGCTGTCCCAGCTCGAGCGAAGGATGCTCGAGTCGCACCTCGCACGCTGCGTGGCCTGTGCTGAATACGCCATGGACGTCAGGGACTTCACCGAGCGGATCCGGAGCGAGCCGCTTGCTGCGATCGATCGTCCGGTCGTCGTTCGCCGGCACCGCACTCTCACGACCGCCCGCCTGCAGATCGGAGTTGCCGCGGCGTTCGCGTTGGCGGCGCTGGGCCTTGCCGGCCAGCTCGCCGCTCCCCAGCCCGACGGCTCTTCGGTCACCCGTTTCGACGGCGCACCGAGCCTCTCACCGCCGGCGAGCGTGCTCGAGCGCGAGCAGGCGATCCTTCGGGTCGTGCGCCCGGGAATCACGCTTCCTTCGCCCGGCACGGTCCTGTAAGTCGGCCGACAGCCTCCTTCCGACATGTCGCGTACCGCTCTCGTCCTCCTACTTGTCGCCGCCGCCGTATTCGTTTCGGCGTGCGGTGGAAGCGACTCCGCACCGACGCTCGCCGAGTACGAGCAGTCGGTCGTCACGGCGCGAGATCGCGTGGACTTCGCACTGGCTCGAATCACCAAGGCGAAGGCGAAGGAGGAGTTCCTGAACCGGATGGACGAGGCGTCGGCCGCGATCGACAACGCCGCCAGCGACCTCGATCAGGCGGGCGCGGCCGAGGGGTTCGAGGACGAGACGGGAAAGCTCACGGACGCGTTGCACCAGCTCTCCGTCGACCTGTCGGCAACTGCGCACGACCTCCGGCAGCCGGAAGGTCAGGGCCTGGTGTCCGGGGCGCAGGGATTGAACTTCGAGAGCTGGGACCAGGCGAACCTCGCGCTCGCGAGCCTGATCGGACAGGGGATCGACGTCGAGCTGATCGGGCGGCACTAGTCTCTTGCGCAAGACCGGAATCCGCTCGCGCGGATTCCAGCCGCGCAAAAATTCCTGAAGGCGGCCGCTTCGCGGCCGCGGCGCTCCCCTTTCACATCAGGCAGCTGACCTCCGGTCAGGTTCCCGCGCTTCGATAGACTCCGCGGCCGGCCGGCCGCTCTTCGGCCGCTCTGCCCTTCGCCTCAGGAGAACCATGTCCGAGAACGGATCAGGAAGCGCGAACACAGGCCGGATCATCGAGATCAAGGGCGTCGTCATCGACGCGGTGTTCTCTGACCGGCTCCCCGAGATCTACACCGCCCTGAAGATCGAGATCGCCGAGCACGACGGTACGACGCGCACGCTGATCGCGGAGGTGCAGCAGCACCTCGGCGACGATCGCGTCCGCGCGGTGGCGATGGACTCGACGGACGGCCTTTCGCGCGGCGCCGTGTGCGTGGATACCGAGGGGCCGATCTCGGTACCCGTCGGCGAGCCCACGCTCGGCCGTCTCTGGAACGTCATCGGCGAGCCGATCGACGAGCAGGGTCCCGTGCCCGAGGGCGTCGAGCGCTGGCCGATCCGTCGCGACCCGCCCGCCTTCCGAGACCTCTCGCCGAAGATCGAGACATTCGAGACGGGGATCAAGGTCATCGACCTGATCGCCCCCTATGTCAAAGGGGGGAAGATAGGCCTCTTCGGCGGCGCCGGCGTCGGCAAGACCGTCCTCATTCAGGAGCTGATCCACAACGTCGCGCTGCAGCACGGCGGCGTCTCCGTCTTCGCCGGTGTGGGGGAGCGCACGCGCGAGGGGAACGACCTCTGGCTCGAGATGACCGAGTCGGGAGTGATCGACAAGGTCGCGCTCGTCTACGGCCAGATGAACGAGCCGCCGGGGGCACGCCTCCGGGTCGGGCTTTCCGGGTTGACCATGGCCGAGTACTTCCGCGACCAAGGCCAGGACGTGCTCCTCTTCATCGACAACATCTTCCGCTTCGTGCAGGCGGGGTCGGAGGTGTCGGCCCTGCTCGGGCGCATGCCGAGCGCCGTCGGCTACCAGCCGACGCTCGCCACCGAGATGGGCGAGCTCCAGGAGCGCATCACCTCGACCAGAACCGGCTCCGTGACGTCGGTGCAGGCGATCTACGTGCCCGCCGACGACTTCACGGATCCCGCTCCGGCCAACGTGTTCGCCCACCTCGACTCGACGACCGTGCTCGACCGCTCGATCGTGGAGAAGGGCATCTATCCCGCGGTCGACCCGCTCAAGTCCACGTCTCGGGCATTGCAGCCCGGGATCGTCTCCGACGAGCACTACGAGGTCGCGACGCTCGTCCAGCAGATCCTCCAGCGCTACACCGACCTGCAGGACATCATCGCGATCCTCGGCATGGACGAGCTGACCGACGAGGACAAGGTCGTCGTCGCGCGGGCGCGCCGGATCGAGCGCTTCCTCTCCCAGCCGAACTTCGTCGCCGAGCAGTTCACGGGTACGCCGGGCAAGTACGTCAAGCTCGAGGAGACGATCCGCAGCTTCCGCGCGATCATCGACGGCGAGCACGACGAGTTGCCCGAGGCGGCCTTCTACATGGTCGGCACGATCGACGACGCGGTCGAGAAGGCGCGGCAGGCCGAAGCGGTCGCCGCATAGAGGGCCTGGCGTGAGACATCTACACAGCGGCCGTGGAGCCGCCGCCTTCAGGGATTTGTGCGCGACCGGTATCCGCGCTAGCGGATCCCGGTCGTGCGCGAGCTAGCAGAGCATGGCCGAGGCGCACCCGAAGTTCGACGTCGCGCTCGTCACGCCCGACGGGGCGGCGTTCGACGGGGAGGCGGAGATGATCGTCGTGCCCGGGGCGGTGGGCGAGATCGGCGTCCTCGCCAGGCACGCTCCGCTCGTCGCGACGCTCAAGGCCGGCTCGACGCGAATCCATCTGAACCCGAACGAGGTGCTCGAGTTCGCGACCGGCCCCGGGTTCTTCAAGGTCGAGCTCGACCGCGCGCTCGCGCTCGTCGACGACGCGGTGAGCGTGAAGGAGATCGACGACGAGCGGGCGCGTGGACAACTCGAGGCGGCGAAGGCCGAGCTCGAGAAGGTCGAGGCAGGCGAGTCGCTGGCCGACCGCTGGCAGCTCGAGCAGCGGATCAAGCACGCCGAGAACCAGCTCGCGGTCTCCGG
>DATDOS010000242.1:0-3989 GCA_035293125.1 Gaiellaceae bacterium | reverse complement strand
ATCGGGGTCTTCACCCGCGACACCTACGCGGTCGTCAAGAAGCTCGAGAGGCTCGTCTGGTGACGGCGGCGGGGAAAGAGAGGAGCGGTATGGACGTCCGCGCGCAGGTGTCGATGGTGTTCCACCTCGACAAGTGCATCGGGTGCCACACGTGCTCGATCGCCTGCAAGAACATCTGGACCGACCGCAAGGGCGCCGAGTACATGTGGTGGAACAACGTCGAGACGAAGCCGGGCACCGGCTACCCGACGCTGTGGGAGGACCAGGAGCGCTACCGAGGAGGCTGGCGCAAGGACGGCGACGACCTGCGGCTGCGGCTGCAGGGCAAGACGTCGACGCTCGGGAACATCTTCGCCAACCCGTCACTCCCGACGGTCGACGACTACTACGAGCCGTGGACCTACGACTACGAGCATCTGTTCGACGCCCCCGAGGGCGACGACCAGCCGACCGCACGCACCGTCTCCATGATCACGGGCAAGCCGATGGACGTGGAGGCGGGCCCGAACTGGGACGACGACCTCGGAGGCTCCCCGATCTACGCGGCCAACGACCCCAACCTCGACGGGGTGTCGGAGGAGGAGCGCGCACAGCTGAACGAGCTCGAGCAGATGATGTTCTTCTACCTCCCCCGCATCTGCAACCACTGCGTCAACCCGAGCTGCGTCGCGGCCTGTCCGGCCGGCGCCCTGTACAAGCGCGGCGAGGACGGCATCGTGCTCTTGAGCCAGGACAAGTGCCGGGCCTGGCGCATGTGCGTGTCCGGCTGCCCCTACAAGAAGACGTACTACAACTGGGCCACCGGGAAGTCCGAGAAGTGCATCCTCTGCTACCCGCGCCTCGAGTCGGGTCATGCCCCCGCCTGCTTCCACTCGTGCGTCGGGCGGATCCGCTACCTCGGCGTACTGCTCTACGACGCGTCGCAACTCGAGCAGGCTGCCGGCATGCCCGACGCCGAGCTGGTGGAGGCGCAGCGCTCCATGATCCAGGACCCGTTCGACAAGGACGTGATCGCCGCCGCCCGCGCGAACGGCATCTCCGACGCGATGATCCGCTCGGCCCAGGACTCGCCGGTCTACCGCTTCGTGAAGAAGTGGCGGCTGGCGCTGCCGCTGCACCCCGAGTTCCGGACCCTGCCGATGCTCTTCTACGTGCCTCCGATGCTGCCCGTGATCGCCCGGGTGGAGCAGGGTCGTTACGAAGTGGACGGAGCGAACGGCGACGGGACCGCCGCCATGCCGTCGGTGTCGAACGTCGACCAGGCCCGGGCGCCGCTCAAGTACATGGCGAGCCTCTTCTCCGCAGGGAACGAGGAGATCGTCGCCGAGGTGTACCGCAAGCTCTTCGCCGTGCGGGTGCTGATGCGGGCGAAGAAGGTCGGGAACATCCCGGACGCTGAGGTGGCAGCCGCTCTCAAGTCCGGCCGGACGACGGCCGACGAGGCGGAGGCGATCTTCCGGCTCACGTCGATGCCGACCTTCCAGGAGCGCTTCGTGCTGCCTCCGCTCGCGCGCGAGCTGCAGATCGAGGCGACGGAAGATCCGTACGTGCGCAAGCAGGAGGCCGGCTTCGGGTTCCGGCAGCCGGGGGAGCGGCGGTTTTGAGCCTCGTCGCCCCGGCGCCCACAGGCCGGCAGGCCCTCACGAGCGCCTTCGCGGACGTGCTCTCGTACCCGTACGAGTCGCCGGCCGGCGACGCGAGGAGATGTGCCGAGATCGCGCGGAGCCACAGCGTGGACGCCGCGTTCCTGCTCGAGACGTTCGCAGCGCGCGCCGAGACGGTGGAGCTGGGCGCGCTGCAGGAGGCCTACACGCGCGCGTTCGACCTCGACACGATGACCCGCTCCGAGCCGACGTGCTACCCGTACGTCGGCCACTATCTCTTCGACGAGAGCCACAAGCGAGGGGCGTTCATCCTCGAGCTGCGGAAACGGTTCCGCGCCCAGGGCTTCGAGGACTCCAGCGACCTCTCCGACCACCTCGTCGTGCTCCTGCGATTCCTCGCGGTCTGCATGGACGAGACCCTGGCCGACGAGCTCGTGGACGACGCGATCCTTCCGGCGCTCGCGCGTATCGGGAACCTCCAGGATGCAGGCGCCGAGCGCGCGGGATCGCTCCGAGATGCATACCTGGGAGTGCTGAGCGCCCTCGAGCTCTCGCTCAGGGCCGGGCGACCGGTGCAAACCGCCGACATGTTCGCCGTGGAGACCGAGCGTGAATGGGCACGGGACCGCGACAGCCTCGGCATCGACCGCGATTGGTGCGGGCACTGAGGAGGAGGAGACCGCGATGTGGAACACACTGCTCTTCGCCGTCATCCCGTACGTGGCGGTCGTGGTTGCGGTCGTCGGCGGGATCGCGCGCTACCGGATCGACCGGTTCTCGTACTCGAGCCAGTCGTCGCAGTTCCTCGAGAGCCGTGCGCTCTTCTGGGGCTCGGTCTTCTGGCACTACGGCATCCTGCTGATCCTCGGCGCTCACCTTCTGGCCGTCCTCTTCTGGGACCCGTGGTCTGTGCTCGTCAGCGATCCGAACCGTCTCTACACGCTCGAGGTGATCGGGCTCGCGCTCTCGCTCCTCGCTCTCGCCGGCCTTGCCCTGCTCGTGGTGCGGCGCCTTGCCGTCCGCCGGGTGACGTCCGTCACGACGCCGATGGACTGGCTGCTCCTCGTCGTTCTCGTCGTCCAGGTCGTGCTCGGAGTCTGGATCGCGCTCGGGTACCGATGGGGGTCCGACTGGTACGTGTACACGGTCGTGCCGTGGCTGCACTCGCTCGTGACGCTCGACCCCGAGGTGGAGCACGTCGTCAACCTGCCGGCGCTCGTCAAGGCGCACGCCGTGCTCGGCTTCCTGCTGATCGCGCTCTTCCCATTCACTCGGCTCGTCCATGTCGTCACCTATCCCGTGACGTACTTGTGGCGCTCGTACCAGCTCGTGGTGTGGAACCGGCGACCGTCGCGGTAGCCGGCTCCCTCAGCACCGCGACGGTCGCCGCGATCGGCGGGCGCGTCCCCATAACCGTCCTGGCCGGGTTCCTCGGGTCGGGAAAGACCACGTTGCTGAACCACATCCTCCAGGGCGGGCATGGGTTGAAGGTCGCGGTCTTCGTCAACGACTTCGGCTCGATCTCGGTCGACAGCCGGCTCGTCACCCGCCGCGACGCCACGGTGATCGCGCTCGACAACGGCTGTGTCTGCTGCACGATCGGTGCCGACCTCGTGTCGCAGCTGACGGGGCTGCTCGAGAGCTCATCGTGTCCGGAGCACGTGCTCGTCGAGACGAGCGGTGTCTCGGATCCGGGGCGACTCATGGTCGCGCTCCGCGATCCTCACCTCCGCAGCCTCGCCCGGGTCGACGGCGTGATCACCCTGGTCGACGCCGCCGCTGTCGACGAGATCCCTCCGGCGATGATGGAGCTCGCCCGCCGCCAGCTCGCCTCGGCCGACGTGATCGTCTTCAACAAGGTCGACCTCGTGTCGGAGGCAGAGCTCGCAGCTCTTCGGGGGCGGTTCACGTATCCGGCGGCGCGCGTCGTCGAGGCCGAATACGGCAACGTGCCGCTCGGGGTCGTGCTCGGCGTGGACGGTGTCGAGAGGCGCGCGACGCTCGCCGGCCACGACCACAGCGACGCGTTCGCGACCTGGACCTGGACCTCGTTCCAGCCGCTCTCCTACGGGCTCGTGCGGGCCGCGCTGACGTCGCTCCCGGCGAGCGTGTTCAGGGCGAAGGGGTTCCTCCACCTCGTCGAAGCGCCGGGCCGGCGTGTGGTCGCGCATGTCGTGGGCCGGCGAGTGGACGTGAGACCGCTCGGATCGTGGGAAGGCGAGCAGCCCCGGACGGAGCTCGTCTTCATCAGCCTCGATCCCTCGGTCGATGCGGCCCGAGTTCGTGCGCAGCTCGACGAGACGGTCGCTCGGTAGGACCGAGTGGCGCGCACGCAGCGGGTTGGTGAGGCCCAACATCCTGGGCGCGGTGGAAAACCAGCGCGTC
>DATDOS010000241.1:0-2814 GCA_035293125.1 Gaiellaceae bacterium | reverse complement strand
GCGACCTGGCGCCTTCGGTCGACGACGCTAGCGAGTCCGCTCGCTCGCCGCGTCGGCTGGCAGATCGCCGGCCGCGTCGAGGATCTCCACGGGCCGCAGATTTCCTGCCGCCGCCTTCACACCCTCCGAGAACGTCGGATGGATGCAGATACAGTCGGTCAGCGGCGCGAGCGTCCCCGCTCCGGCCATGGCGATCACGCCCTGCGCCAGGAGGTCGGCTCCGTGGTAGGCGAGGACGTGCATACCGAGGAGCTCGTCCGTCTCGCCGTCGATGACGAACTTGACGAAGCCCTTCGTCTCGCCCATCGCCCGCGCACGTCCTACCTTGGTCATCTCCTGCTTACCCACCCTCACCTTCCGCCCCTGCGCCTGCGCGTCCTCCGCGGTGAGACCGACACTCGCGATCTCGGGGTCGGTGAAGATCGCGCCCGGCACACGCGCGGGCGAGTAGCGGCGGTGCTCGCCGGCGAGAGCGTTCGCGACGGCGACTCCGGCCGTGTAGGTGGCGAAGTGCGTGTGCTGGACGCGGCCCAGCACATCCCCGATCGCGAACACGCCGGGCGTCGTCGTGCGCAGTTCCTCGTCGATCGTGATCCCGCGCTCGGGGTCGCCCTCGATCCCGGCCGCGTCGATCCCGAGGTCGGCGAGCTGGTGCGGCTTGCGGCCCGTCGAGACGAGCAGCGCGTCCCCCTCGAGCGTTCTCCCGGAGTCGGTCTCGACGACGATCGCCGCCCCGCGGCGCTCGACTCGTGTCGGCGCCGTCCCCGTCAGGATCTCGAGCCCCTCCTCGCGCAGGATCTCCTCGATGGCCGCGGAGATCTCGGAATCTTCCTTCGGCGCTAGCCGTCGGTTGCGCTGCACGATCGTCACCTTGCTGCCGAAGCGGTGGAACGCCTGGCCGAACTCGAGCCCCTCGGCGCCGCCGCCGAGCACGATCAGCCGTGCCGGCAGCTCGTCGACGTCCATGACCGTCTCGTTCGTGAGGAAGCCCACCGCCGCGAGGCCGGGAATGTCGGGGATGTGCGGCTCGACGCCGGAGGCGACGATGATCCGCTCGCTGTCGAGCGCGCGCCCGTCGACCGAGATCCGGTCCGGCGCCTCGAAGCGCGCGAAGCCGCGAACGAGCTCGACCTTCTCGTTCTGTTCGAGCCCTCGCTCGAGCCCGCCGCGCACCGTCGCGACGAGCGCGTTCTTGCGCTCGACGATCCGCGGGAAGTCCACCTCCACGTCGGCGTGGAAGCCGAACTCGGCTCCGCGGCGGGCGGTGTGTATCGCTTCGGCAGACCTGACCAGGGCCTTCGTGGGGATGCACCCCACGTTGATTCAGGTGCCGCCGACCTTGCCTGCCTCGACGATCGCGACCCGGGCTCCCCGAGCGGCAGCTCGATTCGCCGCTGCGACGCCGCCCATACCGGCGCCGATGACGATCAGGTCGAAGGACTCGGTCATCCTGCTCCCTCCGCATGCGTCAGGGCTTCTCGCACCCAGCTTTCCTGCGGCTGGCCGGCGAAACCGTGCTCGGTCCGGTAGACGCGGCAGGAGAAGACGTAGTCCGGGCGTTCGTCCGCTCCCGGCTCGACGTCGCGGCCGCCGACTCGGACGGTCGGCGAGCCGAGGAAGCGCATACGGTTGGCCGCTTCCAGGTCGGGGACGTCGACCAGACGGATCTCGGGCTCGAGCCCGAGCTCGCCGGCGACACGTTCGACGAGAGCGAGCGCCCCCTCGTGGTTCGGGCACCCGTCGAAGTAGAGGATCTCGACGGGCACCCCGTCTCCGTTACTGCTCATACCGCTCCTTTCGCTCGAGTGGCGCGCACCGCACTTCGGCTCTCCGTTGCATGCGCGCAGCAGCCAGGACGACTGCCACGGCGAGCGCAAGCATCCCGAGGGTGAGCCCGCCGATCCAGGTGGCCGCGGTGACTCCGAGCCCTGCGCCGACGAGAAGCGACAGGCCGACGCAGCAGACGATCGGTAGCGCGACGAGTGCGCCTGCGCCGAGACGCAGATCCTGCCTGGTCTCCGTCATCGCTCCTCGATCCGGCAACAGGCGGCGACGTGCTCCTCGTTGTCCTCGAGGAGCGCGTGCGCGAGGTCGAGCATCCCGATGACCCGTTCGTCCGCGACGCGGTAGTGGACGATCCGATGCTCGCGTCGCGTGTCGACGAAGCCGCACCAGCGCAGGCACGCGAGATGGTTGGAGACGTTCGGCTGTGAGAGTCCGCTTCGCTCCACCAGCGCCCCGACCGAGAGCTCTCCCTCCTCGCGCAGGAGCTCGAGGATCCGCAGCCGGCTCGGGTCCCCAAGCCCGCGGAAGTACTTGGCGACGAGGTCCGTGCGGACGGGGGTCTCAGGAAGCCGGAAGGGCGCGAGTTGACTCATCAGCGGTCGAGCATATCAGCTCACGATGATATGAGCACAGCCCCGCGAGCCCGCTTCGGAGCTCGTGTGAATCGCGGGCAGGGCTTTGCGTATCCAAGTGAGCAGTTCCCGCCCGCCATCGCGACAAGGAGAGCCCGTGTCGAACAGCGCCGTGACCCAAGAGACGTTCCAGCGCGAGGTGCTCGCCAGTGAGCTCCCGGTGATCGTGGACTTCTGGGCGCCCTGGTGCGGGCCGTGCCTCGCGGTGGCCCCTGTCCTCGAGAAGATCGTCGCGGAGCGCCAAGGGGAGGTGAGACTCGTCAAGGTCAACATCGACGAAGAGCAGCAACTCGCCGCCCGCTTCGGCATCTCGAGCATCCCCACGATCGTCCTCTTCAAGGACGGGATCGCTGTGGCTGGAACAATCGGAACGAGGCGGAAGGCCCAACTCGAGAAA
>DATDOS010000240.1:0-15277 GCA_035293125.1 Gaiellaceae bacterium | reverse complement strand
CGTTGCAACCCGCACCCGCACGTGTTCTCCGACCGGCTCCTGCGGCCTGGCGACCAGGCGTTCTTCGACATCATCCATTCGTTCATGGGCTACCGCACGTGCTACTACCGCACGTTCAACGTCGGCGGCGTCAGCCATGCGCAGCTCGACGCCTACAAGCAGTGCCGCGAGTGGCTCGACGCGGCCATCGAGCTCGTGCGTCCGGGCATGACGACGGACAAGATTGCGGAGGTCTGGCCGACCGCCGCGGAGCTCGGCTTCCCGGACGAAGAGACCTGCTTCGGTCTCCAGTTCGGACACGGGATCGGTGTGGGGCTCTACGAGTCTCCGATGATCTCGCGCGTCCATTCCCTCGAGCACCCGGTGGAGCTCGAGGAAGGGATGGTCTTTGCGCTCGAGACGTACTGCGCTGCGACCGACGGGCGGTCCGCGGCGCGGATCGAGGAAGAGGTGGTGGTGACCGCGACCGGCTGCGACGTGATCACGCGCTTCCCGGCCGACGAGCTGCTGGTGGCCGGCCGTACCTATGTGCGCGGGGCGGATCTCGTCGGGAGCCGCGACGAGGGCCGACACGACGGCACTCCCGGTCTTGCGGGGGCCGTCGCGTCGTCGGCGGTCGTCGATCCGGTCGGCGTCCCCCGATGAGCTCGGGCACAGGCACGCGCCAACTCGCCGACGGGATGCCGGGCTACCGGCTCGTCCGCCGCGAAGACATCGAGCTCGCCGAGGCGCTGCCGGGCCGCTCGAGTGGTCTGACGTCCTGCCGGCTCGTCGGCGGCACGCTCGGCTCGACGCACATGGCGCTGACGTTGGTCTCGCTCGTCGACGGCCATGTCGACGAGCACCTGCACTCGTACGAGACGAGCTTCTACGTGCTCGAGGGAGAGCCGGTGCTGTACCTGGACGGGCGGGGAGTGGAGCTCAAGCCTGGCGCCTGCGGCGTCGCACCCGTCGGAGTCCCGCATGCGTTCCGCTGCGGCGGCCGCGCGCTCTGGATCGAGATGGCCGCGCCGCGACCGCGTGCCGACGGCAGCGACACGTACTTCCTGGGACCCGCCCCGGAGACCCCCGCCGAGCCGCTGGACGTCCGTGATCCGCGGAACCGAAACCTTTTCCTGCTCACCGACGGCGAGATGGATGTCGATCGCCTGAAGCGCGGCGCTGCCGTCTCCGCCCCGACCGTGTCCGCGAGCATGGCGACCGCCGTTCTCGCGTACAGCGGGATCGCCGTGAAGATGCTCGTCGACCAAAGGCTCGACGCCCAGCTCCACACGATGTTCATGGTCGACTACCAGCCGGGCGCTGTCGCACATCCCCACGACCATCCGTTCGAGGAGTCGTACTACATGCTCGAGGGCGAGGTCGACGTCGTCGCGGACGGCGACCGCTACACGCTCCGGCCGGGCGACGTCTTCTGGACGGCAACCGGGTGCGTCCATGCGTTCTACGAAACGCGGGGAGGGAAGGTACTGTGGCTCGAGACGTCGGCCCCGGGGCCGCCACCGCGCCACTCGTACCGGTTCGAGCGGGACTGGGACTACCTCGTCGAGCGTCTGGGTTCCGACGCGAGTGTCGGCGCGGGATGAGTCGTGTCAGCAAGCCAGCGGCGGGTGTCCTCGACGACCTCGACCTGTACACGAGGATCTACCGGCAGATGCTCCTCATCCGCGGTTTCGAGGAGCTCGTCCAGTCGCTCTTCCTGGCGGGCGAGGTCTACGGGACGACGCATCTGTACTCCGGACAGGAGGCGATCGCGACAGGTGTCGCGAGCGTCCTCGAGGAGCGCGACCGCGTCGCGGCGACGTACCGCGGACACGGCCACGCGCTTGCACTCGGCGTAGACGCGCAACAGCTGCTCGACGAGATGCTCGGGCGCGAGTCCGGTATCAACGGCGGGCGCGCGGGCTCGATGAACGTGAACTCGCCCGAGGATCGGTTGATCGGTTCGTTCGGAATCGTCGGTGGCAGCATTGCGGCGGCGACGGGAGCGGCACTCGCGCTCAAGCGGACTACGGGCGGCGTCGCCGTCGCGTACTTCGGCGACGGTGCGATGAACCAGGGCTACGTCTTCGAGTGCCTCAACTTCTGCAAGGTCTTCGAGCTGCCACTCGTCCTCGTCTGCGAGAACAACGGCTACGGTGAGTACACGCCGTTCCGCTCGGTGACGGCGGGCGAGATCCGCGCACGCGCGGAGGTCATGGACGTCCCAGCCGAGACAATCGACGGGATGAGCGTGTGGACAGTGCGTGAGGCTGCCGAACGCGCGGTCGCACATGCCCGTGCGGGAAACGGGCCGTGGTTCGTCGAGGCCCTGACGTACCGCTACGTCGGCCACTCGCGCAGCGACCCCGGCGCGTATCGACCCGAGGGCGAGCTGGACCACTGGAAAGCGCGTGACCCCATCGTCGTCCTCCGCGCGCAACTCGACGCGGAGGGGTTCGACGCGGCCGGCCTCGACGCGCTCGAGCAGGAAGTGACCGAGGAGTTGGAGCAAATGCGAGAGAGCGGTCTCGCGGCGCCGTTCCCGACTGACCTGACGGTCCGCGAGTTCAAGGACTGACGCGCCGTCGTGGCCCGCGAGCTCACGATGCCAAAGCTGTCGGACTCGATGGCAGACGCCGTCATCCTCCGCTGGCTGAAGTCGCCCGGCGACGCCTTCGAGCGAGGCGAGGGCCTGATCGAAGTGGAGACCGACAAGGCGACAGTCGTCTACGAGGCCGAGTGGGACGGGACGCTCGCCTCGATCCTCGCTCCGGAGGGAGCCACGGTCGCGGTCGGGGAGCCGATCGCAATCCTGGCGAACGGCGAGCGCGGCGTGAGTGAGGAACGACGGGCGCCCCCGGAACGCGACTCGGCGAACACGGGGCCCGTCGCGCCCGCAGCTGCGCCCGCCTCCGACGACGGATCACACGTGCGGCGTCCCAACGCGACGCCGGTGGCAAGGCGAACGGCAGTCGAGCTCGGAGTCGCGCTCCACGGCATCGCCGGCACAGGGCCGGGCGGCCGGATCACCGTCGAGGACGTGACGAGGGTTGCGGCCGACGCGGACCCCACCGCCGGGAAGGATGCGGGCGGTGGAAAAGGCGCGGTCCGCATTCTCGAGCTGACGGCGACGCAGTCGACCATCGCGCGCCGGATGGTCGAGTCGGCGACCACGATCCCGTTCTTCACCGTCTCGGCGGACATCGATATGTCTCAGATCGCAGAGTCGCGGCGCGGGGCACAGGACAAGGGCGACGGCGTTCCGACGCTCAACGACTTCGTCGTGAAGGCGGCGGCCAGAGTGCTGCGCGAGTTTCCGCGATTCAACGCCTCGTACGTCGGCGGCAAGGTCGAGTGCTACTCACGGATCAACGTCGGCGTCGCCGTGGCGACGGAGGATGCGTTGCTCGTGCCCGTCGTATTCGACGCAGACGAGAAGTCGCTCGTCCAGATCGCCGCGGACACGAGGCGGCTCGCCGACGCTGCCCGACGTCGAGCGCTGGAGCCCGACGACCTGCATCACTGCACCTTCACGGTCTCGAATCTCGGCATGTTCGGTATCCGCTCGTTCACGGCGATCATCGACCCTCCACAGGTCGCGATCCTCGCAGTCGGCGCCGTTCGGCGAGCGCCGGTCGAGGACGACCCCGACGGCGTCGTCTTCCGTGATCTGATGACCGTCACGCTCACGTGCGATCATCGGGTCGTCTACGGCGCTGACGGTGCGCAATTCCTGTCCCGGCTACGCGAGCTGCTCGGACAACCGCTCGTGCTGGCCGTGTGATCCGGCCATGACTGGACGCTGACATGCCGACGCTCGCCTTTCGCACCGCGATCCGCGACGCCCTCGACGAGGAACTGGCCGCCGACGAGCGGGTGATCCTCTTCGGCGAGGACGTCGCCGTCGCGGGCGGCGTCTTCGCGACGACGACGGGCCTCTACGACAAGTACGGCCCGGAGCGCGTGTTCGACACGCCCATCTCCGAGCTGGCGCTCGCGGGCGCAGCGTTCGGATCGGCGGTCCACGGCCTCCGGCCCGTCATCGAGATCATGTTCGGCGACTTCCTCACGCTCGCGATGGACAGCCTCGTCAACCAGGCCACGAAGTACTGGTTCCTGACGCAGGAGCAGGTCAGCGTGCCGCTCGTGATCCGGTCCGTCGTCGGAGCGGGAGGCCGTTTTGGAGCCATCCACTCGCAGATGCCCGTGTCGTGGTTCATGGGCGTGCCCGGCCTCAAGATCGTGTGCCCGTCGACGCCGGCGGACGCGAAGGCGTTGTTGAAGGCCGCGATCCGCGACGACAACCCGGTGCTCTTCTTCGAGCACAAGCGGCTCTACACCCTCGAGGGCGAGGTGGACGGCGCGCAGGGCAGGCTCGGAGAAGCGGCGGTGATTCGCGCGGGAACCGACATCACGCTCGTCACCGCGATGAAGAGCGTCCACGACAGCCTCGAGGCAGCGGACGCGCTCGAGCAGGATGGTCTGTCGGTCGAGGTGATCGACCTTCGGACGCTCCGCCCGTTCGACGTCGATACCGTCATCGCCTCGGTCCGAAAGACCAACCGGATCGTGATCGTCGAGGAAGGACCGCTCACGGGTGGCTGGGCGGGCGAGGTGCTCGCCTCCGTCACGGAGCACGCGCTCGGCGACCTCGACGACGCGTGGCGCATCGCAACGCCTGACACGCCGATTCCGTACAGTCCGCCGCTCGAGGATGCGTTCCTGCCGGGGCCGGACCGGATCGCGGCCGAGATTCGGCGTCGTCTACGGTAGGGCATGAGGGCAACGCAGGAGACGATCTCTCGGTGAGCGACCTCGCGCCGTCCTCGGGGCCTCTCGACCGCGGCTTCGAGGCGTCGAAGGTCGGCAGCCGCCTCCGTACGGAGCGAGAGCGTCTCGGAATCGGCCTCCGCGAACTTGCGCGGCGCGTCGGCGTATCGCCGAGCCTGGTCTCGCAGATCGAGCTCGACCGTGTGAATCCGTCGGTCAGCACCCTCTACGCGCTCGTCACGGAGCTCGGCATGACCATGGGCGACGTCTTCGGCGAGTCGCGGCCCGGGGAACGCACCGTCGTTCAGCTACGCGGCGGCTTGGCCGAGCGGCCGGAGACGCGGCGAGTGATCAACCTGGCGTCCGGCGTGCGCTGGGAGCGACTGACGCGTGACAGCGATCGCGACGTCGAGTTTCTGTACGTCGTCTATCCGGTGGGAGCCGCGTCGTGTCCAGCGGACGCGCTGATGACGCACGGTGGCAAGGAATACGGCTACGTCACGAGCGGCACGCTGGGCGTGCAGGTCGGCTTCGAGGAATACGAGCTCGGGCCCGGCGGGTCGATCGCGTTCGACTCGTCGTCGCCGCACCGGCTGTGGGCGATCGGCGACGATCCTGTCCATGCAATCTGGCTGGTCATCGGCAGGGCGGCGGATCCGCGCGCGGGAACCGCTCCACAGTCGCCCGACGCCGGCGAATAACTTTCAGCCTGCCGGCGCTTCCCCTTCGCGCGTCTGTAGGCGGCCGACGCCTCCCCAGCTGGTGCGGATGCGGGCGACCAGCTCGGGGCCCTGGTACAGCACGAGTGCCAAGAGAATCAGCACGCCGAGCGTCATTTGCGAGTACTCCGTCGGCTGGTGGAACAACGGCAAGACGTTGTCGATCAGCGAGAGGAAGAGGGCCGCCAGCAGCGTGCCCACGAATGAGCCTCTCCCGCCGGAGAGCGCTGCGCCGCCAAGGACGGCTACGGCGATGCTCTTGAGTGCGAAGTTGATGTCGACGATCGGCGAGCCGATCTGGACCTGGGCCGCGAGGTAGAGGCCGGCGAGCGACGCCATCACCGAACAGCTGACGAACGCGAGGATGACGATGCGGCCGGTTGCCATCCCGAGCCGGCGCGACGACGTCTCGTCGAGGCCGACTGCCCTCACGGCGAGGCCCGGACGCGTGCGGTACAGCCACAAGTCGGCGAGTACAGCGAGGACCACGACGGACACGAAGGCGATCGGAACGAAGCTGACGCTCTTCGTGAGACCGCTGATGGCGTCGCTCGAGATGGGGCCTTCGGGGTGACTCCGAAGGAGGAGCGAGGCACCTGCGAGGATGCCGAACGTCCCGAGCGTCGCGATGATCGACGGAAGCTTGAGCACGCAGATGAGCACGGCGTTGAAGATCCCCGTCGCCAAGCCCACTGCGATGAGCACGAAGGCTCCGGGAAGCAACGCCCACCCCGACGTCTCGAACGTCATCGTGTAGGAGGCGACGACGACGCAGAACGTCATGAGCGCCGCCACCGAGACGTCGAAGCCGCCGATGAGCAGCGCGCACGTCTGTCCGAGCGAGACGAGGGCGAGGGGCATCGCCAGGAGGAGCAAGTTGTTGAGGTTGTAGCTCGTCAGGAATGCGTCCTGACGCACCGTGGCAAACACGCCGACCGCGACGATCAGGACGGTCATCAGGACCAGCGGCAACGCGCCGCTGAACCTGCCGAGCCTCACGCCGACTCCTCGGGGCTCTCGGCCGCCTGCCTTCTGGCGCCGGCCCGTGAGCCCACGATGGCTTCGACGATCCGACGTTCCCCGAGCTCGTCGCCGGGGATCTCGTCGACGATCTGCCCGCGCGACATCACGACGACCCGGTCGCAGAGACCGGCGAGCTCGAGCGGGTCGCTCGACTTGAGGATCGTCGCGACGCCGTCCTTCGCCTTCGCGCGCAGCGCGTCGTAGATGTCGAAGCGTGACGCGACGTCGACGCCCTGCGTCGGCTCCTCGGCCAGGATCACCTTGACGTCTCCTCGCAGGAACGGTCGCGTCAGCGAGACCTTCTGCTGATTGCCGCCCGAGAGCGTCTGCACGGCCTGCTCGATCGATGCCGTGCGAATGTCCAGGCGCTGCACGAGGTCGTCGACCGTGCGGCCCTCGCGCCGGCGGTTGAGGAACCCTAGACCTCCAAGCCGTCGCAGGACCTGGATCGTCGCGTTCGCTCGGACGCTCAGGACGGGGAAGAGCGACTCGGACGCTCGGTCGCCGCTGAGTAGCACCACTCCGGCTCGGAGCGGTCCGAGCGGCGACCTCGAATCGAGCTCCTTGCCGTCACAGATTGCCGTTCCGGTAGCCCGCTCGGCACCGGCGAGCGCCCGGAGGAACTGCACCTGCCCGTTGCCCTCCGCGCCCGCGATCCCGAGGATCTCGCCGCTCGCCACCTCGAGGTCGATCGGCCCGAACCGATCGCCCCGTAGTCCCGAAACCGCGAGGAGCACCTCGCCCCCCGCCTTACGCTCGTGCCGCTCCGGAAACGCAAGCTGGAGCGGACGCCCGATCATCAGCGCGACGAGGCCTTCCTCCGACATCGACGCGGCCTCGAAGGTCCCCTGGGACACGCCGTCGCGGAGAACGGTGACCCGGTCGGCGATGCCGAGGACCTCCGGCAGTCTGTGGCTGACGTAAACGATCCCGACGCCGGCGCAGCTCCGCTCGTGAACCAGTGCGTGCAGATGGTCGACGCCCTCGGGCCCGAGGGCTGTCGTCGGCTCGTCGAGGAGCAACACCGTCGGCTGGGGGAGCAGCGCCTTGACGACCTCGAGGAGCTGTCTCTCCGCGAGCGAGAGCGTCCCCGTGGGCGCGGTCGGCGGGATGTCGAGGTCGAACTCCGCCAGCCGGTCGGCCGCCCATTCATCCATGCGTCGGTACGTCGGTCGGAGGTCGGACGGTGCCGCGAGGTAGAGGTTCTCGGCGACCGACAGGTGCAACACGTGCGAGTACGTCTGATAGGCGATACCGATACCGAGCCCACGGCTCTCGGCGGGCGAAACACGCCGGCGCTCCGTTTCTCCCACCACGATCGTGCCCTCGTCGGGCTCGAGGAAGCCGCTGGCTATCCCCAGCAGTGTCGATTTCCCGGACCCGTTCTCCCCGACGAGGGCGTGGATCTCGCCGGCACGGCAGTCGACGCTGACCTC
This sequence comes from Gaiellaceae bacterium, assembly GCA_035293125.1. Lineage (GTDB taxonomy): Bacteria > Actinomycetota > Thermoleophilia > Gaiellales > Gaiellaceae > GMQP-bins7. The sequence continues at coordinate 7,347 of DATDOS010000240.1, read as the reverse complement.
GCGGAGCGCCCGTACCGCACCGAACGCCTTGGACACGCTCCGAAGCGTGAGTACGGCGGGGCTCGCGGGCCCGGGAATCGACATCGATGTTTAGTTCTTCTGCTTTCGGTTCCTCCTACGGATACATCTTCTTGAGCAGGCTCAGCGGGATCAGCGACGTCCCGGAGGCCTCCGGCGGGTAGCCCTTTGTGCAAGAGTCACGCACCCGCTGGTTCTGCAGCTGGATCGGGAACACGATCTGCGGCGGGATCTTCGCCCCCTTGAGCTTCATCATCGCGGCCGTGAAGGCGACCCGGATCTGCGTGTTGCCCGAGGTGTAGTAGTACATCTGGAGTCTCGGGTTCTTCAGCTCGTTGAAGAGGCAACCCATGCCGACGTCGTCCGTGCGGAGCGTCAGCACGGTGTCGAACGGCTTGCCCGCGGCTCTGTACGCCGCGTAGGCGCCCTGTGCCATGCCGAGCCCGTACTCGTAGCTCCAGCCCTTGATGTCGGGATGCTTCGCGAGGATTCCGGCCACGACACCCTGTACCTTGGACGGATTCCAGTCCGTCGGCTCCTTCGCGACGACGTCGATCGACGGCCTGAGCGCAGGCTCCTCACACTTCTGCCAGCCCTCGGAGAGGGGGTTCCCTGGGAAGCCGCCGAGGAACGCGATCTTGCCGCTCTTGACCTGGTTGTTCATGACATACGCGTACGTCTTGCCGAGCGCGCAGGTGTCCTCACCGACGACCGTCAGATAGTTCTTGCCGGGATCGCTGACGTAGCCCCAGGCGTACGTGGCAACGGGGATACCGGCGTCGGTCGCCTCCTTCATCACCGGGATCATCGCGTCGCCGAAGTCCGGATACGTGACGATCAGGTCGACACCCTGGGCAATTGCCGCTTTCCAGTCGGCGAACGCCTTGTTGAAGTCCACGCGTGCGCTCGAGTAGATGATCCTGCCGACCTCGGGATACGTGAGCGCCTGGAGGATGAACTCCATCTTCGACATCTGGCGGTAGACGTTCTCGCCGAACTGCTCGAGGTAGGCGACGGTAAGCTCGCCGCCCGTACCGGTGGTACAGCCGTTGTTCTTCCAGCACCTGAGCGCCAGCGCTTGGTTCACCTTCCGGTCGGCGCGGCCGAGCCCTGCCAGCGCGATGTTGCGCTGCATCTTAGCCTTGGGGAGAAGCGTCGCCTTGAAGAGCGTCTGCTTGAGCGTCGACGCCTTCGCGGCGTACACCTCACCGAACCCCTTCCCGGTGCTGATCACCACAGGCTTCTTCGCGCCTGCTGCCTGCTTGTAGCCGGTGCTCCCACTGCTCGCCGAGGCGATCGCGAGCGCGAGTGCCGCTCCGAGCACGAAAAGTGCCAGCACGCCGACGTTCCGCGAGCGCTTCCCTGACACTTCAGACTCGTTCCTACCCTCCATCTTGCCTCCTTTGTCAGCCTGCCTCAGCTGGTTACTTGGTTGACTGTACGGTTGCCGCCTCCCCGGGCCTCGATGCTCCGCAGGAGCCGTCCCAGGAGCGAGGCCACCCGGTCGCCCGAGACCAGCATCCCGAGAATGATCGCGGCGCCGGCCACGATGATCTGGTACGCCGCCGAGAGGCCGAGGACGAGCAGCATCTGCGTGAGGAAAGTGAGCGCGAGCGCGGCCACCCAGGTCGAGGTCGCACTCGCCAGTCCGCCCGAGAGCGCCGCGCCGGCGATGACGACTGCGGCTATGGGCAGGAGAAGATACGAGGCGCCGAAGGCCGGGTCGATGCTGATACGCACCCCTGCGAGCAGGATCGCTGCGACTGCGTAGAGAACACCCGCCGCCGTGTACGCGAACACGACGTACGTTCGTACGCGCAGTCCGGCCATCCACGCCGCTCTCGGGTTCGCACCCACCGCCTGAAAGCGCCGGCCGGGGGTCGTGTAGCGAAGCACGAGCGCGGCGGCGACCGCGACCGCAGCGCCCGTCCAGAACACGGCGCTGACCCCGAGAGGCTTCTCACCCGCCCACGACGAGAGCGAGTCCGGGACCTGCAACGAAATCGTGTTCTCGCGCGCGTACTTCGAGCTCCAGGCGAGCACGATCCCCCCGACAGCCAGGGTGACGATCAGCGGGTTGAGCCGGACGATCCCGACGAGGATCCCGTTGACGAAGCCCACGAGTGCCCCGAGGCCGAGACAGACGAGGATCCCGACCGTCAGACCGTGGTTGTCGCCCACGCTCACGCCTACGAGCACGTTTCCGCAGAGGGAGATCACCCCGGCGGTCGAGAGGTCGATTCCCGCCTGCATGATCACGAGCATCTGCCCGAGCGCCGCGATCGCCAGGATCGTCATGTACGGGAGGATGAAGGCCCACGACGTGCTCTGGAGCGTGCTGGGCGCGATCACTGCCGCGATGACGAGGAGCGTCCCCGTGAGGAGCCAGATCGGCAGGAAGCGAGCTGCCACGATTGCGCTCGCGACGACCTGCGCGGAGCGCCCCATCGTCGCGGCGTCGGCGAGGCGTGCCCCGTCATCCGGGGAGCTCACGGACCCCACGATCCAGAGCGGCAGAACGGTGAGCAGCGAGCCGCGACCAGGTGTCCATTCTGCGCACCTCGGCACGAGGTGTCAACCGTGACCGAACGCGCGGTACGGGTCGTCAACCGAGCTCGAACGTGCCGAACCGTACTTCACACTGCGGCAACCCGCTTCAACGCGGGCAAGTCTCGACTCAGCAGCGGTTGACTCCCCGGCGCCGAGGTGTTTATGCTCGCTGTACATTCGGCAGCGCGACGCGGCCTGCCGCGGGCGGGCGTGCACGAGCGCTGACGCGAAATCGATGTCCCGCCGGCCAAGGAGAGTGGCATGAGCTCGCAGCGGCTTGTTTTTCGGAACGGGTTCGTCGTCTCGATGGACCCAGACATCGGCGAGATCCCGAACGGCGAAGTCCTGGTCGAGGACGGCGTCATCGTGGACGTCGGACGTGACCTCGGCGTGTCCGGCGCCGAAGAGATCGACGCGACCGGAATGATCGTCATGCCTGGGTTCGTGGACACGCACCGTCATACGTGGCAGACACCCGTGCGCGGCGTCCTCCCCTCCTGCACGCTCGACCACTACTTCGCCGTGATGCTCGGCAGTGTTGGCGGCCACTACCGCCCCGAGGACGTCCACATCGGCGACTACGCGGGCTCGCTGGAGGCGCTAAACGCCGGCGTCACGACGCTGCTCGACTGGTCGCACATCAGCAACACGCCCGACCACTCCGACGCGGCGATCCAGGGGCTGAAGGACGCCGGCATCCGCGCCGTCTACGCCCACGGCGTCCCGACCGGCGGCGAATGGTGGTCCTTCAGTGAGCTCGAGCACCCCGCCGACATCCGCCGCATCCGCGAGACCTATTTCTCGTCCGACGACGGCCTGCTCACCCTCGCCATGGCGGCGCGCCAGCCCGGCAACTCGAACTTCGACGTCGCGAAACACGACTGGGCGCTCGCACGCGAGCTCGGGATCCCGATAAGCGTGCACGTCGGCATGCGGCTCCACAACCTGCACTACAACCCCGTGAAGGACATGCACGACCTAGGGCTGATGGGCCCCGACATCTGCTACATCCACATGACCGACCTGAGCGATGAGGAGCTCGACTGGATCGCGGAGACGGGTGGGAAAGCGTCGATCGCGCCCTACGTCGAGATGCTGATGGGGCACGGGCCGCCGCCGACCGGCAAGATGCTCGCCCGCGGCGTCCGCCCGTCGCTCAGCGTCGACGTCGTCTCGAGCGCTCCCGGCGAGATGTTCACGCAGATGCGGACCGCGCTCGCCTACGAGCGGATCCTCGCGTTCACCGACACGCCGGACGATGCATTCGCCCCGACGCTCTCGCACAGAGACGTGCTCGAGTTCGCGACGCTCGAGGGCGCACGCGCGTGCTGGCTCGAGCACAGGGTCGGATCGCTCACGCCCAAGAAGGAGGCGGACATCGTCCTCCTGAACGTGAACGCGATCAATACGGCGCCGATGGTCGACCCGATCGGCACGATCGTCGTGTTCTCCGACACGTCGAACGTCGACTCGGTCTTCGTCGCCGGGCGCGCCGTAAAGCGCAACGGACAGCTCGTCGACGTCGATCTGAACAAGACGTTTCAACAGCTCGACGAGTCGAGGAACCACATCCTCGGCGAGGGCGGGCTGCTCCCGGAGTGGGCAGCGGAGTCCGCGACAGCGATCTAGCCGTCAGCAATCGGCCTGGGTCGCGCTCGCGGGCCAGGCCTCCATCCGATCAGCGCGCGAAGGGAGAGCGAATGGCTAACGGCAGCGTCGTCGTCGTCGGCGGCACCCAGGGACTCGGGCGCGAGCTCGCGCAGTCCTACGCCGACGAGGGCCGCGACGTGATCGTGACCGGCAGAGACCAATCCCGCGCGGAGATTGCCGCACGAGAGATCGGCGGCAACACGCGCGGCATCGGGTTCGATCTCGCCGAGCCACACGGGATCGCGGACAGCCTCGGTGAAGTGGGCGAGGTCGACCACCTCGTCCTCGCCGCGATCGAGCGTGACGTGAACAAGGTGCACGAATACGACATCGACGCTGCAGTGCGGCTGGTCATTCTCAAGCTCGTCGGCTACACCGAGGTGATCCACTCGCTCGTGCCGCGGCTTCGCGACGACTCCTCCATCCTCATCTTCGGAGGCCTCGCGCGCGACCGGCCCTATCCTGGCTCGACGACCGTCACGACCGTCAACGGGGGGGTGACGAGCCTCGTGCGCACGCTCGTGATCGAGCTCGCGCCCACCCGCGTGAACGCGCTACACCCAGCAATCGTCGGAGACAGCCCGCAGTGGCGCGACATGCCTCCGGAGCGGCTGCAGGCGCTCGTGCAGCGGACGCCGATCGGGCGCCTGGTGACGATGGCGGAGATCGTGAGCGCATCGCGCTTTCTGCTCGAAAACGAGGCGATCAACGGCATCAACCTCGTTGTCGACGGCGGTTGGACCTGCATGTGACGCGGACCGGATCGCGCCCGAGTGAGTGACTCTGGATCTACGCAGACGCGCCTCCCCCGGAAGTCGGGCCCCCGGCGTACCCGGTCGCTCGTGGGGCGAGGGGTACGGATCCCTCGGTTGGAGAGTGGACGAATGGTGCACCGCTTCGACATCGCGCTCGGCGGCGGCGAGGGTCACGATCTCGGATAAGAAGACCGCACGAGACGTTGGGCGCCGCCGTCACACGCCCTTGAGCAGAGCCCAGATTCACTCACTTCCAGGCAATTCGATGCGCCCGGCAGGATTCGAACCTGCGACCCGCGGATTAGAAGTCCGCCGCTCTGTCCACTGAGCTACGGGCGCCCGCTGGGAGGGTAGTCGGCGAGAAGGTCGAGCGCCGTTAGCGCGCCGAGAGGACGAGCGGGGCGCAAGCGACGCCGGTCGCCTCCTGCACCGGCCTCCCCCGAGCATCCTTCATTGCGACCGTCAGCTTGCGCGCGGTGACGGTCACCTGCGAGTAGCTGTAGGTGTCCAGCGCCGCGCAGCGCATGCCCATCCCGTTGGGCGGGGGAGGCTTGAAGAAGAGCGCGCCGATCGCCGTTCCCGCTCCCGGGGTGCCGAGGAAGCCGTCGATCTCCTTCGCGAACGTGTTCGTCGCGACCGGCCCCGTCACGACCTCCCAGATCCCGGAGCTCTCGGGAACGGCGCCGAGTGTCTTGTGGCGCACCTCGTTGACGAAGTTCGCATGCGTGTCGGTCGTCAGGAAGACGACGTTCTTCACGTTCGCCTGCAGGAAGCGGAGGAGCTTCTCGCGTTCGGCCTCGTAGCCCTCCCAGCGGTCGTACGGGAGCGCGTAGTACTGCTGGATCGGAACCTCGTTCACGATGATCTTCCACGTCGCCTTCGAGGCCTTGATCGCCTTTGTGAACGCGGCGTATTGGCGTGCGCCGAGCATCGTCCTCGCCGGATCGTCGATCGCTGCGAGGCACGCCGGCGGTACCGGGTTCTTCAGAGCCGGAGCGAGGCTCGAGAACGCGTCGCGCACCGCTTGCGGGGCCGTTGGCGCAAGATCACCGGCGCACACCTCATCTGCCTTTGCACTGCGGAACGAGCGCTCGTCGAGGAAGAAGAGCTCGAGGTGCCTGCCCCAGCGAAACGTCCTGTAGAGGCCGTTCGCGGACGGTTGAGCGACCGGTGCGTAGTCTCGGAAAGCCTTGACGCCCGCCTGGTAGATTGCGCCGCCGTTCTCGGCGCGCGAGAAGTCGTTGATGAACTCGTGGTCGTCCCAGTGGCTGTAGACGCCCGCGGACGCTCGCAACGTGCGGAGCGCCGGAAGCGCGAGGCCGTGCTTGTACTTCGCCCACTTCTGCGGCACCGTGCGGGCGACGGGAGCTCCGCCGATCTCGCTGTCGGAGTAGATCGTGTCGCCGAGATTGATGTTGAAGTCGTTGCGCTCCGTGGCCATGCGCGCGTAGACCTCGTAGCGGTTGAAGCCGGGCTTTCCGTTCGCGCCTGGAGTCGCGTCCGCATCGCCTGAGATCGCGAAACGCACAGTCGCTCCGGTGTTCAGCGCCGGGGCGGTTTCGAAGGTCCCGACAGCGCTCTCGACACCGTGTTGGTCGAAGCGATACCAGTAGCGAGTGCCGGGTTCGAGGAGGACCTTGATGCCGATGGTTCGGTCGCTGGCCTCGCGCGCAACACCCGAGTAGGCGAGACCAAGGTCGCCCGACTTCCGTGTCGAGACGGCAAGCCCAACCTTTCCGGTCCGGGGTGCGCGCGTCCACAGAATGGCGGACGTAGACGTCACGTCCCCGGCCGAGATGCCATATCGGAAACCGGGGCTTGCCGCATCGGCGGCCATGGCTGCGACCGCCAGGACCGCGAGCGCTCCGGAGACGACAGCCCGACGCATCGGCTCGAGCCTACGCGGCCGCCGGAGGGCGGTCAACATCTCCCTTGCGCTCCTCCTCGGCGAGGAAGCGGAAGAACCAGTACACGAACACGGCGAAGAACACCATCGCCTGCTCGACCGCCATCAAGAGCCCCGCGATCTGCTGGTCCTCGAGTGCGGTCAGCGCCCAGAGCCGCTCGGGAGCCTCGACGTAGAAGTCGTAGATCGCGTCGGGAACGAGCGCCATGACGAGTCCGATCGGGCTGCCGAGGACGAAGGCCGCGAACACGTAGCCGGCACGGGCACCCGCACCGAGCCGGTGCGGCTCGTCCTGGAAGACACACCACCACATGGCCACTCCCGTGAGGAAGTAGAGCGCGTGCTCGAGATGCAGCAGCGTGTGGGGGTTCTCGAGCGCCGTGTCGTACAGCCAGGGGAGGTGCCAGAGCATGTAGTTCGCGAGCCACAGCGGGAGCGCGACCGCCGGGTGCGTGAATGCTCGGACGA
>DATDOS010000239.1:0-15686 GCA_035293125.1 Gaiellaceae bacterium | reverse complement strand
GAGCCGTTCGGCCGCGGCCAGAAGGGGTCGTCGGCAATGCCGCACAAGCGGAATCCGATCGTGTCCGAGCGGATCTGCGGGCTCGCGCGCCTGGTGCGTGGCTACGCGCTCGTCGGGCTCGAGGACGTCGCTTTGTGGCACGAGCGCGACATCTCGCACTCCTCGGCGGAGCGCGTTGCGCTCCCGGACGCGTTCCTCGCAGTCGACTACATGCTCGACCGCTTCGCGTGGCTCGTCGACGGCCTCGTCGTCCGTCCGGAGCGCATGCGCGCCAACCTCGAGGCTACCGGCGGGCTCTTCTTCAGCCAGCGGCTACTGCTCGCGCTGGTCGAGTCGGGCCTCGACCGCGATGCGGCCTACCGAGCCGTGCAGCGCGACGCTCTGCGCGCGTGGGACGAGGGCCTCGACTTCCGCGATCTCGTCCGTGCGGACACGGAGATCGCCGGGCGTGTCGATCTCGGCGAGATCTTCGACCTCGAGGCGTTCACGAGATATGTCGATGTGGTCTTCGCACGCCTCCGCCCACTCGTCGCCGAGACGGAGGAGGTGAGCGCATGACCACGGAGGCGGTTCATGTCGCGAGCGGGAAGGTGCGGGAGATCTTCGAGCTCGGCGACGGGAGCCTCGAGCTCGTCGCCAGCGACCGGATCTCGACCTTCGACGTCGTCCTGGCGACGCCGATCCCGGACAAGGGGAAGGTGCTCACCGGGCTCTCGGCGTTCTGGTTCGCTCGGACACGCGAGATCGTCCCCAACCATCTCCTCGAGCTCCGCGCCGACGGCCGGACGATGGTCTGCCGGAAACTCGACATGCTCCCGATCGAGTGCGTGGTGCGCGGGTATCTCGCCGGCTCGGGGTGGAAGGACTACCGGGCCGCGGGGGCAGTGTGCGGTCATGCGCTCCCGGTGGGGCTCGAGGAGTCGGCGCGGCTACCCGAGCCGATCTTCACTCCCGCCACCAAGGCGACCGAGGGACATGACGTCAACATCGACGAGGCGGAGGCGGCTGCGCTCTGTGGCGCGAACCGGTACCACTCCGCCCGGGAGGCCTCGCTCGAGCTCTATCGATTTGCCTCTGCCCATGCCGAGGCTCGCGGGATCATCCTCGCCGATACGAAGTTCGAGTTCGGGGTCGATCGCGACGGGACGATCGTGCTCGGTGACGAGGCGCTGACGCCTGACTCGTCGCGCTTCTGGTCCGCCGAGAGATACGAGCCGGGGCGCCCACAGCCGTCGTTCGACAAGCAGTTCGTCCGCGACTGGTGCGAGCAGACGGAGTGGGACAAGACGCCGCCCGGGCCCCAGCTACCGGACGATGTCGTGGTGGGAACCCGTGCCCGCTACGTCGAGGCGTTCGAGCGGCTCACCGAGATCCGGTTCGTCGACTACGTTGCGCGGCCGGAGGTCGTGCTGTGAGAGCCACCGTCCTCGTTCGCCCGAAACAGGGAATCCTCGATCCGCAGGGGGAGGCTGTCCAGCGCTCGCTCCGCAAGCTCGGGTTCGACGTCTCCGCCGCTCGGGTCGGCCGGGTCATCGACCTCGAGCTCGACGCCGACCAGACGGAGAACGCACGGGCCACGATCGAGCGCATGTGCGCCGAGCTGCTGGCGAACTCACTCATCGAGAGCTTCGAGATCCACGTCGACGAGTCGTGAGCGACCAGCCGATCGTCGCAGTCGTGGTTTTCCCCGGCTCGAACGACGACCGCGACGCTGCCTGGGCGCTCGGAGCCGTCGGTGCGGAGCCCGTCCTCGTGTGGCACGAGGAGCAGGAGCTCCCGGCCGAGACCGGAGCCGTCGTGCTTCCCGGCGGCTTCTCGTACGGCGACTACCTGCGGACGGGAGCGATCGCCAGCCTTTCACCCGCGATGGCGGCCGTCCGGCGATTCGCGAACGACGGCGGCCCGGTGCTCGGGATCTGCAACGGGTTCCAGATCTTGTGCGAGTCGAGGCTGCTCCCCGGCGTGCTCCGTCCCAACAGGCAGCTCGAGTTCGTCTGTCGCGACGCCACCCTTCGTGTCGAGAACGCCGATACTGCCTTCACGCGCCGCTGCGAGGACGGCCAGGAGCTCGTCATCCCCGTCAAGCACGGTGAGGGAGCCTGGTACGCGGACGAGGGGACGTTCGTCCAGCTTGCTGCGCGCGGCCAAATCGTGCTCCGCTACACCGCGGATGTGAACGGCTCGCTCGGGTACGTCGCCGGCGTGATCAACGAGATGGGCAACGTCATGGGGTTGATGCCCCATCCCGAGCACGCCATCGACCCGCTGCTCGGATCGGCGGACGGAGGGCTCCTGCTCGCCGCCCTCGTCGATGCCGCAGCGGAGTACCTGCTCGTCGCGGCGTAGTTCGTTCGCCGACGCTTTTCGGCAACCGAGCGACGCGGGACGGACGAACGCAGCGATCAGCAGTTCGCAGGACTGCGCTTCAGGGGTTTCTGCGCGCCTTGGAATCTGCGTTAGCAGATTCCGGAGCGACCCAGCGGCTGAAGGTTCGGTGCGATGCGACCGCGGAGCGGTCGCCTTTAGGGATCTTCGCGCGCCTTGGAATCTGCGCTAGCAGATTCCAAGGCTTGCGCAAGAACGGGCGCGCGCTCGAGCGCCGCCCGCAGTCGCTCGAGGTCGCGCGCCCGCATGGTCACGGGACCGCGCCGGGCGGATCCCGCAGTCGTATAGGCGAAGCGAACGAGACGCTCGCCGCCGCGCGTCTCGAGAAGCTGGACGACGACCGAGAAGCGCTTGTCCCCGGCGCGTTGGGGCACCGCGACCTCCTCGACCACGACGGAGGCTCCCCACGGTGTGGCCGCCGTCTGAGCCTTCGCGGGCGCTGTCACCATGCCGCGAGCGTAGGGCGCGAACCCTCACGCGTGGGGAACCTCTTCGTGCCGAGAGCGTCACAGTCGTATCCTCGGCGCGTGCACGACGTCGTCATCGTGGGTGCAGGGACCGCTGGTTGCGTGCTCGCGTCCCGCCTCACAGAGGATCCCGAGCTCTCGGTGCTCCTGATCGAGGCCGGCCCGCGCTCGCGCAAGCTCGAGATCCGCATCCCCGCGGCGTTCTCGCGCCTCTACCGCACCGAGGTGGACTGGGGCTTCTCGACGGTGCCGCAGCCGGAGCTCGACGGGCGCGAGCTCGTCTTCCCGCTCGGTCGGATGCTCGGCGGTTCCGCGTCGATGAACGCCATGATCGTCGCCCGCGGGAATCGGCTCGACTACGAGGACTGGAGCGCCGTCGCGCCAGGTTGGGCATGGGAGGACGTCGAGCCCTACTACGCGAGCAGCCTCGACGCCTTCCCCATCGTGGACCAGCGCGACGGCAGCCCGCTCACCGACGCGTTCGTGGAGTCCGCGCAGGCGGCCGGGATCCCCTTCCGGCCGGACCTCAACGACCCCGACAACGAGGGTGTCGGCGTCGTGCGCGTCTCTCAGCGGCGGGGGCAGCGCTTCAGCGTCCTGGACGGCTACCTCCATCCGGCGATGCGCCGCCCGAACCTGACCGTCCAGACCGGCGCGCTCGTCACGCGCGTGGTGCTCGAAGGAGCACGTGCCGTCGGAGTGACCGTGCGCGTCGACGGCAGCGAAGAGCACGTGTCTGCCTCACGGGGCGTGGTCCTCGCGGCCGGGACGGTCAACTCGCCACGCCTGCTCCAGCTGTCTGGGATCGGCTCGAGGAGTGTGCTCGGCGAAGCCGGGATCCCTCTCGTCCACGAGCTTCCCGGCGTCGGGGAGGGGCTGCGCGACCACGTCGCGAGCGGCCTGGTCGTCCGGACGCGACCGGGCGTGGAGACACTCACCTCCGCCGGCTCGCTGAAGAACACGCTGCGCTGGCTCCTCTTCCGCCGGGGTCCTCTCACGTCGAACCTCGCTGAGGCGCTGGCATTCGTGCGCACGAGCCAGGACCTGCCGGCGCCCGACCTCGAGCTCGTCTTCACTCCGGTCCCGTTCGAGGAGGAGGGCTTGAAGAAGCCGACGGTGCACGGGATCACGATGGGCGTCGTCCAGCTTCAGCCGAGGAGCATCGGCTCGGTGCGGATCACGAGCACAGACCCGCTCGCGCCGCCCGCGGTCGATCCGGCTTTCCTTCGTGACCCCGAGGACGAGAAGCCGCTTCTGTGGGGTCTGAAGCTCGCACGGCGGATCGCTGCGGAGGAGCCGCTCGCGTCGTACCTCGCTGACGAGATGCTCCCAGGAGGCGATGTCCAGGATGACGAGGGCCTGCTCGCCCACGTCCGCGCCCGCTCGCAGACGCTCTACCACCCGGTGGCGACGTGCCGCATGGGCACCGACGACGACGCGGTCGTCGACCCCGAGCTCCGCATACGCGGCCTCGAGGGGCTGCGCGTGGTGGACGCGTCCGTGATGCCCTACCTTCCGCGCGGCCACACGAACTGGCCCACGGTGATGGTCGCCGAGCGTGCGGCCGACTTCATCGCGGCCGAGAGCGAGTAGCGCCCTTCGAGCTACCTCGCGGGCTGGAGGTGGCTGCGCCAGCCGCGGAGCAGCTCGTTCACGGCGGCTGCGCCGACGATCGGCTCCTCGGGCCCAGGCAGCGACGCGGGGTAGAGGATGAACGCGCGCGTCTGCGGGCCGCCCATCCCACCGTGGAAGGAGATCAGCTCCTCGAACGCGCACCCCTCGTCCAGCTCGGGGTCGTAGAAGCTCCCGACCATGATGTCCGCCACGTGCGGGAACCCGTCCGTGCGGCGCACGTGATGCGCGGCGTTGGGCGAGAAGTGTGCAGTACTGGCCAAACCGGCCGTGCGGTCACGCGCGGCGCGGGCGCCCGTCTGGCGCGCGAGATCTGGAAGGATCGCGAGCTCGCCGAGCGTCTCGAGAAGGACGCCGCCGACCTGAAGCGCGGTTCAACCGGGACTTCTGGGTCGAGGACGGCGAGTACTTCGCGCTGGCGCTCGGTCCCGACGGCGAGACCACGTCGGCACGGTCTGGCCTTTGCCGCGCGCGGCGCTGACCTCGGACGCGGAGCTCTACCCGCCGGCGAGGACGGCGGCGCCGACGGCGCCCCCGAGATCACCGAGCTCGGTTCGGAGGACCACGGGCGGGTTGTCCGGCACGAAGAGGTGGGGAGTCATCTGCCGGACGACCTGGTCGACGAACGGCTGACCGAGCCGGTCGCCGAGACCGCCGCCGACGATGATCGCCTCGAGGTCGAGGAGGTTCTGCGCCGATGCGAGCCCGATACCCAGCGCCCAGGCCGCGTCCTCGATGAGCTTCGTCGCCATCGGGTCGCCCTTTTCCAGGGCGCGCGCGTAGATGCCGGAGCTCAGGCGCTCGCGGCCGTGCTTCTCCATTATCCGGAACAGCTCCGTCCTGTGACCGCGCTTGACGAGCTCGCGGGCCCGCCGTTCCATGCTCACGCGTCCGGCGTACGCCTCGAGGCATCCCCGGCGACCGCATGAGCACGGTCGTCCGCCGGGCTTGACGACCACGTGGCCGATCTCACCGCCCGCGCCTCGTCCGTCATGAAGCTTGCCGTCGAGGATGAGACCCCCGCCGACACCCGTGCCGACCCAGACCCCGAGCAGGTTCTCGTACGGCCTTCCTGCTCCTCGTCGGTACTCGCCGAGGACGCCGACGCTGACGTCGTTTCCGACGGTCACCTTCGCATTGCCGAGCTGCGCGGAGACGAGAGGTCCGAGCTCGACGCGCTCGGAGAAACCCGGGACGTTGGCGGCCAGCAGCACTACGCCCGCCTCGGCGTCCACCTTGCCCGGCGTGCCGATCCCGATCCCGCGGAGGTCGGACGCCGAGGCGCCGGCGGCTTCGAGGGAGGCTCTGATCGTGCCCACGATCGCGTCGATGACGTCGCCTGGTTTCCCGGTTTGCGGCGTCAGCACGCGCGAGCTGCCGGCGACCTCCTCGTTGTGCAGGACGACGGTCTGGATCTTCGTCCCGCCGAGATCGACGCCCGCGGTGACGGATGTCGCGGGGCTCGCGGGCTCGGCAGAGGTCACGGCACGAGGACCCTAGTCGAGCGGCGGCGGAAGGTATCGCCCGCTCGTACACGTCCGGTCCTCGACTTCGAGGATCCAGGTCCCGGCCACGTCGAACTCGAAGGGCCCTTGGAGCCGGACGCCTGCGGCTGCGAGCTCCTCGACGGCGTCGAACATCACGTCGGCGTGCGTGCAACATGCCAGCGGGCCGTCGGCGGCGAGCGAGAGCATGAGCTCGAGCGCTTCCCCTCCAGGCGCTCCCTCGGCGAGGGCGTCGGCAGTCTCGAGGGCGAGGCCGTGAATCGCGGCGAGGGGCTCGAGAGTCTGGACGCAGCGCACGTACGGGCTCGTGAAGAGACGTGAGAACGGTTGTCCTTCGAACAGAGCGGGCAGCGCCTGGGCCTGGCGTCGCCCTCTCTTGGCCAGCGGCCGAAGATGGTCGGGCTCGGTCCACCTGGCTCGCTTCTTGGCCTTCGCGTGCCTGACGAGATAGACGGCCGTCACGCGGGTGCCTCGACGTGCGCGAGGAGCTCCAGATCGCGCGCATACGTGAGCAGTGACGGCGCTTCCGCGAGCGAGACCCAGCGCGTGTCGTCGACCTCGTTCGCGGCTGCCAGCTCGCCTGCGATCGGCGTCATCTGCCAGTAGCGGACGGTCTTCGGGCGGCCGTGTGAATCGCGGTATGCGGTGGAGCCGATCTCTCGCTCGAGCCTGCAGCGAAGGCTAGTCTCCTCCTCGACCTCCCGGAGGGCGGCCTCCTCCTCCGTCTCGCCGTGATGGAGCTTGCCCTTGGGGAAGGCCCAGTCGTCGTACGCGAGCCGGTGCACGAGCAGGATCTCGAAGGAGCCGTCGCCTCCGCTCCGGCAGACGAGCCCGCCGGCTGCGCGGACGACCCCGCTCACATCCATGAGCGGAGCTTCGGCGACGAGAGCTCCTTCCACGCCTTCTTCCAGCGCTCCCGCGAGCGCTGCGCAGCCGCCCGTTCCACGGCAGCCAGCTCGCCGGCGGCCAGCACCCCCTCCGTGGATCGGCTCCCATGCGCCCAGTCGAGAAGCCACCTCTCGGCGACGACCGCGTCGTTGAGGTTGCCGAGCACCTCCTGGAGACGAGCGGTCGCGCCGGCGAACGCCCGGGCCTGCTTGCCGGCGACCGGCGCCACGGCCTCCGCCGCGTAGCGCGCGCGCTTCGTCCGGATGCGGATGTCGTGAAGCTCCTCGTCGGTCGGGCTCGAGCCGAGCGCCCGCACGCATCTCTCCAGGGAGCGCCACGGGCGGCGCGCGAGGCCGGGGAGGACCTCCCGCGACGGGGCGTCGGCGGCGGGGAGCAACGCCGGGGCGTTCGCTGCTGCGACGAGACGGTCGAGGAGCTCGACGTAGCGATCGCCACGGAGCGCCGCGAGCAGCTCGGCGTGCGTCTGGTCGCGGGCGGCCTCGAGCGTCGCCAGCACGAGAGCTGCGCTCGGCTGGTCCGATTCGGGAAGCTCGCCGGACCGCCCGCGGAGCCGCTCGAGCAGCACATCGCCGTCTCGTACCGCGCCGAGGAGGCTCGCGAGCCAGCGGAGCTCCTCTCGCAGCGACGAGGTCCACGTCGGGTCGACGAGCGATCCGAAGGTCTGGAGATCCGAGCGAAGGCGTCGCGTTGCCACGCGTGCCTGGTGCACGCCCTCCGGATCTGCGTCCAGCCGCATCACGGGGTCGTGCCGGATCAGCCGGATGACGGAGAGGGCGATCGCGCGGCGTACGACGTCACCGGCGCTCGCGCCGGACGTCAGCTCGGTGACCGGAATCTCCGGCGAGAGCGACGCACGCGAGCCGAGAGAGCGGATGTACTTCGATATGGGGTCCGTTGCCTCGGCGCCGGCCTGGCGAAGCCGATCGACGAGGGCGTCGATCAGCGCGGGCGGCGTTGCGTCGTCGATCTCGACCTCGAGCTCGCGGAACCCGGTCGAGCTCCCCCCATCCTGCACGGAGACCTCGTCCTCGACGACGCCCACGACGAGCCTGCCGTCGGCGTCCTGGAGGACGATCCGTCGCCGCAGCGTGCTCAACCGGGTCTGGATCCGAAGCTCCGAGGAACGGGTGAACGCGCGGACGAGGTCGACCGCCTCTCCGGGAGCCTGCGCGGCGTCTCCGGCAAAGGTGAGCTCGGGCCGTGCGAGGATCGCGCCGTCCCCTTCGGCCGGCAGCTTGACCGTCCATCCCTCGCCTGGCCGATGGCGGAAGCTCGCTCCCCAGCGCGCGAGCCGGAGATCCTCGGTGTCGAAGTACGTCGTCGAGAGACGTTCCGGCTCGGAGCGTCTCACCGCCATCCCCGGGACGAGCCCGTAGATGCTCGGCATGCGGAACTCGGGCCCGACGGCCAGCTTCAGCTCGCGCTCAGGGCTGGGCTCCAGCATCGACAGAGGGTAGCGTCCGCCCTCATGAGCCCCGAGCACGAAAAGCGGCTCGCCGCCGAGGCTGCTGCCGAGCTCGTCGCTGACGGCATGACCGTCGGGCTGGGCACGGGCTCGAGTGTCGGCGCGTTCCTGCCCGCCCTCGCCGCACGCGGGCTCGACCTGCGCTGCGTCGCGACGTCGCCGGCCACCGAGCAGGCGGCTCGCGAGCTCGGCCTCCACGTCGAGTCGTTCAGCGGCCCGGAAGCGCTCCCCCGCCTCGACATCGCGATCGACGGCGCCGACCAGGTCGCGCCCTCGGGCTGGCTCGTGAAGGGAGGCGGTGCCGCGCACACGCGCGAGAAGGCGGTCGCCGCTGCGGCCGACCGCTTCGTCGTGATCGTCTCCTCGAACAAGCTCGTCGAGCGCCTGGCGCCGCCGGTGCCGCTCGAGCTGCTCGAGTACGGTCTCGCCGGGACCCTGCGACGGCTCGGGACGGTCGCGCTCCGCGACGCCCCGCGGAGCCCGGACGGCGGCGTGATCGCGGACTACACCGGCGAGTTCGACGACCCCGAGGAGCTCGCTGCGCGGCTGTCCGCGACCGCAGGCGTCGTCGAGCACGGGCTCTTCCCGCCCGCGCTCGTGTCCGACGTGATCGTGGGCAACGGCGGGTTGGTCGAGATCCGCAAGCTTCATTGAGCGGCCTCAGCGGCCCGCGGCCGCGGCGTCGGCGATGATCAGCGCACTCGCGGCGGCTACGCGCCCGGCGGGAATCGAGAGATCGCCCGCCCGCAGACGCCGTAGAGCGTCGACCTTGTCCTCGCCCGTCACGAGCCAGAGCACCTGCTTGGCCGCGTTGAGCGTGGGGTAGGTCAGCGTCATGCGCTTGCGGCCCTGGTAGATGCCGGTCAGCGCGACGCCGCAATCCATGACCTCGAGCACCGGGTCGCCCGGCACGAGCGAAGCGGTGTGGCCGTCGGGCCCCAGTCCGAGGTGGATGAGGTCGAAGCTCTCGGGGAGCGATCTCGCGTAGTCCGCGGCCGCAGCCTCGCGCGGGACGCGCACGCTGGTCGCGGTGATGACGAGGGCGTCGGGCCACTCGTTGGCGGCGGTGGCGCCGGCGCCGTGCTGCGCGTCCAGGTCGTCCGTGCCGAACCGCTGCCAGGTGGTGCGGACGGTGCGACCCTCGCGGGCGCAGCTCGTAGTCTCCGCAACGCCCACTGAGGCTGCTCGGGCGAGCAGCGAACGATTCGCGGCGTTCAGGCGTCGGCGGCTGCGGCGTCGGCGATGATCAGCGCACTCGCGGCGGTGAGTCGCCCGCCGGGAATCGAGGTGTCGCATGCGCGGAGCCGTGTTGGGCTTCGTCCGTGGCGCTGTGTCAAGGCTCGCCGTAATTCCCCGGACCTGCTCACGCAGATTCCCCACCCGCGGGTTGTGTTTGAGAGGTGCTGAGAGTGGGCTGTCCGCGCGTGGGTCCGATCGACTTGTAGGTCGCGCCGGCGCGTGTGCATCGCGAGCAGCAACGGGTACCCGCCGGCATCCGCGTCCGACCCCAGCGATGACCTTCGCGAGGTGCTCGGCGGCGCCCTCGGCGACTACGGCGAAGCCGAAAGCTGCGGGATGGGATCGCATCCGAGCCAGCGGCGGTAGGCGGCGGCTACGCGCCCGAACTCGCTGCCAGGATCGAACGTCACATCAGCGAGCGAGATCTCATGCCGTTCCCCTCCCCGCTCGCAAACGGCGATCAGACCACGTCGTACGTCTGGCCCAGCCGTCACCGCGGTGATGTGCACCGGCACTCCGACCACGGTTGCAGTTTCCCCGGCGTTCAGCGCGTCTTCGGCGCCGGTCAGCAACCCGGTGAGCTGCTCCTCGTCGCCGTAGGCATCGACGGTCAGCTCAGCAATCAGGGAGTCGAGATCGGCAAGGTCAAGGGCGTTGCTCATGCCGCCCTGGGATGGTCGAGGTCGGGGATCAGTCCGCGCCGGCGCGCTTCGGCCTGCAGCTCCTCGGGTAGCCAGCGCGCATCGACGGGGACCCCGTTCACCTCGACGAGCCAGGTGAGCGGATGCTGTTCGAGCAGGCTGCGTCGCATCAATTCCGGCTCGAACCAGCCCAGCTCGAGGAGCGTGCGGATCCGCGCTGCTTTGTTTGCCATCGTGCTCTTCGCAACGCCGAGTCTCGCGGCGAGCTCGTCGCCGCGCAGGTGGGGCACCTGCGCGCGATCGAAGAGGAAGTTCAAAGAGCCGACCGTATAGATCACGCCCGCCGCCCAAATCGTGGTGGCGCCGCGCGCGAGCGGGGACGGGCACTTGCAGGCGAGGCGGCCGACAAGCCGACGGCAGAGCTGACCGTACTCGCAATCGAGGTGGCGTTCGCAGAACGCGTCGGTGGCCACAACGATCGCGGTGACGGTCGGGCGCAACGCGACCGGCGCCTTGGGCACCTCGATGTTCGGCCGAGCGTTGGTAGCAGACACGATGCCGAATGCTCGTGGATCGCCCGGACGGACTCTGGCACTGCACGATGCGTGCCGTTCACCTGCGTCCACTCCAGCGTCTGTGCCTGGGATCCCAGGACCCGTGCGCGCTGCTCGAGAGAACCGGATCGAGAAGTGCGCCCGCTTGTGCATGACCCGCGGCGAGATCCGGGGTGAGACCGACCTCCTGCGCAAGCTCGGCGTACGGTTCGGCCCAGGAGGGCGGCGGCGCTGGGAGGGCCGCCGGCAACGGCTGGCGGGCGCGCGAGGCGAAGATCGACTCGAGCGCCTCTCGTAGCAGCGCAGCGTCGAGCCGCGCGAGATCCGCGACGAGCACGAGGTCGACGAGATCCTTGCTGCGGGTGCTCTCGCGCTCGCCGGTTCCGTAGCGGCCGGTGTAAGCGTGGAGCTTCTCGGCGACGTGCTGCTCGAGCGCGACGACGGGTAGCTCGGGCGCAGCGACTTCTGCGAATGAGAGCAGGCCGGTCATGCGCATCGGCTCCGGCGGTAGCGCCGGCGTCTCAGCGAGGGCGACGTCGACCGGGAACTGCTCGAAACGTCGCCCGGCCAGCTCGCAGAGGACCGTGTAGCGGACGGCGTGGAAGCCGGCCGCAGCGTCGAGCGCAGGGGTGCGCCGAGCCTCGAAGCCGAAGAAGTCGCCGAGATCGACGGCCGCCGCGGCGACCAGATCCTCAGTCGCCGCCTGCTCGTCGTCGGTGCGGGCGAGGTCGATGTCCTTCGTCGCGCGAGTGCGAAGGCCGAGTCGCGCATCGAGCGCGAACGCTCCCTTCAGCACCCACCGATCCGGTGCAGCAACCACCAGCCGCGCGAGGAAACGCTCGAACGCCACCCGCTTGCGCAGGCGCATCAGCGAGACGCCGCTCTCGCGCGTTTGGGTGCGAAGCCGCTGCTCGAGGGCGTCGCGAAAGGCCGGCGCGCTCGCGTACTTCACGCCGCTGTCTCCTCGATCGCTCGCTGCACCAGATCGGCGACCCTTCGCCCGCGACGCTCGGCCTGCTCGAGCAGAGCGGTGGGCGTGACGATGCCGCGCGCGAGCGCCTGCCGCACCGCAAGCTCGATCTGCTCGGGCTGGGTTCCGGCGCTGGCGGCATCGACGATCGAGCGGGCCGGAGCCGTTACGCGAATCCCCTCCCTGACCATGACATCGGTCGGTGTGATGGGAGTGCTCGTCGTGTGCAGCAGGACGCCCGCGGGCGGGCGAATTCCGCGGTCATCCCTGCTCACGAGCAGGTGCACGGCGTTTGGTAGCACGTCCGACAGCTCGTGCAGCTCGAGCGCGCTCTCGTGGGAGACGATCGCGCGGTCGGCACCGACGGCGAGCCACATTCCGCGAACGTCCTCGTGGCTCGAGCCAGGGAATCCACTCAGCCGGTAGAGACCCCGACGCACCCGCTCGTAGCGCCCAGAGCCCACGTGGTGGGCGAGCAGCTGGGGGCTGAAGCCGCACGCGCGCGCCTGGCCGGCAGTGAAGTAACCGTCCTGGGAGTAGGCGATCCGGTTGAGAGCTGTCGCGTCCGGGCGTTTCGGGTCAGACATAAATAGAGCATAGCTTTATCTATCGCTGACATGAGTGGTCTATGGATCCCCTGTCGCCGACGCACATCGGGCGTAGCCGACAACCGGGCAGACGATCTTTCGAGGAGCTGTCGGGTCGAAAGGAGTGAGTCGCGCCCTCGGGCTGGCTCGTGAAGGGAGGTGGTGCCGCGCACACGCGCGAGAAGGCGGTCGCCGCTGCGGCCGACCGCTTCGTCGTGATCGTCTCCTCGAACAAGCTCGTCGAGAGGTTGTCGCCCCCGGTTCCGCTCGAGCTTCTCGAGTACGGCCTCGGGGCGACGCTGCGCCGGCTGGGTGACGTGAAGCTCCGCGACCCCCCGCAGCCCGGACGGCGGCGTGATCGCGGACTACCTGGAGGAGTTCGACGATCCGTCAGAGCTGGCCGCGCGGCTCTCGGCGACGGTCGGTGTCATCGAGCACGGGCTGTTCCCCGCCGCGATGGTCTCAGACGTCATCATCGGGCGGGACAAGCAGGTAGAGATTCGCAGCCTCCGCTGATCGGGACGCGGACCTAGCGAGTCGGTAGCGACGAAGTGGGTCTACGGCCATGCGAAGACCGCTGCCGTGGGCGATCGCCGCCTTGACCCTGTGGGTCACGGATATCGTCGTCTTGGCCGCGACCGGCCGGATCGAGTCGGGCGAGAACGACGATGCGCTTCAGATTTCTGGGGTTCTGGGTCTTCCCGCTCTGCCCGGCCGTGCTGCTCATTCTGGGAATCGTCGTGCTTGTTCGGTGGCGTCGGGGTTGTGCAACAAACGGGACCTGACTGTTGCACGTCCTCGCACATCTCGCCGAAGGGTCTTCGTTCGCGCGCCCAGCGGTTGCGTTACCTAGCGCTCCGCCACGCTGCTTAGAGCTGGCTCGGCTGCACGATGAGCATCGTGCTGAGCTGCTAGCTGGCGAAGCTCGGAGCATGTTCGCTCGACCCGGTCACGGACAGGAAGCTCTGCGTCCCAGTTATCCCGAAGGTTGCGGGTCGCCGCCTCGGCGAGAACGCCATATGTGAGACAGCGAGTGTCGCCATCGCTTACGTGCAGGCCGGCCCTTTGAAGGTGGCTGATCTGCTCGGTCACGAGGTCAGCGATCGCCCGAGGCGCCGGGAGCACAGCCGGTGGCTTACGGAGGACGAAGACCGTGTCGACTCTGCTCGAGCCGGAGCCGTTGATGTGGATGCTGCCGCGCATCTCGCTCGGGCAGCCGATCGTGCGCATCGGGACGAGCCCGGAGTCAAGAAGCGCGACGACGATCGCACCGTAGGCGTCCGGGTCGTTGTCGTGGAACGTGAAGATGAATGGCTGCCCCGGCTTCAGAGCGCGTGCGGCCGCGCAGTAGACGCCGGAGAGGGCTTCGGCGTAGTGCTCGAGCTCGCGCCCGGCGGTCTTGTTGCCGGTTGCCTCGGCGTCGCTGCGAGTGTGTTCGAAGGCAGCGAGTTCGGGCTCATCGGGGATGAGTCGGCGAAGCCAGGCCCACAGATAGTCGAGTAGCTCCGAGTAGGCCACCGAGTCGTGATAGGGCGGATCGGTCATCACAAGGTCGACGCTTGCCTCAGGGAGCGGCTCGGCACTAAGGCTTGCCGTGCGGAGGAGTGCTGCACGTCGAGTCGTTACGAGCTTGGAGGGGTCGTTCACGAACGCTGCATCGATCCGCTCTCCGTCCGTGTAGACCAGTTGCTTGCGGCCGTTCGAGCGATTGGTCTCAAACGGCCGCTCGCAGTAGGTCTTGGCGGCTGCGTATTTCGCGAGCCAGTGTCGCCATGCGCCACTGCCGACGCGAGGAATCCCGATCAGCGCCGCCTCGCACTGCACTCGGTGCACCGGGAAGCCGTGGATCGAGAACACGTCCAGGACCTTCAGCGCGGCCGTGTCGTAACGGCAGACGAGGTTCTGGTAGCGGATCAGGTCAGAGAATGTCGTTGCAAGCGCCGGGCGAAGATCGGGCGTCGCTTCACTGATTGCCGAGGCGAGGAGGTGCAATCCCAGCAGCTGGCGCTCGTTGTGGAGTTCGCTCCACCTGCGGTAGCCCCAGCGCAGCAGGCGGTTCGTCTCGTCTCCGGCTTCGATCGTGTCGGCCGGCCAGAACGGGCTCTCTCCGATCGCGAGGCATCGTTCCCGCGCTTCCGCTACTCGCCGGAGGTCTTTGTCGTCCGGCTTCTTGAAGAAGCGCCCTTGCCGTCCGGCGCGCTGCTTGCACGTGGCGCAGTGATACTCCAGCGCGATCAGCTCGTGCGGCGGCGGTGCGTTCCGCTTGTTCTTCCCGGTCGGTGCTGGGACATACCCAGCGCCACAACCACGGCAGGAGCCCTTTCGCCCAATGCGGCTCTCTTCATAGGAGACTCCGCAGTCAGGACACGCTGCCGGCGCCTCCCCTGGGAGGAACTGATTGAACGATCTGCAGGCTGCGCACACCAGAGCATCGTGTGTATGGCGCTTCATCCCGCGCCCCGCGACGACCGGGCCAGGCAGCATCAGATTCACGGTTGAGCACTCAGGGCACTCGTGCGTCTTCGCCCAAAGGAAGAACTTGACCTGTACCTCTTCGCCGCATTCTCCGCAGGTCGTCGTGTAGAGGTGGCCGATCTCGCCCTCGACGGACTCGGCGATCCGCTCGCCAGCCTCGAGGTACGCAGCCACGTCCAGCGGTTCGAGCTTGCGGCTCACGATCCAACGCGAGAGGGGGTTGGTGTCATAACCAACAACGGAAAGCCCGAGGCGATTCGCCTCGTACGCCGTCGTGCCACCGCCGATGAACGGGTCGAGCACGACCCCCTCCAAGTCGTGGCCCTCGAAGAAGCTTTCGGCAAGCGGCCGATCGTCAAAGTGGGAGAGCAGTAGGCCCCGAAAAAGCGTTCCGGGCCGGCGGGCGAACCATTTGTGCACCTGGATGATCGGTCGGTAGCTCTGCTGCACCTGCTTCTCGGCAGAGGCGAGGCCGGCGATTAGGGCGTCGTCGTAACGTCGCTCGAGGCTCACGAGTCGACGATAGCGGGGAGGCAAGAAGGCACACTCGTTCCTCGCCCCTCGCTGACCTCCCGGCGCGGGTTAGCCTCCGCGCATGAGCCAGCCGGATTTCGACGCGCTCGCCCGAAGCGCGGACCCGACACAGTGGCGCACCGCGATCGACGGTGCGTTCGCCCTCCTCGACGAGGCGCACCGGGAGGCGGCGCTTCGCACACTTCGCTCGGTGTATGAGGAGCGCCTCGCTCCTCAGTTCCAGGCAGTCCCCTAGGGGCCGACGCTGGCCGAGGACGCGGACTTCCGGCGGGCCTACGAGACGGCGAAGCGCCTGACCAACAACTTCAGGAACGTCAGCTCAG
>DATDOS010000238.1:0-13687 GCA_035293125.1 Gaiellaceae bacterium | reverse complement strand
GGGGCCAGTAGCTGTCTCGCATCTCGACCTCTTCCGGTTCGACGGGCTCTCTCCCGCCGAGTGGGGCGACCTCGAGCCCTACTTCGACGACGCGATCGTCTTCGTCGAGTGGCCCGAGGCAGGGCGGGGGACGCTTCCGGCTGCGCGTGTCACCATCTCGATCGAGCATGCCGGCGACGACCGGCGTCGGCTCGAGCTCGCCTCGGCGGACGCGGCGCTGCTAGAAGGCATCGAGTAATGCTGGTCCTCGCCTTCGACACCGCGACCGACGTCGCGACGAGCGCGCTTCTGAAGGACGGCCAGGTCCTGGGAGAGCGGACGTCGACCGCACGTACGCTCCTCGAAGACCTGGATGCCCTGCTCCGCGACGCCGGCTCTGAGCCCACCGACGTCGATGCGCTCGTCGTCGGAACGGGACCGGGGAGCTTCACGAGCACGCGGATCGGACTGGCGGTCGCCCGAGGGCTCGCGCTCGCGCTCGACGTGCCCGCCGCGGGGGTGTCCACGCTCGACGCGCTCGCTGCGGCCTGCGACGGTGCCTTTCCGGTCGTCGACGCGCGCAGACGGGAGGTCTTCGTTCCCGGCCCCCAGGCCGTCGCTCCGGACGACCTGGAGCTCGAGCCGGGGACGGTCTGCATCGGGAGTGGAGCTGTGCGCTATCGGGAGACGCTCGAGCGCAAAGGCGCGGCTGTGCCCGTCGACTCCGATCCCCTCCATCTCCCGCACGCACGTCTGCACGCGTCCCTCGCGCGCGAGTTCGGCCCGGTCGAGGCGATCCAGCCGATCTACGTCAGAGCACCCGACGCGAAAGCGAGGAGAGCTCCTAACGCAATGAACGACCGTGTCGCGACGCGGCGCTGTACGCCGTGATGCTGCGTCCTCAGTCGCACCCATATCGGGAATATGGGCGCTCCCTGCGTCCTTGCCTCACGACGTTCATCATCCGCCTCGCGACGGGCGATCATCACGTTAGGAGCTCCGCATGAACGTCGAGCTCCGACGCCTCGAGACGCGTGACCTCGACACCGTCGAGGAGATCGAGCGCGCGTCGTATCCGACGCCCTGGTCCCGCTCGATGTTCGTCGCGGAGCTTCAGAAGCCGAGCTCGCTCGCGATCGGGGCGTACTCGGAGGAAGGGGAGCTCGTCGGGTACGCGTTCGTCTCCCGCTACGTCGACGCATGGCATGTGATGAACATCGCGGTGGCAACCGGGCTTCGCCGGCGCGGGATCGCGACGGAGCTCTTGGAGCGGCTTTTCGAGGTGACGGCGACGGATCCACGGCGTGGATACACGCTCGAAGTGCGTGTCTCGAACGCCGCGGCCATTCGGCTGTACGAGCGGCTCGGCTTCGAAGCCCGCGGCATCCGGCGGGGCTACTACACCGACAATCGTGAAGACGCCTTGATCATGTGGCGTGAGCCGGCATCGTCGGAGCAGGCCTCGTGATCCTCGGCATCGAGACCTCCTGCGACGAGACGGCGGCTGCCGTGGTCACGGACGACGGCCGCGTGCTCTCGTCCATCGTCTCCTCGCAGGCCGAGCTTCACGCGCGGTACGGGGGAGTCGTCCCGGAGGTCGCGTCACGGCGACACCTCGATCTCGTTGCCCCCGTCGTCCGCGAGGCTCTCGAATCGGCCGGGACCTCGCTCGACCGAATCGAGCGCGTCGCCGTGACGCAGGGCCCGGGCCTCGTCGGAGCGCTGCTCGTGGGTCTTTCCGCCGCCAAGGCTCTCGCCTGGGCCCGCCGGTTGCCGCTCGTCCCCATGGACCACCTGGAAGGGCACGTGGCGACGCTCTATCTCGGGCGCGATCCGCTCGAGCCACCCTTCCTCTGCCTGCTCGCGAGCGGCGGGCACACGCTGTTGCTCGCCGTTTCGGAGCACGGCCGTTCCGAGCGGCTCGGTACGACGCTCGACGATGCGGCCGGAGAGGCCTTCGACAAGGGTGCGCGCCTCCTCGGGCTCGGCTACCCCGGCGGCGCCGCGATCGACCGGATCGCCCGTGAAGGAGACCCCGCCGCCTTCCAGTTTCCCGTTGCCCGCGTGGCCGGGCTCGACTTCTCGTTTTCGGGCCTCAAGACCGCGTTGCTGTACGCGGTCCGCGAGCTCGGGGAGGAGGAGGCCGAGCGGAGGAAAGCCGATCTCGCAGCCTCCTACCAGCGGGCGATCGTCCGGGCCCTGACCCAGCGCGTGCGAGAGGCCTCTCTCGTGACGGGTCTCGATCGCCTCGCAGTCGTCGGCGGAGTCGCCGCGAACTCCGCGCTGAGGAGCGCGCTTCCCGACGCGCGCTTCGCGCCCCTCGACCTGTGCACGGACAACGCGGCGATGATCGCCTCGGGAGCGCGGTACGTCGATGCGCTTCCGTACCCTCGCTACCTTGCGCTCGATGCATACGCGTCTCTTGCGTAGTCGGGCGGCGGGAATCGCAGCCGCGACGACCGCGATCACGCTGCTGCTCGGCGTCGTCGGCGCTGGTGCTCAGGAGCCGTCCGTTGCGTCGCTCGACGAGGCGGGTTGGCAGGGTGTGCTCGGAGTACGAGCCGCGGTCTCGACCGCGCAGCGCTACGTCGTCGTTCTCGAGCCTCCGTCGCTCGCGGCGCGTGTGCGGGCGGCTGGGGGACGAGCGGACGAGGCCGAGATGCGCGCGTGGACGGGGGCGGCGATCGGCCAGCAGGAGCAGTTCCTGGCCCGACTCTCGGCGGCGGGTGCCCGCATCGCCCCGGAGTACCGGTACGCGCGTGTCGTCAACGGATTCTCCGCGCGTCTCGACCCGACGTCGCTCTCGCTCCTCGAGCGCGATCCAGAGGTGGCCGGGGTGTACCCCGTACGGATTGCGTATCCCGCCCAGACCGACGACGAGGCGGGCGTCTTGCCTTCTGCGGTAGCCGACCTCGAGATCCCCGGTCTCGACGGAACCGGTGTCACCGTCGCGTTGCTGGACACAGGAGTCGATCCCACGCACCCGTACCTCCGCAAGAGCGTCCTCTCGGGCGTCGACGTCATCAACCCGGGGAGCGGAGGCATCGCGCAGCCCCATCCCACGATCCCCGGTCGGCCCGAGCGGCATGCGACCGAGCTCGCCGGGATCATCACGGGATCGGAGGGCCCCGGTGGGCTGCACGGCATCGCGCCGGGAGCGTCGATCCTGCCGATCCGCGTCGCGGGCTGGCAGCCGGACGCGGAGGGCGGATACACGGTCTACTCCCGTACCGATCAGATCCTCGCCGGCCTCGACGCCGCCGTCGATCCGAACGACGACGGCGACGCTCACGACGCGGCGCGCATCGCGCTGATCGGAGTCGTCGAGCCGTACGCGGCGTTTCCCGATGGGCCGCTCGCTCGCGCGGTGGCCGGAGCCGCGACGCTCGATACGCTCGTGATCGTCCCGGCGGGAAACGACGGTCGGGCGGGGCCGGGGTACGGCAGCATCGCCGGGCCTGGCGGAGCGCCCGCGGCACTGACGGTCGCGGCCGCCGACGGCCGTCTGGCCGCCCCGACCGTTCGCGTTCACGTTCGCGCCGGGCTGAGGGTGCTCTTCGAGGGCGCGCTGCCGTTGGGGGGCGCCCCGTCGGTCACCGTGACCGCTGGAGTGGTCCTCGTGAACCGGGCGACCGCGGCGAAGGGGATCTCCGGGCTCTTCAGCGCCGGCGGAGTGAGCAGCGTCGCCGGGCACGCCGTGCTCCTGCCGCGGGGCGTGCTCTCGGAGGACACGGTCGAGGAGGCGACGTCGGCGGGCGCGCTCGCGGTCCTCGTCGACGGCGCGCTCCCGGCCGGGGCATTCAGCCTCGACGTGCCGGCGGGAGTCCCGGTCGTCGGGCTCGCCGACGGCCTCGTGCGCGAGATCCGAGCGCTGCTGGCGGCCGGCGTCCCGGTGACCGTCGCGATCGGGGATGTGGATCTCGCCGAGAGCGCCGGCGGGGGGTCGATCGCGGCGTTCTCGTCGCGCGGGCTCACGTTCGACGGCGGGCTCAAGCCCGATCTCGCCGCCCCCGGCGTGTCGGTTCCCACCTCCGAGCCTGGCCGCGGCGACGAGGGCGAGGTTCGGTTCGGGACGGTCAGCGGGACCAGCGCTGCGGCGGCGGTCACGGCAGGTGTGGCTGCGATTCTCGCGCAGGGCCGTCCGGCGCTCGGCGCCGCCGGCTTGTTCGGGCTCCTCGTCGGGTCGGCTCAACGGTCCGACCTCGATCCCGCCGCCTCCGGGGCGGGCCTCGTCGATCTTCGCACAGCCGTGCAGCAGGAGGTGTTCGCAGAGCCGGCTGTCGTGTCCTTCGGGACGACCGCGAGCAGCCCGTCGGGGATAGAGCGGATCCTCCGGATTCACAACGTCTCGACACGCCGCCTCGCCGTCACGATCGGGTCCGCCGCGCTGGCGCCGAAGGGCGTCCAGATAACCGCGGACACGCAACGTCTGCGCCTGCGACCCGGTGGTAGCACAGAGATCGTGATCCGCGCCGATACCGGCGATCTGTCCGTCGAGGCAGGCATCGCCACCGGCGAGCTCGTGCTTCGCATCGATGGCGTGTCGGAGGTACACGTGCCCTGGGCTGTCGCTGTGCCGCCGCCCGTCGACTTGATCTCTCGCGTCTCCCTGGAACAGACAGACGCTCGCGTCTCCGATGCCACACCGGCCGTTCTCACCCTCGTCGCCGGCGCGGTCACCGCTGCGCCCGATCCGCAGGTTCGCGCCGTCGACCTGCTCGAAGTCCAGCTCTGGCGCGACGACGAGCTGCTCGGCGTGCTTGCGCGACGGCGGGAGCTGCTCCCCGGTCATTACACCTTTGGGCTGACGGGGCGAGGGCCGAGCGGCGAGCGGCTCCCGTCTGGAAAGTACGCCGTTCGCGTCGTTGCGTGGCCCGGCGACGGTACGCGGAGACAGGCTGAGACAGTCGAGTATCGCGTCCGCTAGCGAGCCTGTTGGGCTTGCAACAGGCGTAGAGAACGACGTGGTCTCCATCCTGTTGCGGTCCCTATACTCGCCACCGTCTAAACCCAGGAGGCACATCTCGATGTCAACTGCCGAGGCGGAATCACACCTCCGCGAGAACCCGTTCGAGCTGGCCAAGGCGCAGCTCCGGCGGGTGGGCGAGATCTTCGCCCTCGACCCGAACCTGATTCGCGTTCTCTCCCAGTGCAAGAAGGCCGTCGAGGTCTCGATCCCCGTGTCGATGGACGACGGGTCGATCGAGGCTTTCATCGGCTATCGCGTGACCCACAACATCGCCCGGGGCCCCTCGAAGGGTGGCATTCGGTACCACCCGGACGTCACTCTCGACGAGGTCAAGTCCCTCGCGATGTGGATGACCTGGAAGTGCGCGCTCATGGGGCTGCCTTTCGGTGGCGCGAAGGGTGGCGTCGTCTGCGACCCGAAGCGCCTGTCGGCGACGGAGCTCGAGCACATGACCCGGCGCTACACGAGCGAGATCATCAACGACATCGGGCCCGAGCGTGACATCCCGGCACCCGATGTCGGCACCGACGGCCGGGTCATGGCGTGGATCTTCGACACCTACTCGATGAACAAGGGCCACTCCGTGCTCGGTGTCGTCACCGGGAAGCCACTCTCGGTCGGCGGCTCCCTGGGGCGCGAGGAGGCGACCGCGCGTGGATCGCTCTACTGCATCCAGGCGCTGGCCGGGAAGCACGGCGCGCGCCTGGCGGACTACTCGGTGGCGATTCAGGGCTTCGGGAACGTGGGCGCGAATCTCGCCCGCCTTCTCCATCTCGAGGGCGCCAAGATCGTCGCCGTCTCGGACTCACGCGGCGGCGTC
This sequence comes from Gaiellaceae bacterium, assembly GCA_035293125.1. Taxonomy (GTDB): domain Bacteria; phylum Actinomycetota; class Thermoleophilia; order Gaiellales; family Gaiellaceae; genus GMQP-bins7. The sequence goes on along the minus strand of DATDOS010000238.1, from coordinate 7,919 downwards.
TGCAACCCGGACGGCCTCGACGTGCCTGCTGCGCTTGCGCACAAGCAGGAGCATGGGGTGCTGACGGGCCTCGCGAACGCCGAGCCCGTCACGAACGAGGAGCTCGTCGAGCTCCCCTGCGACATCCTCGCTCCGTGCGCTCTCGAGCAGGTCGTCACGGAGGAGAACGCCGATCGCGTGAAGGCCCGCCTCATCTGCGAAGGTGCCAACGGCCCGGTGACGCCTACCGCCGACGCGATCCTCGAGGATCGCGGCGTGCTCGTCCTCCCCGACGTCCTTGCGAACGCAGGGGGCGTGGTCGTCTCCTACTTCGAGTGGGTGCAGGGTCTCCAGGAGTACTTCTGGCGCGAGGACGAGGTCAATGCGAAGCTGCACGACATCGTCGTGAGAGCGTTCGAGGAGGCCTGGCACACACGCGAGAGCCGCGACACGAGCCTGCGCATGGCCTCGTACGGGCTCGCCGTTCAGCGCGTCGCCGAGGCGACGACGACGAGGGGCCTCTACCCGTAGCGCGCGTCACGGTCTACCACGCTTCGGACTGCCATCTCTGCGCGCGGGCGCTCGAGGTCGTGCAGGGCGTGCAGGACGAGCTCGGCTTCGAGCTCGAGCTCGTCGACATCGGCGGCGAGCCCGAGCTCGAGGGCCGGTACCGCGAGCGTCTCCCCGTCGTCGAGATCGACGGCACGCAGGCGTTCACGTATTTCGTCGACGAGGACGCACTGCGGGCTCGGCTCCAGGACTGAGCCGACGGTTCTCCCAGCGGCGATTCAGGCGCGGCTGGCAGAATCGTGACGTTTTGTCACAAACCATCCGGAGGGGGAGTACGTGGCCGAGCGTCTGACCGTCGGAGTCGCCGCTCGCTTGAGCCGGTACCTACAGGTCCTGAGCCAGGCGAGGAAGATGGGCAAGGAACGGATCTCGTCGCAGGAGATCGCGGAGTACTCGAACATCAACGCGACGCAGATTCGCCGCGATCTCTCGGCGTTCGGCAAGTTCGGAAAGCGCGGCGTCGGCTACCGCACAGAGGCCCTGCTGGACGAGATCCGCCAGATCCTGCGCACCCAGGGCCAGCACAACATCGCGCTCGCAGGCGCCGGTCGACTCGGAAGCGCCATTGCGAGCTCTCCGATCTTCGCCGAGCACGGCATCACCGTCGCGGCGATCTTCGAGAACGACCCCGAGAAGATCGGTCAGCGTGTCGGTGACGTGAAGGTGAGCTCGATCGACGACGTCGCCGAGATCTGCCGTGAGCGGAACATCATCGTCGGCGTGATCGCCGTGCCCGCGGACAGCGCTCAGGACGCGGCCGACGCGCTCATCGGGGCGGGCGCGAAGATCATCTTCAACTACTCGGAGGCGTTGCTCGATGTCCCGGCAGACGTCAACGTCCACACCTCCAACCCGGCCGTCGATCTTCTCTACGCCCTGTATTTCCATCTCACCTAGGGCGCCACGGGATCGAGAGACGAACAAGCCAAGTTGCAACTTGTAACTTGGCTTGTGGTGCCACACCGACGTCGTCCATCGGCCTCGTCATGGCGTTCCACGGTATGGCAAAGGAGACAAGTTACAAGTTGTAACTTGCGCGGATCTGCAACCGCTGCGGTCGCGTGCCGGGGATGATGGCGGCGTGAGGGTTCTGCTCTGGCACGGCTATCTGCTCGGCGGGACGGGCTCGAACGTCTACACCCGCCAGCTCGCGCGCGAGTGGGCGCGGGCGGGGCACGACGTGACCGTCTTCTGCCAGGAGCCGCATCCCGAGCTCTACGACCTCGGCGGCGCCGAGGTCGTGAGGCCCGACGTCGGGGGACTGCTCCCGGTGTTCGTGCTCGACCGCTACGAGGGCTACGAAGTCAGGCTGCTCCAGGACTGCACGCGTCGGGAGCTGGACGACTGGGTCGGAGCGAACGCGGCGTCGCTGCGGGAGCGGCTCCCAGCCGACCTCGTCTTCTGCAACCACGTCCTGCTCGGGGGTGCGGTCGGGGCTGCGAGCGGCGCACGGTACGCGGTGAAGGCGCACGGCTCCGAGCTCGAGTACTCGATGCGCGGTCGGCCCGAGCTCGAAGCATGGGGGAGGGAAGTCCTCGAGCGCGCGTCCGCCGTTTTCGTCGGCTCGGCGCACATTCGCGAGGTGCTCGACGAGGTCTGCGGCCACGTCGACCGCGTGCACGAGGTGCCGCCCGGAGTCGACGTGAACGAGTGGAGGCCCAGGCCGCGCGACGAGGCGCTCGCTGGGCTCGTCGCCGAGGCCCGGCGTGATCCCAGGAACCCTGGGAACGGCAACGAGCGCCTCCCCGACGAGGGAAACGCCGAGCGGCTCGCCGCCTTCCTCGCCGACGACGCTCCGACCGTCGTGTACTTCGGAAAGCTCCTCTACAACAAGGGCGTCCACATGCTGCTCGAGGCCCTCGAGGGTGTCGACGCGCGGGCGGTGATCGTGGGGTTCGGCGACTACCGCGCCGAGCTCGAGCGGATGGCGAATCCCGTCACGACGTTGTTCACGGGGCCCCTCGAGCACCGGCATCTCGTCCATCTGCTCGCGCTTGCCGACGCGTGCGTCGTCCCGTCCATCTTCCCCGAGGCATTCGGAATGGTCGCCGCGGAGGCCGGCGCGGCCGGCTGCCCGCCGCTCGTCGCTCGCCACTCGGGGCTCGCGGAGGTCGCGGAGGGGCTGGAGGCCGAGTACCCGCCGGAGCGCCGACAGCTCGCTTCGTTCACGACCGGCGACGTGGGCGAGCTTCGCCTGAAGCTCGAGGAGCTCCTCGCTCTCTCGCCGCCGGAACGTGCCTCGATCGCTGCCGCCGCGCGTCGCGCGGCCGTCGAGCGCTGGAGCTGGCGAGGCGTCGCGGAGCGGCTCCTCGAGCTCGCGTAGGGGCGGCATATATGCCGCCCCTACAATAGTGCCCCCATGGGCGACGAGCAGCGTCTCTCTCCGGACGAGCTGATCGCGCGGGCACGCGAGCAGTTCGAGACCGCGACAGACTTCACCGTCGCGGTCGAGGATGAGTTCGCGATCCTCGATCCCGAGTCGCTCGACCTCACGAGTCGCTTCGAGGACGTTCAAGCGGCTGCCCGCGGCACGTCGCTCGAGGCGCATCTGGTCGGCGAGCTCATCGCGTCGGAGGTCGAGATCCGAACCGGTCGTCAGGAGACGTTCGCCGACGTTCCGGCCGCGATGGCCGAGCGTCGCGCGCAGCTCCAGGCGCTCGTCGAGCCGATGGGTCTTCTCCTCGGCGCAACGGGCACACATCCCTGGGCCGACTGGAAGGAGCAGCGGATCATCGACACGCCCCACTACCGGCGGAACGACAAGCTGCTGCGCTATGTGGTCTGGCGCAACAACACGTTCGGGCTGCACGTCCACGTCGCGATCAACGGGCCTGACAGAGCGATCGCGGTCGTCGCGGCGATGCGCAACTTCCTCCCGGAGCTGCTCGCGCTGTCGGCGAGCTCTCCCTTCGTCGAGGGCGTCAACTCGGGGCTGCACTCGGCGCGCACGCAGATCTTCACGCGCTTCTTCCCGCGCTGCGGGGTTCCTGACGCGTTCGGCTCGTGGGACGAGTACGAGCGCTTCGTGCGATTTCTCTACGACACGGGCTCGATCACCGAGCACACGCAACTGTGGTGGAGCGTCCGGCCGCACCTCGCGTTCCCCACGGTCGAGATCCGGATCTGTGACGGTCAGCCCGAGCTCGCGGAGGCGCAGGCGCTCGCCGCGTTCGCGTCGTCCCTTACCGCACGTATCGCCCGTGCCTATGACGAGGGACATCCCGTGGAGCCGCTACCACACCGGCTGATCGAGGAGAACTTCTGGCGCGCGATCAGGTGGGGGCTCTCGGGCGAGCTGCTCGACTTCGCGCGTGGCGAGCCGATCCCCGCCCGGCAGCGGATCGAGGAGCTCATCGACTGGGTCTTGCCGGTCGCGGAGGAGATCGGTGCCGCGCCGTACCTCACCGTTCCCGAGCGAAATGCGGCCGAGCGCCAGATCGAGCGCTTCGCGGAGGGCGCCTCGCTCGAAGAGATCTATGCCGAGCAGGTGAAGGCCACGGAGAAGATCGGTGGCTGAGGGCGAGCCCCCGACCGAGGAGGAGCTTCGCGAGGCGCTCGATCGCGTGAGCGTCGCCGACGTCTTGCTGCAGGCCCTGACCGCGACCGCGTCGCTCGGCTTCCGGCGCGTGTCACCCGAGGCGCGCGACCTCGCGCAGGCCCGGCTCGCGATCGAGACTCTTCGGGCTCTCGAGCCCGTCCTCCGTGAAGGCGGCGTCGATGAGGCGGTCGTTCGCGACCTCGAGCAGGCGCGCACAAACCTGCAGCTCGCATACGCGAAGGCCGTCGGGGAGAGCGCCGCACCCTGACGTCGGCGTCCCGACGCCGCGCTCTTGGGCCGCGCAATCAGATCGGTTTTCCGGAGATCGCCTCGACGTCCACGTCGAGCGTGACAAATGGCTCAAGAACTCTCGGAGGCCAGACGATAAGCATTCAATGACTGCGCGATGGTCTCTCGGCGTGCGCGGTGGCTCAGCTCTCCCGCTGTTTCTGTGTCTCGTCGTCGTCGGCAGCGTCCTCGTCCATGTCGCCTATGCGCAGTTCGGAGTCGGTCGCGGGTCGCACGACTCGCTCCTGAGCGGGTGGCTCTACAACGCCGCGCTCGTCGCCGCGGCGGCGATACCGCTGCTGCAGGCGGTCCGGCGCCCGGGCGAGCGCGCAGTGTTCGTCCTCTTCGGCCTCGCGATCCTCGCGTGGGCTCTCGGCAGCATCTACTGGCAGCTCGCGCTCCTCGATCTCGAGAGCGCGCCGTTCCCGTCGCTCGCCGATGCAGGTTGGCTCGCGTTCTACCCGCTGGCGTACGTGGCGCTGGTGCTCGTCATCAAAGGGAGGGTGACGTCCTTCCTGCAGGGCGTCTGGCTCGACGGGCTGATCTCCGTCTTCGCGAGCGCAGCGCTCGTCGTCGCATTCGTGATCGGCCCCATCCTGGACGGTGTGGGCGGATCGCTCTCTGCGGTGGCGACGAACGTCTCGTATCCGGTCGGCGACCTGCTGCTCGTGCTGCTCGTGCTGCTCACGGTCGCAGTCAGCGGCTGGCGACTCGATCGCCAGGTCGGGATGCTCGCCCTGGGTCTCGGAACGTTCGCGATCGCGGACAGCCTCTATCTGTACCGCGTTGCCGCCGGCACCTACGAAGTGGGCACGGTCCTCGACTCGCTATGGCTCGTCGGGATCGCGCTCCTCGCATTCGCCTCCTTGCTCGAGCCTCGTTCGGGGGTGGTGGGCCGCTACGAGGGGTGGTCGGTCGTGGTCGTCCCCGTGGTCTTTGCCGTCGCGGCTCTCGGCTTGCTCGCATACGCCTCCGTCACATCGGTCCCGCGCTTTGTTCCGCTGCTCGCCGTCGCGGCCGTGCTCGTGGCGTTCGTCCGGGCGGGGCTGACGTATCGCGACGTGCGCGCGCTTGCCGACGCACGTCGTCAAGCCATGACCGACGAGCTGACAGGTCTCTTCAACCGCCGTTGGCTGTTTCGGGAGATCGGTCGAATTCTCGGCTCGAGCGACTCACCCCGGGCGGCTCTGATGATCGTCGACCTCAACGGCTTCAAGGAGCTGAACGACACGCTCGGCCATCAAACGGGCGACGTTGTGCTCAAGATGGTGGGCCGACGTCTTCTGGACGCGGTGCAGGAGGTCGGCCGGCTCGCACGGCTCGGAGGCGATGAGTTCGCGATCCTCACTGCCGGCATCGCCTCCGCCGAGGAGTGTGCGGTTCGCATCGAACGCGGACTGTCCGCCGGGTTCGTGGTCGGCGACCTGACGCTCAGCGTGACTGCGAGCATCGGAATCGCCGGTTGCCCCGATCATGGTCTCGACGGCGTCTCATTGCTGCGCTGTGCCGATGTCGCGCTCTACGACGCCAAGCGAAGTCGGATGCTCAGGGCCGTCTACGAGCCGGCGAGCGACGAGCACACCGTGGACAGGCTCGCGCTCACGAGCGACCTCAGGCGCGCGATCGTCGAGAACGAGCTCTTCCTCGTGTACCAGCCGAAGGTGTCCCTGGCAAGCGGAGAGGCAATCGGAGTCGAGGCCCTCCTGCGCTGGGAGCATCCCGAGCGTGGAGTCATTCTCCCCGGAGAGTTCATCTCGCTCGCAGACACGGGCGGGCTGATGCGGTCCCTCACCGGCGTCGTGCTGAGACTCGCGCTCGAACAGGCCCGCACGTGGCTGAAAGCCGACACCGAAGCTACCCGTCTCGGTGAACATCTCGGTCACGGATCTCATCGATGCCAGGTTCCCCGAGCTGATCGAGCATCTTCTCGACGACTACGACGTGCCTGCAGGCATGCTCCAGCTGGAGATCACCGAGACCGAGCTGATGATCGACTCTGATCGCGCAGAGGTGGCGATCGAGCGCTTGACCGCCCTGGGCGTGCACGTCGCCTTGGATGACTTCGGTACGGGTTACTCCTCGCTCAAGTACCTCCAGCAACTGCGTCTGAGCGAGTTGAAGGTCGACGGCGCATTCGTCAAGAACATGGCCGCGCGAGACAGCGATGCTGCGATCGTACGCTGCGCGATCGAGATGGCGAGGGCGCTCGGTCTCACCGTGGTCGCCGAAGGGGTTGAGGACAAGCACGCGGCCGCCATGCTCTCCGAGTTCGGGTGTGATGCCGCGCAGGGATACCACATCGCTCACCCGATGTCGGTTACCGAGCTGGAGCACTGGCTCGACCACCGCCGAACCCTGGCCGCTTAGACACGCTGCGCACGCGCTCCTTGCAGGCAGACCGCGAGCCACGTGCCTGCTTGTGATACATAATCGGCCGCGCCGGGGCGACTCGGCGCTCACTTTGTGATGGGCAGGAGACCGGAGGATCATGGACTTTTTCGTTGACCACGCCGTTGGGTTCGCGCTTGCGTGCGCGGCCGTGGCGGTCTTGTACGGGCTGTACCTGACGTGGTGGCTGCTCAAGCAGCCGGCCGGAAACGAGCGGATGCAGGAGATCGCGCGCGCCGTCCAGGAGGGCGCGGCGGCGTACCTGCGCAAGCAGTACACGACGATTGCGGTCGTCGCGATCGTGCCGTTCTTCGTGCTCGGCTTCTACGACAAGCTCGGCTGGGGCACGGCGTTCGGGTTCTTGGTCGGAGCGCTCTTCTCGGCCGCAGCGGGCTTCATCGGCATGAACGTCGCCGTGCGCTCGAACGTGCGCACCGCGGAGGCGGCCCGCGAGGGCCTTCAACCCGCGTTCAAGGTCGCGTTCCGCGCGGGCTCGGTGACCGGCCTGCTCGTCGTCGGGCTCGGGCTGCTCGGAGTCGCGGGCTACTACTGGGTGCTCACCGACTGGATCGGCAACAGCCCGCAGTCCGCCGTGGACGATCTCATCGGGCTCGCGTTCGGCGGCTCGCTCATCTCGGTCTTCGCTCGTCTCGGCGGCGGCATCTACACGAAGGCCGCCGACGTCGGGGCCGACCTCGTCGGGAAGATCGAGGCCGGCATCCCCGAGGACGACCCGCGCAACCCGGCGGTGATCGCGGACAACGTCGGCGACAACGTCGGCGACTGCGCCGGCATGGCCGCGGACCTCTTCGAGACGTATGCAGTCACCGCGGTCGCGGTGATGCTGCTCGGGATCGGGCTCGAGCAGACCGACCTCTGGCTGTACCCGCTCGCGATCGGCGGCATCTCGATCCTCGCGTCCGTCATCGGCACGTTCTTCACGCGCGTGGGCGGCGGGCAGAACGCGATCATCAACGCGCTCTACCGCAGCGTGATCGTCGCGACGGTCCTCTCAGCGCTCGGGTTCATCCCCGTGACGATGGCCTACGACGGCGGCAAGTTCGACTTCTGGAATCTCTACGGCTCGGCTCTCATCGGCCTCGCCGTGACGTTCCTGCTGGTTGCGATCACCGAGTACTACACCGGCACCCGCTGG
>DATDOS010000237.1:0-14308 GCA_035293125.1 Gaiellaceae bacterium | reverse complement strand
GGGGGAACCTCCCGGTTCCCCCGAACCCCCTCCACTGGTCCGCTGTCGCGGACACAGGCGGCTGCGCCGCCGGGTCGAAGAGCTCGGCTCCCTGGATCGCCAGCGCTTGCTCACGAGCGGCCTCGTCCGTGAGCTTGACCGTGAGCCCACCATCCTTCCAATACCCGGCGACGACCTTGCCGTTCTCGCGCTTGAGGCACGGCATCCCGAACATCTTCGACTCCTTGAGCGGGTGCCGCGCCGTGATGTCTGCGGCGAGCTCCTCCCAGGTCACGCGTGAAGCATGAGCTACGTCGAGCTCCATTGCCACTCTGCGTACTCCTTCCTCGACGGGGCCTCGCAGCCGGAGGAGCTCGCCGCGCGCGCTGCCGAGCTCGGGTACGAGGCGTTTGCGCTCACCGACCACGACGGCGTCTACGGCTCGCTCGAGTTCGCGCACGCAGCGAAGGCGCTCGGCGTGCGTGCGATCACGGGCGCCGAGGTCACGCTCGACGGCGGCGCTCACATCACGTTGCTCGTCGAGAATCGGCGCGGCTACGCGAACCTCTGCCGGCTCCTCACAGCTGCACATGCGGGAACACGTGGCAAGGAGACCGTAGGGGCGAGATATATCTCGCCCCTACCTCCGTCGGTGCCGCTCGAGATGGTGATCGAGCTCTCCGAAGGCCTCGTTTGCCTGTCGGGGTGCGCGCGTCGCGGGCTCGGGCTCCTCTACCCGAACTCCGCCGCACGGCTCGCGGAAGCGTTCGGCCGCGAGCGCTTCTTCGTCGAGCTCCAGCGACCTTTCGAGCGGGGGGACATGCGGCGCATCGCGCTTCTGCGTGACCTCGCCGAGCATCTCGGTGTCGAGACGGTCGCGACCGGAAACATCCACGCCCACCACCCGCGACGCACCCTGCTCCAGGACGTTCTCGTCGCCATCCGCTGCAGGACGCCGCTCGAGGGCTGCGAGCCCGAGCGGCGCGGGAACCGCGAGAGCTTCCTGCGCTCACCCGAGGAGATGCTCGAGCGCTTCTCCTTCGACCGGGCCGCAGCGGAGCGGAGCGCGGCTCTCGCGGAGCGTCTCGAGTTCGACCTCACCGAGGAGCTCGGCTACCGCTACCCCGACTTCTCCGACGGCGACGAGCCGGCGATCCGCCAGCTTGCCGCGATCTGCCGTCAGGCCGTCGAAGAGCGCTACCCGCCTGTAGGGGCGAGATATATCTCGCCCCTACGACGACAGGCGCGCGCTCGCCTCGAGGACGAGCTGAAGCTGATCGACGAGCTCGGGCTCGCCGGGTTCTTCCTCCTCCACCACGAGGTGCTCTCACTCGCGCGCGAGGCGGCGCGTGAGGTGCGCGGGCCCGACTCTCCGAGGAGCTTCCTGCCGCCGGGACGGGGGCGCGGAAGCTCGGTCGGCTCGATCGTCTGTTACCTCACCGGCCTCTCGCACGTCGACCCCGTGGCCAACGAGCTCTCGCTCGGGCGCTTCCTGAATCGCGAGCTCGCCTCGGTGCCGGACATCGACCTCGACTTCCCGCGCGATATCCGTGAGAAGCTCATCGTCGCGGTCACCGAGCGCTACGGGCGGGAGCATGCGGCGCTCGTGGCGAGCTTCTCGACGTACCGCTCGCGGGGCGCGATCCGCGACGTCGGCAAAGCACTCGGCCTTCCGTACGCAGAGCTCGAGCGGCTCGCCCGGCTCTCGGACGGCTGGGACGCACGTCGGGTGGGGGAGGAGGTAGCGCGGCTGCCCGACGGCGAGCGCAAGCTCGAGTCCCGGCGCTGGCGGGCATTCGCCTGGCTCACCGGCGAGATCGCGGGTCTGCCGCGGCACGTCTCGCAGCACCCGGGCGGGATGATCGTCTCCACTCGGCCGCTGATCGAGCTCGTCCCCGTGCAGCCGGCGGCGATGGCCGGCCGTCAGCTCTGCCAGTGGGACAAGGACTCCTGCGCCGACGCGGGGTTCCTCAAGATCGACCTGCTCGGTCTCGGGATGCTCTCCGCGGTCGAGGACTGCGTCGAGCAGATCGCCGGAACGCACGGCGAGGTGATCGACCTCTCGCGCATCCCCTTCGACGACAGGGAGGTCTTCGAGGACATCCAGCGCGCGGACACCGTGGGCGCGTTCCAGATCGAGAGCCGTGCACAGATGCAGAGCCTCCTGCGGACGAAGCCGGAGAGCCTCGACGACATCACCGTCCAGGTCGCGCTCGTTCGTCCTGGCCCGATCCAGGGGAAAGCAGTGCATCCCTACATCAATGCGCGGGAGCGGCTGCGCGAGGATCCGTCCTACGTCTGGCCCGTCGACCACGAGCTCCTCCGCGAGCCGCTGCGCTCGACATTCGGCGTCGTCGTCTTCCAGGATCAGGTGCTCGAGGTGGCGATCGCACTCGCCGGGTTCACGGTGGGGGAGGCGGAGGGGTTGCGGCGAGCGATGAGCCGGAAGCGAAGCCACGACGCGCTCGAGGCGTACCGCGGGCAGTTCGTCGCCGGCGCTTCGGAGAAGGGGGTGGACGCAGAGACGGCTGACAAGGTCTTCGACAAGCTCGTCGGCTTCTCCGGCTTCGGCTTCCCGAAAGCGCATGCGGCCGCGTTCGGCCTGCTCGCCTACCAGTCGTCGTGGCTGCGCCGCCACTTCCCGGCGGAGTTCCTGTGCGCGCTTCTGAACGCGCAGCCGATGGGCTTCTACCCGCCCGCGACGCTCGTCCGCGACGCGCAGCGGCGCGGAGTAGAGGTACTTCCCGCCGACATCAATTTGAGCAAAGCGCACTGCGCTCTCGAACCTTGTGGCTCAGAGCCACAAGGTGTTGTCTGGGCAGTGCGGGTTGGTTTGAGCTACGTCGCCTCGATCGCGACGGACGATGCGGAGGCGCTCGTCACAGAGCGAGAGGCGAACGGGCGGTTTCGGGACGTGGCCGATCTCGCCCGCCGGACACTGCTTTCGCGCGACGGCCTCGAGGCGCTCGTCAAAGGCGGTGCCTGCGACGGCTTCGAACGTCCGCGGCGAGAGCTTCTCTGGGAGCTCGGGCTCGTCTTCCGGGCGCAGTCGGTTCCGGGGACGGGAGGACAGGTGAAGCAGCTCCCGCTCTCTCTCGACCCCACGACGGAGACGCCGGAGCTACGCGAGCTGACAAGCTGGGAGCGCATGCTCGCCGACTACCGGCATACCGGGATGTCGGTCGGGACGCACCCGCTCGCGCTCCTGCGCCCGCACCTGCCCGAGGGGACGCTCTCGAGCGCGGAGCTCCACGAGCAGCGGCACGGCCGCCGGGTGACGGTCGCGGGCATGACGATCGCCCGCCAGCGGCCGTCGACGGCGCACGGGATCGTCTTCATGCTCCTCGAGGACGAGCATGGGCAGGTGAACCTGATCGTGCCGCCGCCCGTCTACGAGCGGCACCGGGCGACAGTGCGTGCGGAGCCACTCGTCCTCGCCCGCGGCCGCTACGAGCGGGTCGGTGAGAACCGGAACATCCTCGTCTCGGAGATCGAGTCGCTCGGGCCGCTCGCTCGCCGTGTCGCCGACAACGACACAGTGTGGGAGTCTCTCCCGCGGCCGCACTCCTTCGGCCGCCGCTAACCGGTCAGCTCTCGTCCTCGAGGAATGCTGCGTAGCGACGGAAGCGCTTCACCGCGGCGCGGCTGAACGCCGCGCGGTACTGATCCGCGGTGCGCTCGTCGAACGACGACGCGTACGTCTCGCGTACGTCGTAGAGCCGCTCAGCGAGCGCATCGACGACGAGCTGGTAGTCGCCGTAGAGCTCCTCTGCATCGTCCGCACTCGCGTTCGTCCACGCGGCGTCGGCTTCCTCGGCCTCTGCGATGAGCGCTGCCTCGTCGGCGGCGAAGAGGTCGAGCTGGCGCCCGATCAGGTCGTCGAAGCGGCTGCGCCGGAACATCAGACGAGCTCGCGGTAGACCTCGAGGTGCGCGGCGGCCGACGCCTTCCATGTGAGCTCGTCGCGCGCGCTCTCTGCGCCCTGCCTGGCCGCGTCCAGCGCGTCCGCGTCCTCGAGGAGGTTCTGGAGCGCGGCTGCCATGGCGTCGACGTCTCCCGGCGCGACGACCGCGCCTGCGCCGAACCGTCCGACGACCTCACCGAGGCCGCCGATGTCGTAGACGATCGCCGGGATGCCGGCTCCGAGCACCTGGAGGAGCGCGCCGGAGACATCGACCTCGGCTCGATACGGGAAGAGCGCGACCGTCGCCTCGGACAGAGCCCGTCGAAGCTCCGCGTCGGGCAGGTACCCGAGCCTCCACTCGGCCCTATCGCCGGCGGTCTGTTGCAGGCCTTCGAGCGGTACTCGAGGGTCACCCACGACGAGAAGGCGAGCACCGTCGACGCGAAGGACTGTCTCGACGGCATCCTCGGTCCCCTTGTAGGGCCGGATCAGTCCGAGCGCGAGCGCGGTCCGGCCGTCGTCCGCCCGAACCACGTCCGAGCGAAAGGCTGGATGTGGGATCACCCGCAGCCGTTCCTCCGGAACACCGAACCCCGCCAGCGCGACGCGCCCGCGCTCCGAGTGGACGACGACGCGCTCGAAACGTGCGAAGAGGCTCCTCCAGAGCCGGGTCTTCGAAGCGGTTCGCCGGGGGATGATGTCGTGCGCCGTGAAGACCGCGGGGCTCCGCGGACGGAAGAGCCACCGATCGGCCTCGGCGGCACCGAGCCACTGGACGTGCATGACGTCCGGCTTGAGCGCGTCCAGCCGCACCATTCCGAACGGGTGCTCGGCCGCCTTCACGAGAAGCCGTAGGCGCGACGAGCCCATGCGCGACGAGAGCGGATAGAACCACTCCCGCGCGACGTATCCGTCCGCGGCGGCGACGGCTCCGAATCGGAAGCGCGACGTCACGAGCTCGACGTCGGCCCCTCCACGCGCAAGGGCCGCGGCCAGCGAGCGATCGTACGGTGGCGTGTAGGCCGGCGGATCGGCGATGACGACGCGCATCCGCGCGAACGTTAGACGGCCATCGTCAGAATCCCGCGCGTGACGTTCGAGGAGGCCCGCGCGCAGTTTCCCGTGCTCGACCACCTCGCGTACCTGCAGGCGGGTAGCGCCGGCCCGCTCTCGCGCGCAACGGTGGAGGCGATGCATGCCGAGGAGGCGCGGAATCTCGCGGACGGGCGAGCGGGCGGGGACTACATCGAGCGGATCCTCGCCATGCGCGCCGAGCTCCGGGCCGCGCTCGCCGCGCTCGTCAGCGTCGATGCCGAGCAGGTCGTGCTCACGTCGTCCACGACCGACGGCTGCAACATCGTCCTCGCAGGACTCGACCTGTCGGGCGAGGACGAGATCGTCACGACGACCGACGAGCACTTCGGGCTGCTCGGCCCGCTGCACATGTCGGGTGCGAGGATCGTCGTTGCTCCTCCGGACCCCGACCGGATCATCTCCGCTGTGACGCCGCGGACGCGCTTGCTTGCGCTCTCACACGTGCTCTGGACGACGGGGCAGGTGCTCCCCGTGCACGAGCTGAAAGAGCGCACGGGCCTGCCGATCCTCGTCGACGGCGCCCAGTCGGCCGGGGCGATTCCCGTCGACGCGCGGGGGCTCGACTACTACACGATCTCCGGCCAGAAGTGGCTGTGCGGCCCGGAGGCGACAGGCGCGCTCGTCGTCGAAGATCCCGAGGATCTTCGGGTCGCCCGTCCGAGCTACTTCTCGCAGCAAGAGTACGAGCCGGACGGGACGTTCGTCCCCTGGCCGGGAGCGCGGCGTTTCGATCCGATGTGGGTTCCGTCGGCGCTCATGTCGGGCTTGCTCGCGGCCCTCGAGCTCGTCCCGGACGGGCGCTTCGAGCGGGCGGCGCGGATGGCGGAGCGCTGCCGCGAGCTTCTCCGGGAAGCAGGCGCGGAAGTGATCGTTCCCGAACACCGGGCGACGCTCGTCTCGTGGCGGGCGGACGTCGAGGTGTCGGACGCGATCGTCGCCCGGCTCGCCACGGCCGGCGTCATCGTGCGGGACCTTCCCGGGCGAGGGCTCGTTCGCGCGTCCGTGGGATGGTGGACGAGCGACGAGGATCTGGAACGCCTCGTCGAAGGAGTCGCCGGATGACGCGCGAGGGCGGCTGCCTCTGCGGTGCCGTGCGCTACGTGGTGCGCGGCCCGCTGCGCGAGATCCTCGTCTGCCACTGCGCCGAGTGCCGCCGCTGGGCCGGTCACGCCTGGACGGCGACGGCAGCTCGCAACGCCGACCTCGAGATTCGCGAGAGCCGCGACCTGGTGTGGATCCCTAGCCCTCGTTCGGAGCACCGCGCGAGCCGGGGCTTCTGCGCACGCTGCGGCGGGAGCCTCTTCTGGCGCGCTCCGGGCTTCGACCGCACGAGTATCGCGGCCGGGACGCTCGACGACCCCTCGGGGTTACGCGTCGCCGCGCACATCTGGGTCGAGCAGGGTGCCGACTGGGAGCGACCGCCGGAGGGCGTCCCGGCCTACCCGCGCGGCTATCCCGCCGATGCGCCACAGCTTGTCTGGGGCTGAGCGGGGTATCGTCACGCCATGTGCTTCGATCTGGACTCCTCTCCCGCCGATTCCTCCGATTTCGGGCGCGGCGGTGTCGCACGACGACCTCGTGCTCGAGGCGGCCGACGGCAACCGTCTGGCGGCCTTCGCGGCCAAACCAGAGGAGCCGGTGAGCGTCGGCGTGGTGATCCTCCCCGACGTCCGCGGCCTCTACCGCTTCTACGAGGAGCTTGCGCTCCGCTTCGCCGAGCGCGGCTATGCGGCGGTGGCGATCGACTACTTCGGACGCACTGCAGGAGTCGCGAAACGCGGGGACGCCTTCGAGTACATGCCGCACGTCGAGCGGACGACCCAGGACGGCATCCAGAGCGATGTCGCGGCGGCCGCCGCGTACCTCCGCTCGCCCGAAGGTGGAGCCTGCGGTGCCGTCTTCACCGTGGGCTTCTGCTTCGGCGGCCGCAACTCGTGGCTCGCGGCCGTGGGCGGGCATGGGCTCGCGGGAGCGATCGGTTTCTACGGCAGATCGGGCCCGGGTCGCGACGGCTCACCCGGGCCGACGCAGCGCGCGCACGAGATTGCTGCTCCGATCCTCGCGCTCATGGGCGGCGACGACCCGGGGATCCCGGTGGACGAGGTCGACGCCTTCGACGTTGCGCTCGATTCGGCGGGCGTCGAGCACGAGGTCGTGATCTACCCCGGAGCGCCGCACAGCTTCTTCGACCGCAAGTACGAGGAGTTCGCGGCCGAGTCCGAGGACGCCTGGGGCCGCGTGCTCGCCTTTCTCGAGCGCTACTCCTAAGCCGCGTCTGCTGCGGTGCGCAGCCCGAGCTCTTTCGCAATCGGCTGCAGAGCAGCGATCACGTTCGTGATGTGCTCGTCGAGCTCGAGACCGAGGAGCTCGGCGCCCGCGTACACCTCGTCACGGTGAACGCCTGCCGCGAACGACGGCTGCTTGAGCTTCTTCTTCACCGACTTGGGTTCGAGCCCGTCGATCCCGGTCGGCCGCACGAGCCCACACGCGTGGACGAAGCCCGAGAGCTCGTCGCAGGCGAACAACACCTTCTTGAGCTGCGTGTCGCGTGGCATCGCCAGGTGCTCGGCATGTGAGAGAACGGTCTCGATCAGCTCCTCGGGATAGCCCGCGTCGCGCAGGATCGCCGCCCCGTCCTGTGGGTGCTTGTCGAGCGTCGGGTGGATCTCGTAGTCGAAGTCGTGGAGAAGCGCGGAGCTGCGCCAGAACTCCTCGTCCTCGCCGTAGAGGCGTGCGTAGAAGTCCACGGAGGCCTCGACGGCCAGCGCATGCCGGAGAAGCGACTCGCTCTTGGTGTAGCGGGTCAACGTCTCCCAGGCCTGATCGCGGGTAGGCCGCACGGGCGAGTACGATAGCCGCCGCCTTTGGATCCCCGGCTCACCCAGAGAACCGTTGCGCCCTACGGGACGTGGTCGTCGCCGATCACAGCCGACCTGGTCGCGCGGGCGGGCTCGCGCCTCACGATGCCGTGGCTCGACGGCGGAACGGTGTGGTGGCTCGAAGGCCGTGCCGCGGAGAACGGGCGCGTCGTGCTCATGAAGGCCGAGGCGGGGAAAGATCCGATCGACGCGATCCCGCCCGGATTCAACGCGCGCACCGCGGTGCACGAGTACGGCGGCGGCGCGTACTGCATCCACCACGAAACGGCGTTCTGCTCGAACTTCGACGACCAGCGCTTGTATCGCGTCGATCCGGGAGACGCGCCCGTCGCGATCACGCCCGCGGTCGCGGGGAAGAGACACCGCTACGCCGACGGGCGCATCACTCCAGACGGGGCGCTGTGGATCGGCGTCCGTGAGCGTCACGACGAGAGCGGGCGCTCCGCGAACGTCGTCAACGAGCTCGTCGCCCTTGCGACGGACGGCTCGTCCGATCCCCGGGTGATCGCAGACGGTCGCGACTTCTACTCGAACCCTCGCATCTCTCCGGACGGCTCGAAACTCTGCTTTCTCGCTTGGGATCTCCCGTGGATGCCGTGGGACGGGTGTGAGCTCCATGTCGCCGATCTCGATCCCGCCGGCGAGGTAGGTGGCGTCGAGCACATTGCCGGCGTCGATGGTGAAGAGTCGATCTGGCAGCCCGAATGGAGCCCATCCGGTGGCGTCGTCTTCGCGAGCGATCGGAGTGGGTGGTGGAACCTCGAGCGAGGCCACGAAGGCACCCGTTCGGTTCTGCATGCGGCGGAGGCCGAGTTCGGGTATCCGGCATGGACCTTCGGCGCCCGCTCCTTCGCGTTCCTCGGGGATGGCCGCATCGTGTGTGGATACGACCGCAACGGCCTCACGCACTTCGCCATCCTCGATCCCGACTCGGGCCAGATCGAGAATCTGGACGTCGGGCTCGATTCCTGGTGGGGCTCGCCATATGTGTGCGCTGAGGGCGGGCGTGTCATTCTCGTGGCGGGCTCCGCGACGATCCCCAACCAGGTCGTCCGGGTCGATGTCTCCTCCGGCGACACGGAGGTTCTGCGAGCGAGCGCCCAGGTACCCGTGAGCACCGATCACTTCTCGGTGCCATTCGCGATCGAGTTCCCGACCGAGGGAGGCCTGACCGCCCATGCGCTCGTGTACGAGCCCACGAATCCCGAGTACGAGGCCCCCGAAGGTGAGCGCCCCCCGCTGATCGTCATGAGCCACGGCGGGCCCACCGGGAACGCGACCGCGATCTTCAGCCTCGAGATGCAGTTCTGGACGAGCCGGGGGTTCGCGGTCGTCGACGTCAACTACGGCGGTTCGACCGGGTACGGGCGCGCCTACCGGGAGCGGCTGAACGGGCGGTGGGGTGTCGTCGATCTCCAGGACTGCGTGAACGCCGCGCGCCATCTCGTCGAGCAGGGCGAGGTGGATCCCGACCGGCTGCTGATCACCGGCGGCAGCGCGGGCGGGTACACGACGATCTGCGCGCTCACGTTTACCGATGCGTTCGCGGCCGGCACGACCTACTTCGGCATCGCCGACCTCGAGCAGTTCGGAGGAGGCGAGACGCACAAGTTCGAGCTGCAGTACGAGCACACACTCGTCGGCCCATATCCCGAGAAGGCGGATCTCTACCGCGCGCGCAGCCCGATCCACTTCGTCGAGCAGATCACGACGCCCATGCTCGTGCTCCAGGGCGCCGACGACAAGGTGGTGCCGCCCTCGCAGGCCGAGCTGATCGTGGCAGCGTTGCGCAAACGGGGGATCCCGCACGCGTACCTTCTCTTCGAGGGAGAGGGGCACGGGTTCCGCGCGGCGGAGAACATCGTCCGGGCCCTCGAGGCGGAGCTGTCGTTCTACGCCCAGGTTCTCGGCTTCGAGCCGGGAGAGCCGCTGCCGAGGCTCGCGATCGAGCGCCTTTCGGCCTGACCCCGGGGTGAGCAGCTGAAATCGCCGAGTACCATTGCCCGCGCGATGCAGTCCTTCGTCATCGAGGGAGGCCGCCCGCTCTCAGGAGCAGTACGCGCTTCGGGGAACAAGAACGGCGCGCTTCCGATCCTCGCGGCCTGCGTGCTCGCCTCGGAGGAAGTGCGCCTGTCGAACGTTCCTCGAATCCGCGACGTCGAGACGATGGTGGAGCTCCTGGCCGACGTCGGAGCAGACGTCGAATGGACCGGGCCGAACGAGGTGCGTGTGGATCCATCCAGGGTCGACAAGACGGACCTCGACGCCGAGCTCTCGCGAGAGATCCGCGCATCGTTCCTCCTGGCGGGTCCGTTGCTCGCCCGCTTTGGCCGCGTCACGGTGCCGCCACCCGGTGGCGACGTCATCGGACGTCGCCGCCTCGACACACACATGCACGCATTCGCGGCGTTGGGCGCCAAGATCGAGCTCGACGGCGTCTACGCCCTCTCCGCTTCGGGGCTGCGCGGGACACGCGTATACCTCGACGAGGCGTCGGTCATGGGAACCGGGAACGCGATCATGGCCGCCGTCCTCGCCGAGGGCGACACGGTGCTCGGCAACGCTGCATGCGAGCCGCACATCCAGGATCTGTGCCGGTTCCTCGTCTCGCTCGGTGCCGAGATCGAGGGCATCGGCTCGAACATCCTCCACATCCGCGGGAAGAAGGAGCTCGCTGGCGGCGAGTATCGGATCGGGCCCGACCACATCGAGGTCGCCAGCTTCGTCGGCCTCGCGGCTGTCACGGGAGGAGACGTCGTCGTCGAGGATGTCGAGCCCGACGACCTGATCTCCATCGTGCCGGCGTTCCGCAAGCTCGGCGTCGAGTTGGAGCTCTCCGACTCGAGCGTCCGAGTCCCGGCGGGCCAGAACCTGCACGTGGAGGACGACTTCGGGGGGCAGATCCCGAAGATCGACAGTGGTGTCTGGCCCGCGTTCCCGGCGGATCTCACGTCGATTGCGGTCACCGTCGCCACGCAGGCGCGGGGAACGATCCTCATCTTCGAGAAGATGTTCGAGAGCCGGCTCTTCTTCGTCGACAAGCTCGTCTCCATGGGAGCGCGCATCATCCTCTGCGATCCGCACCGCGTCGTGGTGACCGGCCCGGCGACCCTCTACGGTGAGCGGCTCGAGAGCCCCGACATTCGCGCCGGGATGGCAATGCTCATCGCCGCGCTGTGCGCCGAGGGAACGTCGACGATCGGAAACATCCGCCAGATCGATCGCGGATACGAACGGATCGACGAACGACTCCGGGCTCTCGGAGCGTCGATCGAGCGGACCGAGCAGTGACGAGCGCGGGCACCGCGCAGATCAATCTCGCGCGTGCAGGCGAGAGCCGCGTCGCGACCGGGCTCGCGGTCTTGGACCACCTCCTCGAGGAGCTCGCGCGCACGGGAGGGTTCGAGCTTCTGCTGGAGATCGCCCCGGGCGAGCCCGAAGCCGAGGTTGGTCAGGCGGGAGCCGCCCTGGGCGCGGCGCTCGAGCCACTCCTGGCGGCAGAAGGCGTGGCAGCGCGCGGCTTCGGGGTCGTTCCGGCCGACGAGGCGCTGGCGATGGTGGTCGTCGAAGCGTCCGGGAAGCCACTCGTCGCGTCGAACGCCGATCTCACCTCGACGAGAGCAGGCGGCCTGCAGACCGACCTTGCCGCGGCGTTCCTGCACGATCTCGCCGAGTCCGCCGGGCTCACGATCCACGTCCGACTGATCGAGGGCGAGAACTCGCAGCATGTCCTCTCGGCGATCTTCAAGGCCCTCGGCGTCGCGCTCGCGCGCGCGTGCTCACCCCCGTAGGAGGAGGAGTCCCGCATGGCAGACAAAGAGGTCATCCGCACCGATCGCGCGCCTGGGCCCTTTCAGGGCGCCCCGTACAACCAGGCCATCCGCATCGGCGACCTCGTGTTCGTCGCCGGTCAGCTCGGGATCAACCTCGAGACGGGTCAGCTTGCCGGGCCATCCGTGCAGGATCAGACGGAGGAGATCATGGCCAATCTGTCCGCGATCCTCGAAGCCGCCGGCAGTGGGCTGGACAAGCTCGTCAAGACCACCGTCTTCCTGATGAATCTCGGCGACTTCGGAGGGATGAACGAGGTGTATGCACGCCACGTCGGCGACCGTCCGCCGGCGCGCTCGACCGTCGAGATCTCGGGGCTCCCGAGCGGCGCGCTCGTCGAGATCGAGGCCGTCGCACACATCTGAGACCGTGTGTAGTAGTCACGTTTCACACACTGAAATGCGCAAGTTACAAGTTGTAACTTGGCGGGAGGTGAGGTCCTGAAACGCGAAGAGCTGCTGGGAACACTCGTCCGCGAGGTCAGATACCGCATCGCGCTCCAGCCCCCGACGTAGCCGCGGGGCAGAATGAGTCCATGCGGGCCGAGGAGGTCATCGCCACCCACGGGAACACGGACTTCGACGCGTTCGCGGCGATGCTCGCTGCCCGCTTGCTGTACCCGGGCGCCGTCGTCGCCGTCGGAGCCCTCAACCGCAACGTACGAGACTTCTACCGGCTGCACGCGGAGGAGCTCGGCGCAATCGCCGAGACCAGCAGTCTCGAGCTCGACGCCATCAGACGATTGGTGGTGATCGAGGCTACGACTGCGTCCCGCCTCGGAGACCTGGAGCCCGTCGCGCTCGATCCGGCTGTCGAGAAGGCGCTCTTCGACCATCACGGCGAGACGGGAATCCCGGACTGGGTGCATCCGGAGGCAGCGGTCCTCTCGACGGACGGAGCGCTCACGACGACGCTGGTCGGCATCCTCGCCGAGCGGGAGCTTCAGCCCACGGCGCTGGAGGCGACGACCTTCGCCCTCGGGATCCACGAGGACACGGGTTCGCTCACCTACCCCACGAGCACGCAGCGGGACGCCGACGCGCTCGCATGGTGCCTTCGCCACGGTGCTCGCCAGGATCTCGTCGCCCCGTACCTGCACACGCCGCTCGCAGCGGCCGAGCGCGACCTCCTGCACGAGCTGATGGAGGCGCTCGAGCCGATCGATGCAGGAGGCGAGGAGGTGCTCCTCGCGGCGGTGCGCTGGCCTGAGTACGTCGAGGGGGTCTCGAACCTCGCGCACAAGATCGTCGATCTGACGGATACGAGAGCGCTTGTCCTGCTCGTCGAGATGGACGGTCGCGTCTTCGCGGTCATTCGAAGTCGGACGGACCGCATCGACGCTTCCGTGCTCGCTGCCGCGCTCGGAGGGGGAGGCCATGCCCAGGCAGCCTCGGCGATCGCGCGCATGGGCCTCGACGAGGCTCGGGCGGTCGTGTTCGACGCGCTCTCGCGGGCACAGCGAGAACCTCGTCGTGCCCGCGACGTGATGTCGACGCCGCCGCGGGCGGTCGGGCCTGACGAGAGCGTTCGCGAGGCGATGATGCTGTGCCAGCGCCATGGACAGAGCGGTGTCTTCGTCGTAGACGACGGGCGGATCCTCGGCGGCGTGAGTCGCGAGGATCTCGACAAGGCGATCGGGCACGGATTGGCGCACGCCCCTGTGCGGGGAATCATGAGCGGGCACGTGGCCGCCGCCTCGGAGGAGTCGACCCTGGCAGAGCTCCAGGCACTCGTCACGACAGCCGAGGATGGCCGTGTCGCGGTGCTTCGCGACGACGAGCTCGTGGGTGTCGTCAGTCGTGCCGATCTTCTCCGCGCGCTCGAGGGCGCCGAGCCCGGCCAAGCCGTGGCCGGCGTCAGCCTCACGGACGAGCTCCACGCGATCGAGCGACTGGGGCCGATCATCGAGGCGGTGGCGACGCTCGGTGACCGGGCGGAGGGCGTCTTTCTCGTGGGCGGAACCCTCCGGGACATCCTCCTCGGAGAGGAGAACTTCGACGTCGACATCGCGGTCGAGGGCGACGCGATTGGCTTCGCTCGCTCCCTCGCCACCGCCCTGGGCGGCCGAGTCACGCCGCACGAGAAGTTCGGCACCGCGATCGTGTCGTACGGCGACGATGAGCGAATCGACGTCGTCACGACCCGAACCGAGTTCTACGATGCTCCCGGAGCGCTCCCGACCGTCGAGCGGGCGGCTCTGCGCGAGGACCTCCGTCGCCGCGACTTCACCATCAACGCGATGGCGGTCTCGCTGAGACCGGCGGACTTCGGACGGCTCGTCGACCCGTTCGACGGCCGCGCCGACCTGGGCGCGCGCGTGCTCAGGGTCCTCCACAACCTGTCCTTCATCGATGACCCGACCAGGATCTTCCGCGGGATCCGCTACGAGGCACGCTACGGACTCCGCTTCGACGACCACACGACGAGTCTCGCGCGGGGATGCGTCGAGATGGGCCTCGTCGGGGACCTCTCGTCGGTGCGGTTGCGGGACGAGCTCGTGCAGCTGCTCGAGGATCCGGGCGCCCCGGGTGGCATCGCCAGGCTCGGGGAGCTGGCCGTCGATCGGGCCATCCATCCGCATCTGCGGAGCGATGCCGAAGCGGCCTCGCTGTTCGAGCGC
>DATDOS010000236.1:0-12361 GCA_035293125.1 Gaiellaceae bacterium | reverse complement strand
TCCGCGAGTCGCTCGAGCACCTTCTCCGCGATCAGATCGCCGGCCGGGCGCTCGAAGTGCACGCCGTCGTCGGCGCGCATCCTCACGAGTCTCCCCGAGTCGTCTGCGATGTACTGCGCGAAGCCGCCGTCCTCGCCCGCGAAGAAGAAGTACGTGTCGAGATACGCCGCGCGCCCGGGACGCTTTGCAGCCTCCTTCTGCACGATCGCGTTGATCGTGTCGTAGCGCTGCGTCTGGGCGTCGTCCCGCGAGATGGGGAGCCCGATCCAGACGAGGTAGGCGCCGTTACGGGTGATCGCGTCCATGATCCCCGCGACACGGCGCCGGTACTCCGCCTGCCACGTGACGCTCCCGAAGGGGCCGATCTCCTTCCCCTCTGGCAGGCCGGTCATGAAGCCATGGTCGTCGTTCCCGCCGAACATGACGACGGCCGCGCGCGGCTTCTTGGAGCGCATCTCCTCTCGGACGTGCGTGAACCAGTTGAAGACGTCGGGGCGCTCGAGCCCGCTTGCGATGCGGCCGTCGATCTTGCCGACAGGGGTGATCGCGCGGTTCCCGCCGACGGCTCGGAGGAGCGACTCGCCGGGGACGACGACCAGCGAATCGCCTGCGATCCAGAGCCGGAGCTTTCGCTTCGGAGAGAACTTCTCGCGCGCTGGAGGTGCCGCCGCCTCTCCGCTGGTGACGGGCTTCTCAGGAGCAGGCAAGGGGACGGCGACCGCCGTGTCGATCTCGTCGTCGCCCGGGCGGCCGAGGACGGCCTTGAGAGCGCGGCGCGGGCGGTCGAGAAGCAGCGCGCCGCTCACGCTCTCGAGCGGGCCGGTCACGGCGAGAGCGGCGTCGCGCTTCCATCCTCCCGGCTGGATCGTCGCGGACTTGTGCAGCCCGGGCGCGTTCAGGAGTAGGCCGACGAGGAGCCCGGCGAGCGCGACGACGATCGCCGATCCCGCCGACTGAAGACGGCGGCCGCCCTCCGCGGTCCGGGGGCGGGGCTTTCGCCTTCTGGTGTCCTCGGTTTCCACTCTCAGAACTGGAAGTAGATGAACGGTGCCACGCCTTCGGGCCCCATGGCATGAACGGCGAGGAGAGCGAGCGAGAGAACGGCGGCCTGGGCCGGGATGGGGAGCCGCGAGAACCGAGCCATGATCACGAGGGGGAGCCGTCGAGGCAGGTACTGCGAGCCGATCCCGACCGCGATCGCCCCGAGGACGCCTCCACTGACGAGTGGTGACGGCTCACCCCAGGCGGTGAAGAGCCGCACGATGAGATCCCACGCGTCTGCGAACGAGTCCGACCGGAAGAAGATCCAGGCGAAGCAGACGACCTGAAACGTCACGAAGCGGTGCCAGGCGCGGCGCGACCGGGTCCAGGGGCGCTCGACGAAGCCCGGCCGCTCCCGCCACCACCGCTCGGCCACGAGCGCCGTGCCGTGGATCGCTCCCCAAGCGATGAACGTCCAGCCCGCGCCGTGCCAGAGACCGCCGATGAGCATCGTCAGCATCAGGTTGCGGTACGTGAGGAGTCGCCCCCCGCGGTTTCCGCCGAGCGGGATGTAGAGGTAGTCCCGCAGCCAGCGCGAGAGGGTCATGTGCCAGCGGCGCCAGAAGTCGGCGATCGAGGTCGCCGAGTAGGGGGCGTCGAAGTTCTGCGGGAAGGTGAAGCCGAGCAGGAGCGCCAGTCCGATCGCGATGTTCGTGTAGCCCAAGAAGTCGGCGTAGATCTGGACCGAGTAGGCGTAGATCCCGACCAGCACCTCGAGCGACGAGTGCTGGTTCGGCGCCCCGAACACCTGGTCGACGATGTTCGCCGCCAGCTGGTTGGCGATCACGACCTTCATGAAGAGCCCGGTCGCGATGAGGAAGAACGCCCGCGAGGTGTCGACGTAGCGCGGGTCGCGCTGCGACCCGATCTGGGGGATGAGCTCTCGCGGCCGGACGATCGGCCCGGCCACGAGGTGGGGGAAGAAGGAGAGGTACGCGGCGAATGTCCCGAACCCGACCGGCTCGAAGTCGCGGCGATAGACATCCACCACGTAGCTCAGGCCCATGAACGTGAAGAACGAGATGCCGACCGGGAGAACGATCGAGCGAGCCTCGAGCGGGACGTCGATGCCGGCGGACGCGAACAGGTTGTTCGTCGACGTGACGAAGAAGTCGTAGTACTTGAAGTAGCCGAGGACGGCGAGATTGCCCACGACCGCCGCGGCGAGGAGCGACTTGCGCCCGCGGAGATCGGAGCGCCGGTGGATGGCGAGGGCGAAGACCTGGTTCCAGACGATCGAGGCCGCGAGCAGGAAGACAAATCGCCAGTCCCAGGCGCTGTAGAAGACGAAGCTCGCCGCGATGATGAACGGCCGCCAGCGCTCCCCTCGCGGCATCAGGAGCCACGAGAGCGGCAGCACGATCATGAAGAAGATCGCGAACGTTGCGGTCGGAAAGAGCACAGCGCGGGGTCAGCAGCGTGTGCGTACTGCGGTCGCGATCGCAGACGCCCGCGCCCGATACCCCGCCACGCTGACGTGCACGCCGTCGGCCGAGAGCCACTGGGGGTGACGCCCGACCATCCCGGTCCAGTCCACGAGGACGAGGTTCCGGTTGCGCGCAGCCACGCGCTCGAGGGCGTGGTTCAGGCCGTCATAGCTCCGCCCCACCGCAGGCGGTCGCACGATCGTCGGCCAGACGACACACCGGGCAGGACCGGCCGTGCGCACGACACGTGAGACCGAGCGCCAGAAGGTCGACACGATGCGTGGATCGTCGTTCGTGCCGGCGCTCAGGACGAGCACGGCGGGGAGCGACCATCCGCGTGCAGCCACGATCTCCGCTGCGTCGTACGCGTGCAGGCTGACGTCTTGGACGACGGTGATCCGGTAGCCGCGGAGCTGCGAGCGGAGATAGGGCGCGGTCCCGACGCTCAGCGAGTCGCCGAGATCGAGGACCGTTCGCTCGAAACCTGGCCCAGCCGGTGCGGAAGCCGGTACGACAGACGCCAGCGCGCCGAGCACGCCGGCGAGGAGGGTGGCGGCGGCGATCCGCACCCCGACGAGGGTACCGCGCTAGTCCGACGGGGGTGGCGGCAGGCGCGCGGCCGTGTCGTCTCCGATCTCGGAGATCTCGAGCGCCGTGCGCTCGACGGGCGGCGCGAACCACGAGGGGTCGTCGACGAAGCCGGGACCGCTCGCCGTGACTGCGCCGTACACGATCGCCTCTTGGCGCCTGGCTGCCCGCGCCGCGGCCCACTCCGCGAGCGCGACGAGGAGCCAGGCTCCCACCATCACCGCGACGACGACAGGCGCCTCGAGCCCGGCGACGGCGCTCGAGACGGCGACGGCGACGAGGAACACGATCTCGAGCAGGAGCCGTGGGACGGCCGGTCGGCGTACGGAAGGGCTCTCGAGCGATCGCACCCAGGCGGGACTGTCGCGCGGTGCAGGCGTGCCCTCGTCCCACCCGGGCCGGTCGGCGCCGTCGACCGGGAGGGGCCGCGCCTGGGCTCGAAGCGCCTGCAGCTCGGCCTGGAGCCCTCCTACCTGCGTCGCAAGCGCTCGCACGGCAGCGAGCAACTCCTCGCCGTCCGCCTCAGCGGGCCCGCGGGAGACCTGCGTCGTCTCGGACGGGTCCGCCACGGGCAGCCGTCTAGCCCTCGTCGGAGGACTTCATCTCGTCGAGCGCTGCCCGGCCCTGCTCGTGGACATCCGCCCGGCGCTCCTCGACCGTCGCCTCGGGCGGCGCGGGAGCCTCCTCCGCGTCGTCCGACTCGCGCGACTCGGCGAGCTTGCGCCGGAGCTCGTCCGCCGGATCCTCGGCGGCGGGCTGCTCGAGCGGCGCCGGCTCCGGCTCGGTCCCGCGACGCCTGAGCCGCCGGATGAGCGCGGCGATCCCGATCGTGACGAGGAGCCAGGTGAGGAGCTTGCGCATGGGTCGATGGTACCGACCGCGCCAGCAGAGCGGGCACGAGCGGGTTGGGGCGGGGCAAGCCTCGGTCCTGCAGGTACACTCCCGCGGCTTCCTGCCTCGCATACGACCCGCCCGTTCCCGGCGGCGTCGTCACCGGCGAGGCCGACTCAGACCGAAGGAAGGAGAACACGGGAACGTGACCGAGTACGAGATCCTGTTGCTGCTCGACGCCGACCTGGAGGACGACCGCCAGGCGGAGATCGTGACGCGCGTCCGCGAGCTCGTCGAGAAGGGCGGCGGTTCCTGGGACCTGCACGACGTCTGGGGCCGGCGGAAGCTCGCCTACGAGATCGCTCACAAGGGCGAGGGCAGCTACCACCTGCTGCAGTTCACGTGCGACGCCAATACGCTCGACGAGGCCTCGCGCGTGCTTCGGATCGACGACGGTGTCATGCGCCACATGGCGACACGTCGAATTCAGGGGAGTCCCGCGCGGCCCGTAGCGGTCGTCGCGCCGACGCGCGAGGATGCAGAGATCGCATCCGAGGTCGAGGAAGAGGAGGAGTAGCACCATGGCTCGCAACATCAACCGCGTCGTTCTCGTCGGCAATCTCACGAAGGACCCGGAGCTCCGGCACACCCCCTCCGGCACGGCCGTCTGCTCGCTCCGTCTCGCGGTGAACACGACGCGCAAGGACGAGTCGGGACAGTGGGTCGACAAGCCGAACTACTTCGACATCACGGTCTGGGGACAGCAGGGCGAGACCTGCGCCCAGTATCTCGCCAAGGGCCGCCCGGTCGCGGTCGACGGTCGCCTCGAGTGGCGCGAGTGGGAGGCGCAGGACGGCTCCAAGCGCCAGGCGGTCGAGGTCGTCGCCGACAGCGTCCAGTTCCTCGGCGGCCGTCCGGAGTCCGAGGGCGCGGCGTACGTTCCCGCAGGCGCCGCGGGTGCTGGGGACGATTTCCCGTCCTCGCCGGCCGACGACGACATCCCGTTCTAGTGCGCAAGACCGGATATCCGCTAGCGCGAATTCCGGTGGTTGGCCGATGCCGGGGGGACCTCCCGGTTCCCCGGACCCCCTCCCCTCGTCCGCTTCGCGGACAAGACGCTCCGCGTCTTCCCTGAAGGCGGCTGCTTCGCAGCCGCACCGCAGCTAACCCACATCAACCGCAGGAGAGCACGATCTAGGAGAAGACGATGGCACCGAAGAAACAGCAACCACGCAGGCGAACCGGTCCGGCCACCGCGCCCGGCAGGCGGAAGAGCTGCCACTTCTGCCGCGACAAGGTCGCCGAGATCGACTACAAGAACATCGCCCAGCTCAGGCGCTACATCTCCGAGAAGGGCAAGATCCGCTCGCGCAGGATCACCGGCGCGTGCCGGCGCCACCAGACCCAGGTAGCGGCGGCGGTCAAGCGGGCACGCGAGATGGCTCTCCTCCCCTACGTGGGCTAGACATGCAGATCATTCTGCTCCAGGACGTCGAGAAGCTCGGTCTGCGCGGGGACGTCGTCGACGTCGCCCGGGGCTATGCACGCAACTTCCTGCTTCCGCGGCGGATGGCCGAGACGGCGACGCCGGCTCGCGTCGCCGAGTTGCAGCGGGTCGAGGCTCAGCGGGCGAAGCACGAAGCCAGGAGCGCCGAGCAGGCGCAGGAGATCGCGGAGGTCCTCGGCAAGACCGTGCTCCGCTTCGAGGTCAAGGCCGGCCCGACCGGCGCGCTCTTCGGATCGGTGACGCCCTCGGACGTCGCCGACGAGATCTGGCGTGCGCGCAAGGTGCGTGTCGACCGGCGCAAGGTGGCGATCGATCCGATCAAGCGCATCGGGCGCTATTCGGTGCCGATCGAGGTCTTTCAGGACGTTCACGTCGAGGTGAAGACCCTGGTCGTCCCCGAAGGCGGAGAGCTTCCGCCCGAGGAGGAGCTCGCCGCGCTCGAGGCCGCGGAGGCGCAGACCGCCGCCGCACAGGCCGAGGCCGAGAGCGCGCATGCCGAGGCCGAGGCTGTGATCCCCGAGGTGCTCGCCGACGAGGAGCTCGCCAGCCTCGCGGACGATACGGCCGAGCCGGCGGACGCCGGCGAGCCCGAGCCCGAGTCCTAGAGCTCCCCGGCCGGGCCGGTCAACGGCTCGCAGGCATCTCAACAGGACCTGTTGAGAACTCCCGGAACTTCTCGCTCCGAGCGGATGTTTCCGGCTGGACAACTTCGCCGCCCCTGTCGACAAGCTGTCCGGTGCCGGGGATAACGTGGGAACGTATGTTCCGTTCTCCCTGCATGGAGTCGGGCTTGTCGTCCCGCTGGACGAGACCGTTCCCGACAGCTTGACTCTGCCGCCTATGACTGGCGCCTCGATGGGCTCTACCGAGCTTGACCGGGTCACCGAGCGCCTGAGCGCGATCGTCCCGCCACAGAACCTCGAGGCCGAGGAGTCGGTGCTCGGCGCGATGCTGCTCTCGCCGACCGCGGTCGGCACCGTCAGCGAGATCCTCGGCGCGCAGGACTTCTATCGGGAGAGCCACGCCAAGGCGTACCGGGCCGCGCTGGCGCTGTGGTCGAAGGGCGAGCCCGTGGACGCGATCACGCTCGCGAACGAGCTCGACGAGCGCAGCGAGCTCGAGGCGGTCGGCGGGCAAGCGCGAGTCGCCGAGCTTGCCGCTCTCGTCCCGTCGACGTCGAACGTCGAGCACTACGCGCGCATCGTCAAGGAGATGGCGACGCTGCGCGGGCTCGTCCGGGCGGGCCAGGAGATCACGCGGCTCGGCCAGGAGCGCCCGGGCGAGGTCACGGACCTCGTCGACCGCGCAGAGCAGATCGTCTTCGAGCTCGGACAGCAGCGCGTCACGAGCGACTTCGCGCACATCGAGGTGCTTCTGAAGGAGAGCTTCGAGCGGATCACCCAGCTCTACGAGGCGGGCGTCGAGATCACCGGGATTCCGGCCGGGTTCCGGGAGCTCGACTTGCTGACGTCGGGCTTCCAGCCGGGGAACCTCATCATCCTGGCGGCCCGCCCGTCGATGGGGAAGTCGGCGCTCGGCCTCTGCATCGCGGCCAACCTGGGCGTCCGCCACGAGACGCCGGTCGCGCTCTTCACGCTCGAGATGTCCAAGTCCGAGGTGACCCAGCGGATGATGTGCAGCGAGGCCAAGGTCGAGTCCCAGCGGCTGCGCACGGGTCGGCTCGCTCCTGACGACTGGCCACGGCTGACGACCGCGTGCGACCGGCTGATGAAGGCGCCCATCTACGTCGACGACACCGGCTCGACGACGATCATGGAGCTGCGGTCGAAGGCGCGCAGGCTCAAGTCGCGCGAGCCGTCGCTCGGCCTGATCGTCGTCGACTACCTCCAGCTCATGACCTCCGGCTCGAATGCGGAGAACCGGGTCCAGGAGGTCTCGCAGATCTCGCGCGCTCTCAAGGTGCTCGCGCGTGAGCTCGAGGTGCCCATCCTCGCGATGTCGCAGCTCTCGCGCGCGGTGGAGGCGCGCCACGACAAGCGGCCGCTCCTCTCCGACCTGAGGGAAAGCGGGAGCTTGGAGCAGGATTCGGACCTCGTCTTCTTCGTCTACCGCGACGAGTACTACCTCGGCGAGGAGTCCGACCAGCAGGGGATCGCCGAGGTGATCCTCGCCAAGCACCGGAACGGCCCGACCGGCACGGTCAAGCTCTCCTTTCTCCGGCGCTACGCGAAGTTTGCCGACCTGGCCGCCGTGTAGCGGGCGGCTGTCGCCGGCTCGCCGAGCCGATCCGCGTCCCTGTAGCGGATAGCCTCGGCCCGTGTCGTCGCTCGGCACTCCTGCGCTCGCGGTCCTCTTCGCGGTGGGTGGAGTCGCCACGTGGGTCGCGGGCATCTACCTCTCGAAGACGACCGACGTCCTCGACGACCGACTGCACCTTGGCGACGCGATCGGTGGCCTCGTGCTTCTCGCCGTCGCGGGAGCTTGCCCGAAGTCGCGATCACCGCTTCCGCGGCGGCCTCCGGAGCGCTCGACCTCGCGTCCGGAAACCTCATCGGGGGGATCGCGGTGCAGACGCTCGTGCTCGCCGTGTGCGACGCGACCGTCCGCGGCGATCGTCCGCTCACGTCGCTCGTGAGCACGCTCATGCCGGTGCTCGAGGCCGTCCTCGTCATCCTCGTCGTTTCCATCACGGTTGCGGGCGGCCTACTCCCTGAGTCGACCGCGATCGGAGGCGTCGTCAGTCCGGCCTCGATCGGGATCGTGGTCGTCTGGGTCGGAGGCTTGCTGTTGCTCAACCGCGTCAGGCGCGCGGGGACTTGGCGTCTCGCGCACCCCGCCTCCACGTCCGGCGCACGGGTTCGCCGCCGGCGGTCCGAGGCGCGGGCGAGCACTGCGCGGGTGCTTTTCGTCTTCGGAGTCGCGTCGCTCGTCACGCTGGCGGCCGGAGTTGCCCTCGCGGAGAGCGGAAACGAGCTTGCCGACCGCTGGGGAATTGGCGGTGTGGTCTTCGGCGCGACGATCTTGGCCGCCGTGACCGCGCTGCCCGAGGTCAGCACGGGCATCGCCGCCGTGCGGCTCGGCGACTTCGAGCTCGTGTTGAGCGACATCTTCGGCGGCAACGCGTTCCAGGTGTGCCTCTTCCTGCTCGCCGATCTCGTCGCCTGGAGCCCTGTGTTGGCCCACGAGGGCAACGCGAACGCGTGGCTGGGGCAGGCCGGCGTCGTGCTGACGGCTGTCTATGCGGGCGGCCTCGTGATCCGCCCGGGCCGGCGGCGCGCCCGGCTCGGGGCCGACTCGATCCTCGCCCTCGTGCTCTACGCCTTCGCGATCGCGGGCCTCGTCGCCATTACCCGCTGAGGGAGGTCTCGGCCTCCGTTCTGCGACACTGCGGCACGTGCCCGCAACCGTCATCGTCGGCGCGCAGTGGGGTGACGAGGGCAAGGGAAAGATCGTCGACCTGCTTGCCCAGGACTCCGATCTCGTTTGCCGCTACCAGGGAGGCCCCAACGCGGGCCACACGGTCGTGGTCGGCGGTGAGACGTACCGGATCCGTCAGATCCCGACCGGGATCATCGCCGGCAAGCGCTGCGCCATCGGCGCCGGTTGCGTGGTCGACCTCGCCGTCCTCGTCTCCGAGCTCGACGAGCTCGAGTCCAGGGGTCATCAGACGGAGGGCCTCCTGTTCGTGTCCGGCAACGCCCATCTCGTCATGCCCTGGCACGTCGCGCTCGACGGGGCGCGTGAGCGACGTCTCGGCCGCTTGCAGATCGGCACCACGCGCCGCGGGATCGGTCCCGCGTATGCGGACAAGGCGACGCGTATCGGGATTCGCGTCCAGGACCTGCTCGACGCGAAGATCCTCCGTCAGAAGCTCGAGCTGGCGGTCGCCGAGAAGAACGTGTGGTTGCAGCGGGTGTACGACCTCGAGCCGTTCGCGCTCGAGGAGATCGTCGAGACGCATCTCGGCTTCGCGGAGCGGTTGGCTCCGTACGTCGCGGATACGTCTCTCCTGGTCGACCGCGCGCTGCGGGCGGGGGAGCGGATCCTGTTCGAGGGTGCACAGGGCACGCTGCTCGATCTCGATCACGGCACGTACCCTTTCGTCACGTCCTCGAGCCCGATTGCGGCGGGCGCGGCGGTGAGCTTCGGCATCGGCCCGAATCGGCTCGACGAGGTCGTGGGTGTCGCGAAGGCATATGTCACTCGTGTCGGTGAAGGGCCTTTCCCCAGCGAGATCGAAGGGCCCGACCACGAGCGCGTGCAACAGCTCGGGCACGAGTTCGGAACCGTGACGGGGCGCGAACGGCGCTGCGGTTGGCTCGATCTCGTTGCGCTGCGGTTTGCCGTTCGGGTGAACGGCATCACCTCTCTCGCCTTGACGAAGCTCGACGTCCTCTCCGACTTCGCGGAGATCCCGGTCTGCGTCCGGTACCGACTCGAGGGCGGGGAGGAGACGGAGGAGTTCCCGGCGCACCAGAGCGACTTCCACCACTGCCGCCCCGTGTTCGAGACGTTGGCGGGATGGCAGTCCGCGATCGAAGATTGCCTGCCCGAGGCTGCGCGCCGATATGTGTCGTTCGTCGAGGGTGCGCTCCGGGTTCCGGTGGCGCTCGTCGGCACGGGAGCGGCCCGCGAGCACGTGCTGGCTCTCGACGACGGCATTTTCGCGCCTCGCTGATCGTCGCTTCGGGGTCGCGAGCGGGCGCTTTCTTCCGCCCGCACTAGACTCGCGGCGATGCGCGTTCTCCTCGTCGGCTCGGGCGGGCGTGAGCACGCGCTTGCGTGGAAGCTCGCGCAGTCGCCCTCGCTCTCCGAGCTCCACGCCGCTCCGGGGAGCCCCGGGATCGCCCGTCACGCGGAGTGCCATCCGATCCGTGCCGACGATGCGGAAGGATTGCTGGGGCTCGCCCGATCGCTCGACGTCGAGCTCGTCGTCGTCGGTCCTGAAGGGCCGCTCGTGGCAGGTCTCGCCGACGCGCTGCGCCGGTTCGGGATCGCCGTCTTCGGGCCGAGTCGGGCCGCGGCTGCGATCGAGGGCTCGAAGTCGTTCGCCAAGGAGGTCATGGCGGTGGCGGGAGTTCCGACCGCCGCGCAGCTCGCGATCGCCCGCCCGCCGTGCGTCGTGAAGGCGGACGGGCTGGCCGCAGGGAAGGGTGTCCACGTTTGTGCGTCGCAGGCCGAGCTCGAGCTCGCTCTGAGGGCTCTGACCTCGCACGGGGACAAGGTGGTCGTGGAGGAGCTGCTCGAGGGGCCTGAGGTCTCGCTCTTCGCGCTCTGCGACGGTCGTGACGCTCTCCCGCTCGTACCGGCTCAGGACTTCAAGCGGGCGTTCGACGACGACGAGGGTGCCAACACGGGAGGCATGGGCGCGTACGCTCCGGTGCCCGGGATCGGCAGGTCCGAGATCGAGGAGTTGCTGGGGACCGTCCATCGGCCCGTGCTCGCAGAGCTCGAGCAGCGCGGGACTCCGTTCGTCGGGCTCCTCTATGCGGGCCTGATGCTGACGCCGGCCGGGCCGCGAGTGCTCGAGTTCAACTGCCGCTTCGGCGATCCCGAGACACAATGCGTGCTGCCGCTGCTCCAAGGCGATCTCCTCCAGGCTCTCGCCGCGGCCACGGTCGGGGAGCTGTCCGGCACGACGCTCGAGACGTCGCCGGGGGCTGCGGTCACCGTCGTAATGGCCGCCGCCGGATACCCGGAAGAGGGCGATCGCGGCACGCCGATCGCAGGCATCGAGGAGAGCGAGGCGGCGGGCGCGCTCGTCTTCCACGCCGGCACCGCGCTTCAGGGTGACCGCTTCATGACGAACGGCGGCCGGATTCTCGGCGTGACCGGCCTCGGGGAGACGATCGCCGCGGCCCGCACGGCAGCGTATGCGGCGGTCGGCCGCATCGACTTTGCGGGCGCGCGCTACCGGACCGATATCGCGTCGGACGCAGCGGGTGGAGCGACGTACACGCTCGCCGGCCGGCTCGGCGCCCCCTGAGGGGCCACCCCTTGCCTCCTCCCACTTCGAGCCTAATGGCGCGAGTAATACGCGTGGGGAACGCCTTCGTGCCAAGAGCTCAAAACCGGGTGCGCGGGTCCGCCGACTAGAATTGTCTCGGTGATCGAGCGCTACTCCCGACCAGTCATGAAGCGGATCTGGTCGGAGGAGGCGAAGCTCGAACGGTGGCTGGCGGTGGAGCTCGCGGCACTCGACGGGTGGGCCCACATCGGGACGGTGCCCGGCTCGGCTGTCGAGACGATTCGTTCCCGAGCGCAGGCTCCGTCACCCGAGCGCGTCGCAGAGCTCGAGCGAACGACGAATCACGACGTCGCCGCTTTCGTCGATGCGGTTGCGGCCGACCTCGGCCCGGACGGCCGCTGGTTCCACTTCGGCCTGACGTCATCCGACGTGCTCGACACTGCACTTTCCCTCGCGGTACAGGAGGCGGGCAAGCTCCTACTCGACGGGATCGACCGGGCCTTTGCGGCGGTCGCCGCCCTCGCCGAGAAGCACCGCGAGACGCTCACGATCGGTCGCACGCACGGCGTGCACGCCGAGCCGACGACGTTCGGGCTGAAGCTCGCGGTGTGGGCGTTCGAGCTCGCCCGCGGGCGCGAGCGGATGGAGCGCGCGCTCGCCGGAATGCGGGTCGGAAAGCTCTCCGGCGCCGTCGGGACCTACGCGGCGACCGACCCGGAGATCGAGCGAATCGCGTGCGAGCGGCTGGGGCTGGAGCCGGCGCCGGCGTCGACACAGGTCCTGCAGCGCGACCGCCATGCGGAGCTGCTCGCGGCGTTGGCCGTGCTCGCGAGCTCGCTCGACAAGTTCGCGCTCGAGATCAGGCACCTCGCTCGGACGGAGGTCGCCGAGGTGCAGGAGCCGTTCGGCCGCGGCCAGAAGGGGTCGTCGGCAATGCCGCACAAGCGGAATCCGATCGTGTCCGAGCGGATCTGCGGGCTCGCGCGCCTGGTGCGTGGCTACGCGCTCGTCGGGCTCGAGGACGTCGCTTTGTGGCAC
>DATDOS010000235.1:0-6924 GCA_035293125.1 Gaiellaceae bacterium | reverse complement strand
GAGCTACCGCCTGCGGTTTCGACGCCGCGCCTGCTTCTGCGCCTTCCGCCTCTTCGGCTTGGCGTGCCGCTTCGGCGCCAGGGGCTCGAGGGCGGGCCCCAAGATGCGATCCCGCTCCTCGAACGGGCGCGCGTTGAAGTCGTCGAGCCAGGCCTCCATCGCCTCCGGATCGCCGATCTCGACGCCCTCGGCGGCCATCGTCTCGAACAGGAGCCTCGCGGGGCCGGCGCTGGCCGGGTCCGCCATCGCCTCGGCGAGCTCCTCGCCGGAGCCGAGAGCATGCTCCGCAAGCGCATCGGCCTCCCGCTCGCCCAGCCTCCCCGTCGCGCCGAGGAAGCGCAGCGCATCCGCGACCGCCGCCGGGAAGCCGTCGATCTCCTCGCCCTGGAGCGACACCTTCCGCGGCACCCAGTCGAACAGGAACTCGTCGAGCTCGTCCGCCGTCCAGCCGGTGAGATCGGCATCGAGGTAGAAGGCCCGGAAGTCCCCCATCAACCCGGTGGCGAAGACGGCGGCCTCGGCCCGCTCGCGCTCGAGGCCCTCACCGGTGAGCCACTCCCCCGCCTCGATGGCGAGCGCGTTCACCGCAGCCGTGCGAGCCTCGTCCTCGAGCTCCTCCACCCGATCCGGCAGGGAGTCGCCGAGCTCGAGCGCCTGCACGATCGCATCCGCGTCCTCGGCTCCCGACGCGCGCAGGAAGACGGTGAGCGCCTGGAGCCCGTCGGCAGTGGGCGCGAGACCCATGCTCGCACCCTGTACTGCGGCGTCGACCACCCTCTCGAACGCTTCGTCAGGATCGATCGCCTCGACGGACACGTCCTCCGGGAGCGTGCCCGTCACCTTCTTCGCCAGGCGCGTGCCCTCGGACGTGCCGGTGACGAAGCCGTCCTTGACCGCCCCGCCGCTGACCGGCGTCTCGACGGTGAAGGTGAAGAGCTGCTTCCCGGAGGCGCGCCGGCGAGAGCAGAGGAGATAGAGCGCGAGCACCGGTTCGTTCGCGTCCATCTCCCACGCCTGCTTCACGCGCAGGGAGCCGAGGCCAGCCGGCGGATCGGCAAGCTCCTCCAGGCGCACGCGTGCGCGGATCGCGATCGGCGTCGGCGCGGCGACCGCCATCCCCGCCAGGAGCTCCGGCCCGCCGTGAGCGCCGGCCACGATGTCGAGCGCCTCGGAGAGGAGCTCCTCGGGATCCTCGAGGAGCGAATCCGGCAGGAGCGCGCCGGCGGCCGCCTCGCGCGTGCCCGCGTCGGGGATGCGCGCGACTTCAGCGACGGCTTTCGTGAGCGACGGTCCGATCATCCTTCGGAACTCCTCGCGCACCGCGGCCGTCAGCGCCACGGCTCGACCGTATCACTCCCCGCGGCAACAGGGTGATCGATTCGCCAAGACGCGCAGCACTGGACGCCTGCCTCACGTTGCGCTCGACGCGCACACTCATTCTCGAGTACTACGGAACCCCCGCCAGGAAGCCGCTACCGCGGCAGCGCAGTAATCCAGTGCGAGATGTTGAAAATCCCGCTTCGGGATCATGTACATCCCGCGCATGACGATCGTCAGTGACATCGATCGCGTTGACGAGCTCTTCACCGCCCTGGCCGAACAGCTCGCGGCGGAGGGCGAACGGAAAGCGGAAGTCAGCGTGCGCGCGGGCCTTTCTTACTGTCCGGAACGGCCACTTTCACGGCGGCTCGCTGTGCAGCACCATGACGTCATGACGTCAAAGCTGTACGATACGGACATGGCCAAGGAGCGGATCACCGTCTATCTCGACCCCGAGGTTGCGCAGGCACTGCGTGTCTCCGCAGCCCGCCGCAAGATGAAGGACTCGGAGCTCGTCGAGGAAGCTCTGCGGGACAAGCTGCTCTTCACGCTCCTCGACCGAATCTCCGCACGTGCCGGCGACTTGACAGACGACGAGGCCATGGGTCTGGCACTGCGGGCGCAGCGCGAGGTGCGGGAGGAACGACAGCGGCGCGAGCAAGCTGCCTCGTAGGTGCTCCGAATCGTCCTCGACGTGAACGTCCTGGTCTCGGCCGCCATTCGACAGTCGAGCATTCCGGGATTGGTCCTGAATTCGTGGCGGGCGGGCCTTTTCGAGCTCATCGTCTCGGCCCGTCTGCTCGCCGAGCTCCTTGAGGTCCTCGGCCGCTCACACCTCGCTCGGTTCGTGACCCCAGCGGACGCCGAGGAGCTCATCGCGGCACTCGAAGAGAACGCCACCGTCGTCGAGGATCCGCCCGCCGAGCGCGTGGTGCCCGGCGATCCCGACGACGACTACCTCGTCGCGCTCGCTCGCGCCGGCCGGGCGCACGTGATCGTGACCGGCGACGCGCACCTGCTCGAGGCCGATCTCCGCCCGCCGGCCGTCCGGCCGCACGACTTCCTGGCCCGGCTCGAGCAGCTCCCGCTCTGAGCGGTCAGGGCTCGCCCGCACCGGCGCGGACGCGAGGACGAGCGCGGGACACGCCGCGAGGAGCCATCTGGCGCAACGACTGGCGTGCTGCTGAACTGACCTGGTGCCACACGAGCCGGCTCCGCTCTATCTCGTGTTCGACAGCGCCGCACTCGAAGGTCTTCTCTATCGGATCGTCGCCGGCTGCCCGCCTGGCCTCGACGACTTCCGGTCGTACGAGGCGCTCGGCAGTCCGTATGACCGTCGCGACTTCTTCAGAGGTACAGGCGTATCCATGCACGTCTCCCGCAAGCGGTCGGAGGCGGTCGCGCGAAGGTTTCGCCGCGGAAGAGCGGTTGCGACGCTCGACCTCCGCGGTGCGCCGATTGCGTGGACGCGCTC
Organism: Gaiellaceae bacterium; assembly: GCA_035293125.1. Lineage (GTDB taxonomy): Bacteria > Actinomycetota > Thermoleophilia > Gaiellales > Gaiellaceae > GMQP-bins7. The sequence goes on along the minus strand of DATDOS010000235.1, from coordinate 4,130 downwards.
GGGAGCTCATGGCCACCTCACCGTCTGGGCGCCGCCTGAGCTCCTCCTCCGAGCCGTGGTTCAATGTGACGAGCATGAGTAGCGGCCGATACATCCTTCTCGACCAGGCGTCGATGAACCAGCTTGGAGAGTTCGACACACTTGCAGAGGCCAAGGAGACGCGTGCTCGCTTCCTTGCGCACGCGCCGGAAGCTGCAGCCGACCTCGAGATCTGGGACGACGACGAGGACGAGCGGATCGAGCTCGACCCCGAGACGCTCCGCCCCGCACCGGCCGCGTAGTCGCTCACGATCCCTGCCTACCCAGGAAGAGCTCGTCGATGTCATCCGGCGCGGCCGGCTCGCTCGCCGCAGCCGCGGGCTCGATCGACATCCGCTCGTGGAGCTCCATCTCGGGATAGCGGTGGTACGCGACCGCCGGTCCGCCGGGAGGCTCCGGTCGCGCGCCCGCGAGCCCGCGGACGTTCGCCTTCAGGACGTACGCGAGAACGTCCCAGACGCGCCGGTCGACGGGCTCCGGATCGAGGTTCCCGACCTCGAGGTCGTGGTAGTAGCCGCCGACCTTGTCGCTCTTCCCCGGATCGAGGCGAAGCTGCCCCACGCCGCTACCGGCATCTCTGAACCCCCACCGATCCTGCGCACGGCTGCCCCTTCCGTGCAATCGGGCCTAGGATCCCGACGTGGCGGCGGAGGATCCCGGAGCAGTCGCAGCACGGGTGCCTTCCGGCGAGGAGCCGATCCGCGCTGCCGAGGTGGTCGGCGCCCTCTCGCTCGCGACCGACCTCGGCACCGGGCAGCCGCTCGAGCACGCTCTGCGCACCGCCGTGCTCGCGGTCCGTCTCGGCGAGCTCGCCGGAGCATCGGCGCAGGAGCTCGTGGACACGTACTACGTCGCGCTCCTTCACTCCTCGGGGTGCACCTCGGACGGCCATGAGGCTGCGCAGCTGTACGGCGACGACATCGTGCCGAGGGCCGTATTTGCGCTCGTCGACTCGGGCAACCCCGCAGAGGTTCTCGCGTTCCTCAGGTCCAACGTCGGCCTCGGTCGCACCCCGGAGCTCCGCGCCACCATGGTCGAGGAGGCAATCACCCACGGCCTTCCGCTGGCCCGTCAGACGCTGGCGATGCACTGCGAGGTGGCGCAGCGTTTCGCCGGCTGGCTCGGCTTCAGCTCGGGCACCCAGGCAGCGCTCGAACACGTTTTTGAGCGGTGGGACGGACTGGGATTCCCGGGTGTCGCCAGCGGCGAGGCGATCCCGTTGCCGATGCGTCTCCTGCACGTGGCGAGAGATATCTCCGTCTTCCTCACCGCCGCCGGCCCGGAGGAAGCACGCGCAGTCGTCGAGCGTCGATCGGGCACGGCGTACGAGGCTCGCCTCGCCGATCTCGCCGCGCGCCACCTCGACGACATCCTCGCCGGGTTGGACGAGACGCGGATGTGGGAGCAGGCGCTGGAGATCGAGCCGTTTCCCCAGGTCTGGATCGCAGGCGAAAGGGTCGACGCCGCCTTCGTGGCCATCGCTGCGTTCACCAATCTCAAGTCGCCGTGGCTTCGCGAGCACTCGACGGGTGTGGCCGAGCTCGCCGAGGCCGCCGCCTGGCGCATGGGCCTCCCAGCAGACGCCGTCCCCCTCGTCCGTCGCGCCGCGCTCGCGCACGACCTCGGCCGCGTCGGCGTGTCGAACGCGATCTGGGAGAAGCCGGGGCCGCTCGGGTTCGGCGAATGGGAGCGGGTGCGACTCCATCCTCACTTCACGGAGCGCGCCTTCGCCCAGTCGCCGGCGCTCGCCCCGATCGGGATCCTGGCCGGCTCCCATCACGAACGGCTCGACGGCTCCGGCTACCACCGCGGCACGCGTGGGCCGGCGCTCGATCAGGCAACCGGCATCCTCGCCGCCGCCGACTGCTACGGCGCGATGCGCGAGGCGCGGCCGTACAGGCCGGCTCTCGATGCGCCGGCGGCAGAGGCGGAGTTGATGCGGGAGGTCGAAGAGGGGCGGCTCGACCCAGAAGCTGTCGACGCGGTGCTCGCTGCCGCCGGCCACCGGGTGCGGCAGCGACCTCGCGAGCTGCCGGCCGGGCTGACCGAGCGCGAGCTGGAAGTCCTCCTCGTGCTCGTGCGCGGCGAGTCCAACCAGGAGATCGCCGAGGATCTCGGCATCTCGGCCAAGACCGTCGGGCACCACGTCCAGCACGTCTACCAGAAGGCCGGCGTCCGCAGCCGGGCCGCGGCGACGCTCTGGGCGTTCGAGCACGACCTCGTTCGCACAGGATAGGGCGTTCGCCCGATGTCGCCTGGCCCCCCGAGGCGCACACTCGACCGCACCATCGGCGTCGAGTGGCGACGCCGAGAGCCACGGAGGAGGACAAGGATGATCCTGGCAACGACAACGGTCGAGGATTACGACCGCTTCGTGAACATCTTCTCGACAAAGGGCGCCGAGAAGCGCAAGCAGCACGGATCCAAGGGCTCGCGCGTCTTTCGCGATCCCAACCAGGACGACCGGGTCTGGGCGATCTTCGACTGGGATCCCGAGGGCTGGCAGAGCTTCGCCTCCGACCCGGAGGTCCCGGCGATCATGCAAGAAGCCGGGCACAAGGGGAGGCCTCAGGTGCTGGAGCTCGGCGGCAGGTACGACGCGTAACGCGTTTCTCGGTGCCGCGCACGTCATCACATCCGATCGGAGGAAACAATGGGAACCAGCGAGAACGCGGAGATCGTGCGGCGAGGGTACGAAGCCTTCAACAAGGCGGACCTCGAGACGCTCACCGAGCTCATGGACGAGAACGCTTCGTGGCACACACCTGGCCACAGCCCTATCGCCGGCGACTACAAGGGTCGCGACGCCGTCTTCGGACAGTTCGGCCGATATGGGGGTGACACGGGCGGTACCTTCAAGGCCGAGCTGAAGCAGGTGTTCACGAGCGACGACGGCCAGGTGATCGGCCTGCACCACAACAGCGCAGAGCGGAACGGCAAGCAACTCGATACCGACTGCTGCATCGTCTTCGAGATCGAGAACGGCCGCATGATCTCCGGGCGGGAGCACTTCTTCGACCTCAACAACTGGGACGAGTTCTGGTCGTAGCCGCGCCCGGCCCGGGCACATCACGCCGACCGCTGACGCCGGCGTCGTGTGCTGCCAACGACGAAACCCTCGCGACTGCGGGGTTTCGTTCGTGGGGGGGACAGCCTGCCCCAGGGCGTGCAGCTCATCGGCCCCGCTTCCCGCGAAGACGTCGTGCTGCACGCCGCCCCAGGCGATCGAAGACCGGGCGGAGCCTCACTCCCATCCAGCCGCAGGTGACAGTGTTCGTGTGATGCCGGGCGCGAACGTCGCGGAGATCGCTGCGATCCGGGGGTCGCGCTGGCGGATCCCGGATCTGTGGGACGTAGCCCCCGGCGCGGCGGGCGTCGGACGTGTTCGCCCACGCCGTGCACGAGTCCGGCTACCGGGAGCTGATCGGGCTCAGTGTCGGCGAGTGCGAGACGGAATCCTCCATTCGATGCCCCCGGCAGGATTCGAACCTGCGACCCTCGGATTAGAAGTCCGCCGCTCTGTTCATCAAATTTCTTATCCGAGAATCGACACCGGTTGTGTCTCTTCGGCGACGCTAGTCGGGCGGGCGTGCTCGCACCGTAGGAGCCAAGCGCAGCTCGGTGGCACCAACGCCGAAGGCAATGTCCGTCCGCGTGTCGTATGGCTGTACAGACCGTGTAGCCCACTGCGGACGCGAAGCCGGCTCGCGGCGGAAGGCGCTTGACCCGGCGCCGCCCTTCGTTTATTCATACTGGACAGTGCGCGCCTCTCCCGACCCGCGTCCCGCCGTGGGGTTGATCGGCCTCGGCAACATGGGCACCGCGATCGCAGAGCGCCTTCTCGACGCCGGCTATCACCTCGTCGTGAACAATCGAACGCCGGAGAAGGCGGAGGCACTCGTGGCTCGGGGGGCTGTTGTTGCGACCACGGCCGGCGACCTCGCCGAACGGGTCGACGTGGTCCTCACGTCACTCGCGGACGACGAGGCGTTCGAAGCGGTGGCGGCAAGCGTTGTCGCCGCGGCGCGGCCCGGCACCGTGCTCGTCGACGTGAGCACCGTCTCGCCGGCGGCCTCGGCGCGGGTCGCCTC
>DATDOS010000234.1:0-21119 GCA_035293125.1 Gaiellaceae bacterium | reverse complement strand
AAAGCCCACGAGATCGTCCGCGTGCGCGCCGGACTGCCCGTCTTCTTCGACGACGAACCGGGGCGAGTAGACGCGCCTGCCGCCGTCGAGGAGGGACACGTCCAGAAGAGCCTCTAGCGCCGCGACCCGACGCGGCCTACGCTGGCACGGGCCGCGCGCACGGAGTAGCGCACGTAGTCAGGCGTTCGGCTCGCCTCCCGCGGCCCCGTCACGTCGAGCACGGTCGAGGGCGGCGAGCGTGTCCGCGGCCCCCGACTCTCCCGCATCGCGCAGGTACTCGACGACCGCCCTGAGGTCGACGCCCTCCAGGGGGTCGGCGGGCTTGTAGTAGCGCGGAGTTACCCCGGTGCCCGACCTCAGCTCCTCGGGGAGGTACGAGAGCTCGAACCCCTCCGGATCGTCGTGCGGATAGAGGTACCCCTCGCCGTGGCCGCGCGCCTTCGCGCCGGCCTTGTGCCCCGTCGAGCGGAGCATCGCAGGAGGCCGCGCGTTGCCGAGCTCACGCACGTCTCGGCGCGCCTCCCAGATCGCCACCGCCGAGGCATTCGACTTCGGCGCGCGGGCAAGGTAGATGGCCGCCTGAGCGAGGTTGAGCTGCGCCTCGGGGAGGCCGACGTGCTCGAGCGCCTGCGCCGCGGCGACCGCGACGACGAGCGCGTTCGGGTCGGCGTTCCCGACGTCCTCGGAGGCGAGGATCACCATCCGCCGCGCGATGAAGCGGGGGTCCTCCCCGGCTTCGAGCATGGCAGCCAGGTAGTAGACCGAGGCGTCCACGTCTCCTCCTCGCATCGACTTGATGAAGGCGGAGGCGAAGTCGTAGTGCTGGTCGCCTTTGCGGTCGTAGAGGAGGGGACGCTTTCGCGATGCGTCGAGCACGTGGCTCTCGGTGATCGCGGTACCCTCGGCGCTGGCCGTCGCATGAGCGAGCTCGAGGATCTGGAGCGCCGCTCGGGCGTCTCCGCCGGCGCGCCTCGCGATCACGGCAACGACGCCTCGTTCCGCCTCGGTGCCGAGCACGGCCGCGCCGCGCGTGACGACGACGCCCAGCTCTTCCTCCGAGAGGGCTACGAGCTCGATGACGGTGCAGCGCGAGAGGAGCGCCGAGTTGACCTCGAAGTACGGGTTCTCGGTCGTCGCGCCGATCAGCGTGACGAGGCCATCCTCCACGGCGTGGAGCACCGAGTCCTGCTGCGCCTTGTTGAAGCGGTGGATCTCGTCGATGAAGAGGATGGTTCGCAGCCCGTTTCCCCCGAGGCGGTCACGTGCGCGTGCGATGACCGCCCGCACGTCGTCCACTCGTGCAGAGACCGCGGAGATCTCCTCGAAGGCAGCACCGGTTTGCTCCGCGACGATGCGTGCGATGGTCGTCTTTCCGGTACCGGGCGGGCCGAAGAGAACCATCGACGGTGGGCGGTCCTGCTCGATCGCGAGGCGAAGCGCCGAGCCCGCCCCGAGGACGTGCTGTTGGCCGACGAGCTCGTCCAGAGTCACGGGTCGGAGTCGAGCCGCGAGCGGCGCGCTTTCGGCCTGCCGTTCACGTGCAGCCTCGGTGAAGAGGTCGCCCACGGGCGAAGTATGCTCCGGCCATGACGGGCTCAGAGGCAGAGGACTACTCTCAGCCCCTCCTTCCAGGCGGCGCTGCCTCTGACTACGAGCGCTATCTGTCGACGGACGAGCTGCTCGCACTCCAGAAGAGCGCGGAGGAATGGGTGCATCGCGACGAGCTGCTCTTCCAGGTGACGCACCAGGCGGCCGAGCTCTGGCTCAAGCTCGCCTGGAACGACGCCGAGGAGGCAGTGCAGCTGATCGAGGGGGGCGACCTGCGGGGCGCCCTTCGTCTTCTCGAGCGCTCGATCCTCTGCATTCGGTTCCTCATCCCGCAGCTCGAGATGCTCGAGCAGATGTCGCCGTGGGAGTACCAGGAGATCCGCAAGGTGCTCGGCCACGGCTCGGGCTTCGACTCTCCCGGGTGGAACGAGCTGCGTCGCATCCTGCCGCAGCTGGGGCAGGCGTTCCACAGCGCCCGTCGCGAGGCGGGCCTCTCCCTCGCCGAGCTCTACGTCCACGGCCGCGAGCACGAGGAGCTCTACCAGCTCGCCGAGGCGCTCATCGAGCTCGACGAGCAAGCGCAGCTCTGGCGGATGCGGCACTACCAGATCGTCGCTCGCGTGATCGGCGACCAGGTCGTAGGAACCCAAGGGACTCCGGTCGAGCTTCTCGGCCGCCTCGTCACGAAGACGTCGTTCCCGGAGCTCTGGGAGGTCCGGAACGAGCTCACCGCGTTGTCGAAGGCAGAAATATCGGGTGGGGGACAGAATTAATTCTGTCCCCCACGCAGTCTCTCTCGGGCTGCGTGACGAGGTCGTCGCGCTCCTGCAGGCGCTGCTCCGGCTCGACACCGTCAATCCACCAGGGAACGAGACTCGGGCGGCCGAGCTTCTCCGGGAGTACCTGGCGCGTAGCGGGATCGACTGCGAGCTCTACGCCCGCGAGCCGGAGCGCGCGAACCTCGTGGCCCGCATTCCCGGGGGAGACAGGCCTTCGCTTGCGTTTCTCTGCCACACCGACACGGTGCTCGCCGATCCGGCCGAGTGGGAGCGAGATCCGTGGTCCGGAGACCTTGTCGACGGCGAGGTGTGGGGCCGTGGTGCGCTCGACATGAAGGACCAGGTGGCGGCGTCCGCCGTCGCGTTCGCCTCGCTCGTCCGTGAAGGCTTCACCCCGTCGGGCGACCTCCTCTTCGTCGCGACAGCCGACGAGGAGGTCGGCGGGGTCAGCGGACACGACGGCTATGGCCTCCGCTGGCTCGTCGACGCGCATCCCGACGCGGCGCGCTGCGACTACGCGATCAACGAGGGCGGCGGCGAGCGCCTCGTGCTCGGCGGGACTCCCGTGTACATGTGCGCCTCGGCGGAGAAGATGTCTGCACCCTTCAAGGTGCGAGTCCATGGCCGGAGCGGGCACGCCTCCATGCCGGGCATCGCCGACAACGCGCTCGTCAAGGCCGCTCGCTACCTCGAGGCGCTCGGCGCATACGAGCCACCCCGCGAGCTGATCCCCGAGGCGAAGGGCTTCCTCGAGACGGTGCTCGGAGAGGCGCCTCCGCTCGAGGACGCGCTCGCGCGGGCCGGTGACGTGCACCCCCTGTTGCCGGCGCTCGTCGAGCCGCTCCTCTCGTTCACGCTCTCGCCGACGATGATCGACGCGTCGCACCAGCGGAACGTGATTCCGGCCCTGTGCGAGATCACCGTCGACTGCCGGCTGCTCCCCGAGCAGTCGCCGTCCACGGTGGAGCCCCTCATTCGAGCGGCCCTCGGGGACGGGAGCTACGAGCTCGAGTTCCTGGAAGCGGTCGGCGGCACCCGCTCGCCGCTCGACACGCCTCTGTGGGACGCGCTCGAGCAGTTCACCTCCGAGATCGAGCCGGGAGCCCGCCTCGCGCCGTTCGCCTGCCCGGGATTCACGGACAGCCACTACCTGCGCGAGGCGTTCGGCACGACCGCCTACGGTTTCTTCCCGATCAAGACGATGGACACCGAGCTCGCGACGAAGCTCATCCACTCGGCGAACGAGCGGATTCCGGTCGACGACCTCGAGCTGGGCGTGGACATGCTCCGCGCGGTCGCACGCTCGCTGCTCGGCTGACATGAACGCTCCCGCCGACGCGCTCGTCGCCTTCGGGATCACCGGAGACCTCGCGCGGAAGATGACGCTTCCGGCGCTCTACCGCCTCACGCAGCAAGGCTTGCTCACGTGCCCGGTCATCGGCGTCGGGCGTCGCCCCGTCTCCGACGACGAGCTCGCCCGGCACGCGAGGGAGGCGGTCGCCGCGGCCGAGGACGTGGTCGACGAGAAGGTGCTCGGCAAGTTCCTGTCCCGCCTGACGTACATCGGTGGCGATGCCGAGGAGGGCCCTCTCTACGACAGACTGCGCGCCGTCCTCGCCGGCAGGTCGACGCCGGTCTTCTACATCGCCACCCCGCCGTCGACGTTCCTCGAGGTGGCGGAGGAGCTCGCGGCTGCGGACCTTGTCGGGGACGCGCGACTCGTGGTCGAGAAGCCCTTCGGCACCGATCTGCACTCGGCCCGCGAGCTGAACGAGCGGTTGACCACGATCTTCCCCGAGGAGCGCCTCTTCCGGATCGATCACTTCCTCGGGAAGGAGCCCGTCCAGGACATCATGTACCTGCGCTTCGCGAACGCCCTCTTCGAGCCGCTCTGGAACCGCGAGCACGTCGAGTCGATCCAGATCACCATGGCTGAGGACTTCGGGGTCGAGGGGCGCGGGAGGTTCTACGATCCGGTCGGAGCGATCCGCGACGTCGTGCAGAACCACCTCCTGCAGGTGCTTGCGCTCGTCGCGATGGAGCCGCCGTCGGGCGACCACGACGCGATTCCCAGGCGGCGGGAAGACGTGTTCCGGGCGATGCCGCCGGTCGACCCGAAGGTCGCAGTACGCGGCCAGTATGTCGGCTACCAGGACATCGAGGGCGTCGAGCCGGGATCTGACACCGAGACGTTCGTCGCGCTCCGGCTCGAGATCGAGAACTGGCGCTGGGCGGGAGTCCCCATCCTCGTCCGGGCCGGGAAGGCGCTTCCGGCGACAGCGACCGAGATCGTCATCCGGCTCCAGCGCGTCCCTCACCTGCAGTGGGGGAGGCACCGCCTGGACTCCCCCGGGCACGACGACATCGTCCTCCGCATCGGACGGCAAGCGGGCGTCTCGGTCTTCCTTCGTGCCAAGTCTCCGGGCAAGGAGGTCTCGCGACCCGTCTCCCTCGACCTCGACTTCGCGGAGGAGCTCGGCGAACCTCCGCAGCCGTACGAGCGGCTCCTTGCCGACGCGCTGCGCGGTGACAGCACGCTCTTCCCGCGCTGGAGGGTGATCGAGGAGACGTGGCGGATCGTGCAACCGCTACTCGACACGCCACCGCGGGTAGAGATGTACGAGCCGAGGACCTGGGGGCCGATCTCGTCACTCGACCTCGCCGCGAGACACGGCGGCTGGCGCGAGCCGCTATCCCCGTCGTAGCTCGGCTACCGTGCAGGCGGCAATGGGCTGGAAGGAGTGGGCGGACACTTTCGAGGTCGAGCCGTCGATCTACGCCTCGGACTTCTCGCGGCTCGGAGAGCAGCTCGGCGCACTGGTCGAAGCCGGCGCCCGTGTCTTCCACTTCGATGCCGGCGACGGGCACTTCATCCCCGAGATCACCATCGGCCCGATCGTCCTCGCCTCGATCTCGCCCCTCGTCCGCGGGTGGGCCGCGCTGCTCGATTGCCATCTCATGGTGAACGAGCCCGAGCGCCACTTCGAGGCGATTGCGAAGGCGGGCGGCGACAGCGTCACGTTCCACGTCGAGGCGTGCCAGGCGCCCGCGCGGGCGATAGCCCATGCCCGCTCCCTCGGGCTCGGTGTCGGAGTAGCGCTCAATCCAGGGACGCCGGTGGAGGACGCGGTCGCTGCCGCGGAGGGCGCCGATCTCGTGCTGTGTATGTCGATTCACCCCGGGTACTCGGGCCAGGAGTTCATGCCGGACGCGCTGGAGCGAATCGCGCGGCTGCGCGCGCTGCTGCCTTCGGACGTTCGCGTTCAGGTGGACGGCGGGATCCACCGCGACACGATCGGCGCTGCCCGGGACGCGGGTGCGGATCTCCTCATCTCGGGCAGCGCGATCTTCTGGAACGACGATCCCGCTGCCGCGTTCCGGCAGCTGGCGGAGATCGCCGTCGGATCAGAGCGTGGCTGAGGCAACGCTCGAGCTCCGCGATCCGGAGGACGCGTTCCGGCGGATCGAGGACTGGCTTCGCGCGCAGGGGTTCTTCGCACCCGACAGTGAGAAGCTCGTCGCGGACCTCTACCTCGGCTACGGGCTCTCGCAGACCATCCGTCGAGGTGCGGCGCCCTCGCCTCCTGAGCCGTGTCCCGCGCTCCCGCTTGCGGCGTGTCGGGTCCGGCCGTCCGAACAGAGCGGGCAGTTTGCCGTCGAAGACTGCAAGGTCGGCGCCTGGGAGCAGACGTGGACGGCTGCCGAGTACGGAGCCGCGGTCGACGAGGTGCGAAACGCCATCGCGCGCGGCGACGTCTACCAGGTCAACCTCGTTCAGCACCTGTCGGCGCCGTTCGTAGGTGACCCCCCTGCGCTCGCCGCACGCCTTGCTCCGTTGCGACCCCGCTACGCCGTTCCGTTCGTGACCGAGGAGTGGGCGGTCGTCTCAGCCTCTCCCGAGCTCTTCCTCGCGCGCCGCGGCGACCGCGTGTGGACGATGCCGATCAAGGGAACGCGACGGGCCGGAGAGGCGGCGGAGCTGCGTGGCTCGGAGAAGGACGCCGCCGAGCACGTGATGATCGTCGACCTCGAGCGGAACGACCTCTCGCGTGTCTGCAAGGCGGGAACCGTCCGCTGGCCCGAGCTGATGGCGGCGCGTGAGCTGGCCGGCGTCGAGCACATGGTGTCGACGGTCGAGGGCACGTTGCGCGAGGGGGTCGAGCTGGCCGAGATCCTCGAGGCGACCTTTCCCGGCGGCTCTGTAACGGGGGCGCCGAAGATCGCGGCGGTCGACCTCATCGCGGAGCTCGAGCCGGTCGGCCGCGGCGCGTCCATGGGCGCAATCGGGACGGTGTACGGCAACGGCGACTTCGACCTGACGCTGACGATTCGGACGTTTGCGGTGGTGGACGGCGTGCTCCACCTCTGGGTCGGCGGCGGAGTCGTGTGGGACTCGGACCCGGCGGCCGAGGTCGAGGAGTCCTGGACGAAAGCGCGGCCACTGTTGGAGGCGATCGGAGCACACGCGCCCGAGGTCGTGGCCACGTGACCGCTCTCGCCCTGGCTGTCACCGGCCGCGGGCTCCTGGATCCGGCCGAGCCGGTCGTCAGGGCAGACGATGAGGCGTTGCTGCGCGGGCGGGCTGCCTTCGAGACGCTCCGCGTCTACGCGGGAAGGCCGTTTCGGCTCGAGGCCCACCTCGACCGGCTCACTGCCTCGGCGGAGAGCATCGGCCTCGCGCCCGTCGAGCGCCGGCGCCTGCAGGTGCTCGCCGGCCTCGTGCTCCCGAAGGCTGCAGGCGGCGACGCGGCACTTCGTCTCGTCTGGACGGCGGGACCCGCAGGAGGGCCTCCTTCCGGGCTCGCGCTCCTGAGCGAGGTCCCCGGCTGGATCGAAGCTGCGCGCGAGCGCGGCGCAACCGCGGTGTCGCTCCTCGGCGTGCGTGCAGCGGTGCCGTGGCTCCTGCCCGGGGTCAAGTCGACGAGCTACGCGGTGAACATGGCCGCCGAGGCGGAGGCAAGGCGGCGCGGAGCCGACGAGGCGGTCTTCGTCGACACCGAGAGTGTCGTCCTCGAGGGGACGGTCACGAACGTGTGGTGGCGGTCGGGCGAGACGCTGTACACGCCCACGCTCGATCTCGGGATCCTGGCCGGTGTGACCCGCGCGACGTTGATCGAGCTCGCACCCTCGTGCGGTTACCGGGTGGAGGAGGGCGCGTACCGGCTGGACGAGCTTCTCGCGGCTGACGAGGCATTTACGTCCTCGTCCGTGCGAGAGGTCATGCCGCTCGTGGAGATCGACGGTCGGGCGATTGGGCGCGGGCCCGCAGCCGATGAGCTGCAGGGAGCGCTCCGCGCGCTCGCAGCTAAGGTCTGACGGATGGGCTCGAACGCCGTACGCCTTGGTGGGATGGCGCTTCAGAACGGCGTGCTCGTGCACGGGCCGACCTCGTGGGCGTGCGCCGTGCGCGACACGGACGGCGCGCTTCTTCTCGCCTCAGGCCGAAAACCGCACCTTGCCCCGTCGGTGCGATCTCAGATGCCCTTCCTTCGAGGCCCGATCGCGCTTGCCGAGGCCTTTGCACTCCTGCCCATGATTCGAAGAGCGCTCCCTCAGGCGCGGTTCCCGTTCGAGCGACCCGCGGTTCTCGGATCGATCGTCGCGTCCGCGCTCGTCGCGCGCGCGCTTCGCCGGTCGGGGCTGTCGGCCGGAGGCAGGGAGCTCGCGGCCGCGGCGGTGGCGGCCCTCCCCGCCGCGCTCGCCCTTCGAGGGCCTGATCTCGCTGCCTACCACGGTGCGGAGCACGTCTCGATCGGTACCTACGAGAACGACGGCACGCCTGCGCCGAAGGAGCACCCCCGCTGTGGCTCGCAGCTGATCGGCCCGATGGTCGCATCGTCCGTTGCAGCCAACCTCGTCGCCGCGAAGGCGCCTGCAGCGACCCGTGGGATGGCGCGCCTTCTCGGGACGACCGCCGCCATCGGAGTCTCCGTCGAGCTGTTCGGCTGGATGACGCGGAATCCCGATCATCCCGTCGCGCGCGTGCTGTCGAGGCCCGGATTCGAGCTCCAGAAGCGACTCTCCACCTCCGAGCCGTCGCGGGATCAGGTCGAGGTCGCCGACGCGGCTCGTGACGCCTGCCTGGCGCTCGAACATGAGCGACAGCCCTCGTAGACAGCGGCTCGCTCCGGAGGTCTTCGAGCTTCCTGTCGAGAAGATCCGCGACGGCTACTACACCGACGCGTACTTCAATCACACCCGGTCCGCTCTCCTCGCAGACGGGAGGCACCCTCGCGTCGGAATGCAGGTCTTTCAGAAGAAGGAGGCCGTCCTCGGTGGCATGGACGAGGCCCTCGCGATCCTGAAGCTCTGCTCCCACGGCTGGGATGCGCTCGAGGTGCGGGCGCTCCACGACGGAGACCGGATCTCCCCCTGGGAGACCGTGCTGACGATCGAGGGCGATTACACGCTCTTCGCGCACCTCGAGACCGTGTATCTCGGAGTGCTCGCGCGGCGTACGCTCATCTCGACGAACGTGCGGCGGGTCGTCGAGGCGGCGAACGGGAAGGAGATCCTCTACTTCCCCGCGCGCCACGACCACCATCGCGTCCAGACCGGCGACGGCTACGCAGCCCATATCGCGGGGGCGATCGGGGTCTCGACGGACGCGCAGGCGTCCTGGTGGGGTGGCCGCGGAATCGGCACCGTCCCGCACGGGCTCATCGCGGCGTACGACGGAGATACCGTTCTCGCGGCTCGGAAGTTCGCCGAATGGGCGCCGCCGGACATGAACATCGTGGTCCTCGTCGACTTCGAGAACGACTCGGTGAGAACCTCGCTCGAGGCGGCTCGGGCGCTCGGGACGCGGCTCTGGGGCGTGCGCCTCGACACCGCCGGTGATCTCGTCGACCGGTCGCTCTGGGGCGAGATGGGGGACTTCGACCCGCGTGGCGTCAACGAGCGGCTCGTCCGCAAGGTGCGCGACGCGCTCGATGCCGAGGGCTTCGGCCACGTGAAGATCGTCGTTTCGGGAGGCTTCACGGTGGAGAAGATTCGCGCGTTCGAGGAGCGCGGGGTGCCCGCGGACGCCTACGGCGTCGGCTCGTCGCTCATCCGGGGCGAGAACGATTTCACGGCTGACGTGGTCATGGCCGGCGGCGAGCCCGTCGCCAAGGTCGGCCGGTGGTATCGGCCCAACCCACGCCTCGAGCCGGTCACGTAGTCGCGAAGACCGGTCCTGGCCAGGAAGCCAGAGGCTCCGTCGAGCGGACGACGTGCGCGCCGGCTGCGGCGAAACGGGCGAAGGCCGCGTTGGCCTCGTCCGTGTAGTCGACCGCTCCAGGAACGACCACGGGTGACGTGCAGTCCTCGAGCAGATAGAGCCGGGGCGCGATCTCCGGTATGTCCGCCAGCAGGTCATCGACGGTCCACGCCACGCAATGGCTCTTCGCCTGCCCCGCGACGATCACCGCGTCGAAGCCGACGAGATGCTCGATCAGCTCTGCGTTCCGCTCGCCCAGCGACTCCCCGCGGCTCCCGCGCAGCACCTCGGGGCCGAGCACGGAGTAGTGCTCGGTGAGCGGGCTCCGTCCCTTGACCTCGAAGCGGGTCTGCGATCGGCGCGCGACGGCGTGGAAGAAGAGCGCCTCTTCGACCGCGCTCACGAGCGCGTGCCCGATTCCTCCGAGCATCGCATGAAAGGGCCAGATCGTGAGGTCGTACTTGTCTCCTGCGGCCAACGTCTCCACATAGGAGCGGAGATGATTTTCCGCACGTTCCGGCGTCAGCCCCACGGTCTCCGCGGCGGCGGAGTCCACGCGCCACCGGCCTGACGCGACGTCAGCGGGGGTTACGAGCGTGTAGGGATCGGGGTGGCGGCCTTCTGCATCGACGAGGAAGGGCGCGTGGAAGATCTGGAACGCCTGGTGTGTATCGAGCGTGACGACCGTCTCCGTGATCGTGCCGAGGTTCCGGTAGAGGAACGCACAGAGCCGCCGGTTGTCGTCGAGGGCTCCGGCTCCGGAGCGGCCGGTCACGAACAGCTCGAAGCCGGGAGTGCAGAACGTATTCTGCGCGTCCACGAGGAGAAGACAGACGCGCTTCGAGTCCCGTGCGGACGGCTGCACATCGTGCGTCGTCGCCCAGGACGCGGCCTCCGTGAACCGCGCCTCGTAGTCGACGCGCCATACCTCGCCCAGGCGATCCAGGTCGACGTGCGGCGGGACTGGGAGCTCGCCCGTCATGTCCGCAAGGCTAGACCACGCCTCTCGCTACAGAGAGGCTCGCGCACTGCCGATACGCCTCTCAGGTGGACCTCGAGAACACGCTCATCACGTGGCTTCCGATCGTCTTCTTCGGGGTCGTCATCGTCCTTCTCCTGTACACGATGCGGTTCATGCCGCGCGCGAAGCCGGCGCCGGTGGTGAAGGGCTCGCAGGTGGAGGTGTCCTGGAGCGACGTCGCCGGCCTGGACGAGGCGAAGGAGGAGCTCCAGGAGGTCGTCGACTTCCTCCGCAACCGCCGGCGCTTCGAGCGACTCGGTGCGAGGGTCCCTCGCGGGATCCTGCTGCACGGGCCGCCCGGGACCGGCAAGACCCTTCTCGCCAAAGCCGTCGCGAGCGCGTCCGGTGCGAACTTCTACTCGCAGTCCGCATCCTCGTTCGTCGAGATGTTCGCGGGGCTCGGTGCGGCGCGCATCCGCAAGCTGTTCGAGGAAGCGCGCAAGAACGCACCATCCATCATCTTCATCGACGAGCTCGACGCGGTCGGAACCGCGCGCGCCGGCGGTGGGTTCCATCGCGAGCACGACCAGACGCTGAACCAGCTTCTCGTCGAGCTCGACGGGTTCAACGCTCGTGACGAGGTCGTGGTGATGGCGGCGTCCAACCGCCTCCAGGACCTCGACCCAGCTCTCCTGCGCCCAGGCCGGTTCGATCGCCAGGTGCTCGTCTCGGCACCCGATGTGGCGGGGCGCGAGGCAATTCTCGAAGTCCACACGCGAGGCAAGCCGCTCGCTGCGGATGTCGACCTCGGAGTCGTCGCCAGACAGACCTCGGGGTTGACGGGCGCGGATCTTGCGAACCTCTGCAACGAGGCGGCGATCCTGGCCGGCCGTTCGGGCGCGCAGTACATCACGCAGTCGGACTTCGACGCATCCATGGAGCGCATCGTCGCCGGGCTCCAGCAGCGTCGGGTCGTCTCCGAGAAGGAGAAGCGGATCCTGGCCTACCACGAGGCGGGTCACGCTGTCATGTCCCATCTGGTCGGCGAGCTCTTCCCGGCGCAGAAGGCGACGATCGTCTCGCGCGGCGACGCGCTCGGGTACACGCTGAACATGCCGACCGAGGATCGCTACCTGCACACGCGCGAGGAGTTCGTCGACCTGATGATGGTGTTCCTGGCCGGCCGGGCGGCGGAGGAGGTCGTGTTCGGGCGGATCACGAACGGGGCCGCGAACGACCTCGAGCGCGTCACCCAGATCGCTCGCTCGATGGTGTTCGAGTACGGGATGTCCGAGGTGGCTCCGTCACGGACCATGCGCGCCGACAACTACGCGCTCTCGGAGGAGACCAAGCGCCTGCGCGATTCGGAGCAAGCGCGCCTCACCGACTACGCGTACGACGAGGCGCAGCGGCTTCTCCACAAACACCGCGACGCGCTCGACCGCGTCGCCGAGGCTCTCCTCGAGAAGGAGACCCTCGATCGAGCCGAGCTCGGCGAGCTCCTCGCGGACATCAGACCCGAGTCCCGCTCGTCGGAGACGATCGGCACGGTTCGCGCGTTGCCGATGCGTGACTGACCCCGGACGCTCTCGCGCGGCCCACGACCTGTAGCTCGGGTTCGCGAGTAGCATCGCGTGCGTGCTCGTCTGCAGCGTCCACCATCTCGGTGTCGCCGTCGCCGACCTCGAGGAGGCGATCGCAACCTACGAGCGACTCTTCGATGCGCGGCTCGAGCGGCGCGACTCGCTCGAGGAGCAAGGCGTCGACGCAGCGTTGCTCCTCGTCGGAGAAAGCCGTATCGAGCTCCTGGCGCCAACGGGTGAGGACACACCGGTCGGTCGCTTCCTCGCCAAGCGTGGGCCGGGGATGCATCACGTGGCGCTCGAGACCGACGACGTGCACCGGGCGCTCCGGGATCTGGCTGCGTCAGGCGCACAGCTGATCGACGAGGCACCGCGGCGCGGGCTGTTCGGACTCGAGGTCGCGTTCGTCCATCCGAGTTCCGTTCACGGTGTTCTCACGGAGGTGGTTTCGAGTGCCGAATGACGACGGGTACGTGCGGGTCGAGATCGGGCTCGACGGTGGCCAGATCCTCAGCGTTCTCGTGGCACCCGCCAGCGCTGAGGCGCTCGAGCGCGGCCTGAGCGCGGGAGAGGCCGGCGCGATCGAGCTCGAAGCGCAGGACGGGACCATCCAGCTCGTACTGTCGCGGGTGCTGTACGCGAAACGCTTCGCCCGCGAGGGCCGGGTCGGTTTCGGGAACTAGTCGATGCCACTGCAGGTCGGAATCGTCGGCCTTCCCAACTCGGGGAAGACGGCGCTCTTCAATGCGCTCACACATGCCGGGGCTGCGGTGACCGCGTACGCATCGGTGACCGAGAAGGCGAACATCGGCATGGCGGTGATCGCGGACGAGCGGCTCGAACGCCTCGCCACGCTCATCGGGTCCCGGAAAGTCACGCCGGCTGCGATCCGAGTCGTGGACGTGCCCGGCGCCGGCGTCGAGGTCACCGGTGGCTTGAGGCAGGCGGACGCCCTGCTCGCCGTCGTGGACGGGTTCTCCCACGCAGCCGATCCCGCTCGTGATCTCGAGACGCTGAAGCTCGAGCTGATGGTGGCCGACCGCGACCACGTGGAGCGCCGGCTCGGGAAGGTCCGCAAGGACGCCAAGTCCGGAGATCCGTCGACGAGGAAGGAAGTCATCGAGCTCGAGGGGCTGCTCGTGCACCTGGAGTCGGGGAAATCCGTGGCAGAGTGGCCGAGGGCGCTCCCGCGCGAGCTCGAGCCACTGACGACGAAGCCGCTGATCCCCGTCGAGAACGGCCCGGGAGGCATCGACTGCAAGCTCGAGATGGAGCTCGAGGAGCTCTCGCCGGAAGAGGCTGCCGAGTTTCGCACGGGCCCGTCCGCCCTCGACGAGGTCGTGCATCGCCTGAGGGACGCGCTCGGCTTGATCACGTTCTTCACCGTCAGCGACGCCGAGGCGCGGTCGTGGACGCTGCGCTACGGGGAGACCGCGCTCGCCGCAGCGGAGTCGATCCACTCCGACATCGCGCGTGGCTTCATCCGCTGCGAGGTGATCCGATGGGACGACCTGCTCGAAAGCGGCTCCCATGCCGAGGCCGCACGCCGGGGACTCGAGCGACTCGAAGGGAGGACGTACGTCGTAGAGGACGGCGACGTTCTCAACGTCCGCTTCAACGTCTGACCGACGCCTGAACCGTCAGCTGGGGGCTTCTCCACCTGACTCGCGAGGGCGTGTCCAGTGGCCAAGTTACAAGTTGTAACTTGGCCCTACGAGACCGGGTGCATGCCGCAATTTGGCGTCCGGTTCGCGCAAGTTGCAAGTTGTAACTTGGCACCGTTTTCGAGCGTGTCTTCCCCGCATCGACCGATCCCACTAGTCGTCGCCGACCGAGCGGATTGCGGCTTGCGCGTCGAGCTGATTCGCGTGATAGAGCACAGCCGCTTCCGCAGTGCGAGCCGCAGGCCGGTCGTGGTGGCACGCGACCGCATGGAGGAGCTCGGCCACCACCGCGGGATCGAGGTCACGCGCCCGTTCCTCGATCATCCGGAGCCCCAGGTGGACGTGACCGAGCAGTCGCCCCTCCTCGGTCTGGCGGAACGACGGCCCTCGACCGAGCTCACGGACTCGTCCGACGTCGTGGAGCAGAGCGGCCGCGAGCAGCAGATCGGAGCGCAGTCTCGGATGGAGCTGGGCAGTCTCGCGACACAAGGTCGCGACCCCGACGGTGTGCTCGAGGAGACCGCCTGCGTAGCCGTGGTGGCCGTCCGCGCCGGCTGCGGGAAGAGCGCGGAGCGAGGAGCGGATCTCGGCGTCCTGCACGAATGAGCTCACGACCGCGGAGAGACCTCGGTGCGAGATCTCCGCTGAGAGAAACTCGAAGAAGCCGTCCAGCTCGTCTGCGTCGCGTCGGAGCGACGGTGTGAGCGACGCGAGGTCTGCGTCCTCGGCGGGGTCCACGGTGCGTACCTGCACCTGCAGCTTTCCCCCGAAGCGCTCCACCCGTCCGAGCACGTGGACCGCGTCGCCCTCCTCGAAGCGCTGGTCGAGCAGGTCGACGTCGCTCCAGACCCGAGCCTCGACCCGGCCGCTCGCGTCCGCCAGCTCGAGCGCGAGGTACGAGGCCCCCGCCCGTGTGCGACGCCGCTCCTTCTTCGTGACGGCGTAGACGCCCTCGACGGTCCTGTCCTCGGCGAGCTCGGCGATCGTGGTCACGTCCCGAGTGTATGACAGGCCGTTGGTACGCTCGCCCGGATGGCCGACATCCAGCCGTTCCGCGCCGTCCGCTACTCCGGCGCGGCCGGTTCGCTGGCCGATCTCGTCGCTCCCCCGTACGACGCGGTC
Organism: Gaiellaceae bacterium; assembly: GCA_035293125.1. GTDB lineage: Bacteria > Actinomycetota > Thermoleophilia > Gaiellales > Gaiellaceae > GMQP-bins7. The sequence continues at coordinate 6,261 of DATDOS010000234.1, read as the reverse complement.
GACCCGGAGGAGCGGGCCCGGCTCTTCACCAGGAGCCCGTTCAACGTCGTGCACGTGACCCTGCCGGAGTCTGCGGAGGTGGCTGGGCGGCTCTACCGCGAATGGCTCTCGGGCGGGATCCTCGAACGTGACGACGACCCCGCTGTCTGGCTCGTCGTCGAGGACTACGTGGGGCCCGACGGCGTCGCGCGGGAGCGTCGCGGTATCGCCGCATCGCTCGCCGCCGAGCCGTACGACAGAGGGAGCGTGCTCCCGCACGAGCGGACGCACCCACGCATACGCGAGGAGCGCCTTCGGCTTCTCCGGGCGACCCGCGTGCAACCCGAGCCGATCTTCCTCCTCACCGACGCCCACCTCGAGCTCGGCGTGCCGGCACGTGCTCCCGATATCCGCGTCGACGGCTCCCGCCTGTGGCGGTTGCACGACGTCGACCTGAGTGCTCTCGGGGACTCCGAGCTCCTCATCGCGGACGGCCACCACCGCTACGAGAGCACGGTCGAGCTCGGCTTGGAGCTCGGCGAGGCAGGAGCGCGGATCATGGTGCTGATCGTCGCGACCGGCGATCCGGGGCTTCACGTCTTCCCGACGCACCGGGTCTTCGCCCACCGGCCCGATCTTGCGGCGCTGCGCGAGGGTCAGCCGTGCTCCAGCCTCGAAGAGGCGCTAGCCTTCCTCGAGGAGGAGCCGTTCGCGCGGTCCGCCGCGGTGGCGTACCGCCGTGGCAGCATCGAGCTCGTTCGCGGGTTCGAGGGAGAGCTCGACGTCGAGCTCGTCGATCGGCATGGGCTCGACGGGATCCACTACACGCCGCGCGCAGCCGATGCCACGGGATTCGTCGACGGCAAGGAGGCAGACGCGGCGTTCCTCCTCCGCGCGCCGCGTGTGGAGGACGTCTTCGCGGCTGCCCGTAGAGGAGAGCGGATGCCACCGAAGAGCACCTACTTCTTCCCGAAGCCTCTGTCGGGCGTTCTCTTCCACCCGGTCGAGCCGTGACGACCTGGCTCGACACCTGCCGGCTGTGCGTCGCGGACATCCAGGAGGTGCTCCAGCGGCTCCCCACGCGGGTCGAGCGAGAGCCGGTGATCCGTCGTGGGGAGGGCGGTGACGATACGACGGCGATCGACCAGGCGGCCGAAGACGCCGTGGTCGAGCGGCTGGCCGCGACCGGCCAGGACTTCGTGCTGGTGTCGGAGGAGCTGGGTGAGCGCACATTTGGCGCGGGTGGAGCGCGGCGCGTGGTTGTGGATCCCATCGACGGCTCCGTGAATGCGAAGCGCGGAATCCCCTTCTTCTCGTTCTCGCTCGCCGTGGCAGAGGGCCCGACCATGGGCGATGTCGTCTTCGGGTACGTCTACGACTTCGGCTCGGGTGAGGAGTGGACGGCTGAGCGTGGCAATGGTGCGTTCCTCGGGGGCGAGCCTCTTGGAGTCGTCGGGCCGAAGGAGACGATCGAGATCCTCTCCTTCGAGGGGACGACCACGCCGGCGATCGCGGAGCGCATCGGAGACGTGGTCGGGCTCGCCGGCCGCCTGCGCGTCATGGGTTCGCTCGCGCTTTCGCTCTGCCACCTCGCCGCGGGGCGGGTGGACGCCGTGGTCTCGCTGAAGGCGGCGCGCTCGGTCGACATCGCGGCGGCTCAACTTCTCGTGCGGGAGTGCGGTTTCGCGATCGAGCTCTTCGAGGATCCACCCTTCGAGGCGGCTCCGCTCGATCTCGTCACGCGCTCGCGGGTTGCTGCCGCCGGCTCACCGGTGCTCGTGGCCGGGCTTGCGGCTGCCCTGCGCTCCGATCAGACGACCTGACCCAGCCGCAGCACAGCTCACTCCGGCTGGGTCGGTGCCTGCTAGCTGGCGAAAGCCTGGAAGAAGATCGGAAACGTTCCCAGGAAGCCGAGCAGCAGGAGGACGCCAGCGACGATGAGGACGGTCTTCAGTGCAAGCTGACGTCCCCGCCAGACGAGCGCGAAGACGAGCAGCGAGCCGAAGTACGCGATCACCGCGAGGATCGTCTTGCCGGCCAAGGGTCCAACGCGGTCGTTGAACTGAAGGAAGTCGTGGACACCCGTCGACGCCTCGTTGATCGTCGTCAGGAATCCGAGGACGAAAGCCCCGAAGCCTGCTGCGAGGAGGGCTGCCGCCGCCGTTCCTTCGATGCGCGTCTCGTGCGACGCGTCGGTGGTCTCGACCGTGGTCATGGTTTGCACCTCCTCATTTGACTGGGGCGACCTTCGTGATCAGCGCGCCGAGAATTCCTGCCACGGCGGCGGTCGCGAAGGCCAGGATGAACATCCAGATGGCTATCTGTCGTAGTCGAGGCGCGTTGGCGAGGCGTCTCCCATAGATGACAACGACGATTGCCGCTGACGTCGCGAGCATCGGTGCGATCCACGCGACATGCTCCTTCCATTCCATCCCGAACTCGTGCCACGACTCGGTGTCGCCGCTTACGTTCGAGAGGAGGAAGTCGCGAGGCGAGCACTTGCCAGGCTGTGGAAGCTGAAGCCCGGCGCATCCAGCCGCAAGGTCGTCGCCCGCGAGCTTCTCGCGGTACCACGGATAGACGATCCAGGTTCCCGTGACGACGGTGGCCCATGCGGCGATGGCCATGGCCCAGAAGCCGACCGCTAACCTTCGCGTGCGCTCGACGATCCCCTCCTCGGTCAGCCAGCGGCTCCGAAGGCTGTAGAGACCCGCGAGACCCCCTGCGAAAGCAAGCAGGAAGAACGACCCGAGCACGAGGCCGTGTATCAGGCCCCAGAACTCGCGATTCGACAGCTCCATGCGCACCTCCCAGTGGTTGTGGTCGGATGCTCCGCTGCGCACGGACGGCGGGACATCGCACCTATCCGGGTTTGTGGGAAAGCCGCACACTCCTGCCTGCTGATGCAAACTCACTGTGGCGGGTACTCTCCGGTAGATGAGGCCCGACCGTGACGCGATCCTGAAGGCGCTCGAGAGCGTGATCGATCCCGAGCTCAGGCGCCCGGTGACCGAGCTCGACATGGTGCGCGACGTCCTCGTCGAGGACGACGGCTCGGTTTCGGTCACGATCGCGCTCACCGTCGTCGGCTGCCCTCTTCGCGACTCCTTTCAGGAGCAAGTGACGAAGTTCGTGGGCGCAGTGCCGGGCGTCAGTCGGGTGCGGCTCGGCTTCGACGTGATGACTCCCGAGGAGAAGGCGGCACTCGTGTCCCGCCTTCGGGGCGGACGCCCCGAGAAGAGCATCTCGCTCTCACCGACGACGCGCGTCGTTGCCATCGCGTCAGGCAAGGGCGGAGTCGGGAAGTCGACGCTCACGGCGAACCTCGCGTACGCGCTGTCGGCTCTCGGCGAGCAGATCGGCATCCTCGACGGCGACGTCTACGGACACTCGATCCCGCACATGCTCGGTATCCACCAGAAGCCCATCGCGGTAGACGAGATGATCGTCCCGCCCGTCCGTGGCGACCTGAAGCTGATGTCGATCGGCTTCTTCCTCGACGACAACGCACCCATCATGTGGCGCGGCCCGATGCTGCACAAGGCGCTCGAGCAGTTCCTCTCTGACGTCCACTGGGGCGAGCTCGACACCCTGCTCGTCGACATGCCGCCGGGCACCGGAGACGTGGCGATGTCGCTCGGCCAGTTGCTGCCGCGCGCCGAGGCGCTCGTCGTGACGACACCGCAGCCCGCAGCTCAGCAGGTAGCGGTGCGCGCCGCCCAAATGGCGCAGAAGACCGGGATGCGCGTCATCGGCGCTGTCGAGAACATGTCGTACCTCGCCGGTACGGGGCAGGAGCTCTTCGGCTCGGGAGGCGGGCAGGCGCTTGCGGACGAGATGGGCGTGCCGTTGCTGGCCCGGATTCCGCTCGATCCGGTCTTGCGTGAGTCGGCGGACGCCGGGAGCACGGTCTTCGAGGTGGCACCCGAGTCGGAGGCCGCCGAGGCCATCTCGGCTCTCGCCTCGTCGGTGGCCGCGTCACGTGCGGGGACGATCCGGAAGCCGCTGACGGTTCTCGGCTAGCCGCCCTCGTCGCCCGGCTCGGGTCGCCGGCGACTCTTCCACCACCCCCCTGGAACAAAGAGCGCACCGGGCGCGTCTTTGGTCCTCAGCAGGTGCCTCGGTAATCAGGGAAGTTCTCGACCAGACGATTGTGTGTCTGTCTTGCAGCGAGGACGTACCCATCCACATCCGATTCGTTGACACCAAGGCGCGTGAGCACCCTCGGCAGGAGTCTCAAGGCTTCGCATTCGGTTTCGGCTTCGTTCGTTCGCCCGGAGAACGTGCTGAGATGAACCGATTCGTGGACGAGGACCAGCAGCGCCCCCGAGGCCAATGTACCCCGGCGTGAGGCAGCCGAAGGCTGCGGGCGCTCAGCAAGCCGGCTCGCGCGATGGCAGACCCAAGACTTGGCATAGATGATCGGCTGCAATCCCCGGTACTCCGGGAAGGCGACGGCAACGCCGTGGCGAGCAGCGTAGGTGCAATCAACGGAAAACGTCCTATGTACAACGCGTTCCTGCAGCACTCTCTTCAGCGTCGGAGCGAGGTGTGCCGGCTCACCTCCTCTCGTCGCCGAAACGCTCGTTCCAGCCACGGGGGCGGTCGAGCCGGAGATCACCAGGGCGCTCGTATACGCATCGGTCGCCGCGCCGCCACCGTAGACCATGGCAGCGAGAACAAGGTCCGTCACGACTACCAACACCCTCCCCACGATCCCCTCCCCCGGGGAACCCGTTCCGATGTCAACGTAAGTCAGCTTCGGCCGCAAGTCAATGTCGACAGCGTGGAACCGATGCCCGCTCCTCCCACAGCGCGAGCGGCACGAATCTGGCCATCTCGTTCTCGGCGCCACCGTGGCGGTCGCTCCACGCGCCGCCCGCTTAGACTCGCCGGGTGACGAGGGAGGAGGCGCGCATGCGGCTACAGCGCCTCGGCCTCGACGAGGACGCCGTCGAGACGCTTGTCCGCCACTTCGAGGACGCAGACCGGCGCGGGAAGTCGGGTCACGGGCTTGCTCGGGTCGCGTGGCTCGAGGCCGTCGACTTCGACCCGGCAGCGCGGCCGCTTCGCCTGGTCTCAGAGGAAGGGTTCGAGCGCTGGGACGGAAACGGCGCGCTCGGCTACCTCGTGCTCGAGGAGATCGTGCGCGCGACGCTTGCTGCTCCGCCCGAGCACGCTCGAGTCGTCGTCGCGGAGCGGTGCTTCCCGACGGGCGTGCTCGGCTACTGGGTGCGGCGGCTTGCCGAAGGCGGGCTCGTCGCGGCGCTGACGGCCACGTCGCCGCGTCGACTCCCACATCCGGACGGCGGCCCACCCCTCACCGGGACGAATCCGCTCGCGATTGCGATCCCGTCGAGCGACGGCCTTCCGGTCGTGACCGACGTGTCGATGGGCGCCGTGACCCACGGCGACGTTCTGGCCGGTCGCGCCGCGGCGGAGGAGCTCGTCCCGTTCGGCGGGGAGCAGGCGCACAAGGCCTTCGCGCTCGCAGTCGGCCTCGAGCTTCTCGTCTCGGCGCTCGCGGGGCCGGAGCACGGAGCCGTGCTCGTGGTCGCACGGCCCGAGCACGACCCGGTGCCGGCGTTCCGGAGGCTCGCTGCCGGGCTCAGGCTTCCCGGCGACTGACGCGTCTACGGGCTGATCAGAAAGCCCTCGTACCTCCACGGTGACGGGTTGAGGATCCCGAGCACGGCGGCCTGGCGACCGCCGCCGGTGACCCCGGCGTACGCGTCGGTCCCTCGAAGGACCTTCCAGGTCCCGGTCACGACGCTCTTGCCGACTGCTGCGTCGACGATCGTGTCGTCCTCACGGACGACGAGCGTCCCGTTCTGGCCCACGAAGGTGACGGTGGAGACGTAGCGCTTGAACGCTTGTCCGTCGCGCGAGCCGGTGGTTTTCTTGGTGACCACCCACGTGTACGTTCCCTTGTCGCGGGCGACAGGGCCCGGGTCGGGGGCCAAGGCGAAGGTCCCTCTGCCGGGGCGCTCCAATTGATCGACGACGACGTGCTGTTTCTTCACGGCCGGAGCTGCGCCCGAGAAGCCGGCGAGGGTCAGCGCCGGGACGAGGCCGAGCGCGAGCAGGCCGATGGTTCGGCGGGGCATGACGCCTCCTCTCGTCGATGAGGGAAGCGAGTATGCGCGACCAGTTCATGCAGATCGTGATCAGTTCTGACCGACTGCTCGACGGCGTAAGACCGCCGCAACGGCGTTAGAGGCGGGACCGCTGGCGCAGCCGCTCGAGCACGAACGGGTCGATCGCGTCCTCGCCGTCTACCCG
>DATDOS010000233.1:0-16179 GCA_035293125.1 Gaiellaceae bacterium | reverse complement strand
GGGCGCACCACGGAACCGAACAGGTGTTCGTATCGGTCTGATATCATCGGGCCGATGCCCTCCGCGAGCGCCACGGCCGTCTCGACCGAGTCGGCCAGCCGCCGTCGCGCCTCCGGCTTCATCACCAGCCGGTCGACGACGACCGCGATGTCGTGCTTGAACTTCTTGTCGAGCTCGATCGGCTCCTCGAGCAGGCGCTGCTCGCCGTCCACCTTCACCCGTGTGAACCCGTCGCGGCGCAGCTCCTCGAGCACGTCCTTGTACTCGCCCTTTCGGTCCCGCACGACGGGGGCGTTCACCGTGAACTTCGTCCCCTCCGGCAGGCGCAGCACCTGCTCGACGATCTGATCGAGCGACTGGCCGGCGATCGGTCTCCCGCAGATCGGGCAGTGCGGACGGCCGATCCGCGCATAGAGAAGGCGCAGGTAGTCGTAGATCTCGGTGACCGTGCCCACCGTCGAGCGTGGGTTGCGCGACGTCGTCTTCTGGTCGATCGAGATCGCGGGGGAGAGCCCGTCGATCGAGTCCACGTCAGGCTTCTCCATCATCTGCAGGAACTGCCGCGCGTAGGCGGAGAGCGACTCGACGTAGCGGCGCTGCCCCTCCGCGTAGATCGTGTCGAAGGCGAGCGAGGACTTTCCGGACCCGGAAAGCCCCGTCACACACACGAGCGCGTTCCGCGGGATGCGGACGGTGACGTTCTTCAGGTTGTGCTCGCGCGCGCCGTGGACGACGAGCTCGTCGGCTGCAGCCATGGGCTCGCCATTCTACCGAGTCGAACAGACGTTCGATATCGCAGCGGGCTCGAGTTTGGAATGCTCCAGTGGTCAGCTTCGACAGGAGGTGGGGAATGGCAGACGCAGGTCTCTTCATCGGCTGGGGCGCGGTCGTCCGAACCCGCGAGGCCGAGGCGGTCGAGGTGTTCAACTCCACGATGGAGTACTTCGCAGGCCTCCAGGCAGACGGCACGATCGAGAGCGTCGAACCGGTGTTCCTCGAGCTGCACGGCGGCGACCTCAACGGGTTCTTCTTCCTACGAGGTGACGCCGGGAAGCTCGCCGCGCTCCGCGTCGACGAGGAGTTCGAGGCCGCGATCATGCGGGCGTCGCTCGTCGTCGACAACGTCGGTGTCGTAGGCGCGTCCACGGGCGCGCGCCTCGAGCGCCAGATGAGCACATTCATGGAGGCGGTCGCCCAGTTCGCGTGAGGTACAAAGGCGGCGTGCGCCTCCTCGCGTACGCCGCCTTGGGATTCGCCGCCGCAGCCCTTGCGGGCTGCGGCGGCGACGACAACGGCAAGCAGGCGACCTGGCAAGTCGACAACCTGGTCGACGTCGCCGATGCGGCGCTCGTACGAGACTTCAACGCGTATGCGGACAGCGTCGACGACCCGTGGGAGCGGACCCCCATCACCGTCGTCACCGAGCTGCTTCGCCTCGACAGCTCCGACAACCCGAACGTGAGCGTCTTCTCCGAGGCGTCCGCTGAGGCGGCGGCGGAAGCAGTGGTGACGGTTACGTATTCACGGCTCCTCGACGACTCGGTCGAGGCGACCCGAAACGACGTCCGGCTCCGGCGTGACGGGGACGTCTGGCGCGTCGAGCAGATCGAGAGCTCGTTCAGCTGCAAGCCCGGACGCGGGCATCAGGGCTTCGGTCCCGAGCCCTGCGTCTGACGAGACGACAAGGCATCGTGAAACCCGTGGAACAGCGGCCGCAAAGCGGCCGCCTTCAGGGATGTTCGCGCGTCGCGAACTCCGCGATAGCGGATTCGCGACTTGCGCATCGACTACGGGTACGGCGGCGGCTCGGGGCTCGGGCTCGGATCGGAGCTCACCGTCGCCCCGGAGGACTTGACCTGACCGCGTATCTCACCCGCGGCGTTCTTCGCCGTGTGAACGTTGACGTACGTCCCACCGGCTCGGATCGTCCGGAGCTGGGCATGCGTGATGGTCGCTGCGCCGCGCTGCCCGTTCCTGCAAGGACCGCACAGGGGGAGCATCACGCCGCCGGCCTTCCCCGGCTTGCCGACGTGTATGTGCGCCGCGGCGGCGCGGCCTGACAGCTTCGAGAAGGTCAGACGCCAGGTGAGCTTTGCGCTGTCGTTTGCCTGCTCGACGGCCTTCCCGGTAAAGAGCCCGACGGCCCCGACGGGCACGCCCGTCGCCTTTGGAACCTCGGAGCGAGCCCGAAGATTGGCCGTGAGGTCGAAGGTGTCTTTCTGTGGGGCGGCGAGCGCCAACCCCGTGAGCACGAGCACACCGAACGCCAGGACGCCGACAGTCTTGAGCATCGTCCCTCCTTGGATCGCTCTACACCTACTCGTTCGCAGAAGAGGTGCCAATCGGATTGGTCTGGCGGCGAGCGCTAGCGGCGCGCTGCGCGCCAGCGGCCGAAGATGAGGCCGCCGACCGTGAACCCGAGGCCGAACGTGCCGAGCGCAAAGGCCCCGACCGCGATGAACTTGCGCCAGAGCGAGAGGCGGCGCCAACGGCCGATCGCTTCCTCTTCCTCGGCCGAGAGCGGCTCGCCGCGCCGCTGCTTGCGTACGGCCCCGCCTGCCCGGAGACCGAGGTAGACGTCGTCGAAGAGCTCCGGCGCCTCGTTCGCCACGACGCGAGTGTATAGCCTGCCCCGGCCGTGACCGCGAGAATTCTCCACGTCTCGGACCTCCACATCGGGCGACGCGAGGAGCCCGAGCCCATCGCCGCGCTGCGCGAGCTCGCCGCGGAGCTTGCTCCTGAGCTCGTGCTCGCCACCGGCGATCTCGCGCACCGCGGGAAGCGCACGCAGCTCGAGCGTGCCGCAGCGCTTCTCCATGCGCTGGGCCCTCCCATCCTCGCGGTTCCGGGAAATCACGACATCCCGTACACCTTTCCCGCGCGATTCACGCACCCGTTCGCGGACTGGGATCGCGTTTTCGGATCGACGGAGCCCGTCCACGCGGCAGAGAACATCCTCGTCGTGGGGCTGAACTCCGTGCGTGCGTGGAGACAGCAGGGAGGCGCGGTGACCGACGCCGCCCTCGATCGCGTTGCGGAACGACTCAGTGAGGCACCCACGGGCGCCCTCCGGGTTGCGGCCCTTCACCACCATCTCGCCGCTCCCCCGTGGCGCGCCGCGCGAAAGAGGCCGCTGAAGCGGCGCGGCCACGTTCTCCAGTCGCTCGCCGCGGCCGGAGCGGAGCTCGTCGTCGGAGGCCACGTGCACCAGGCGGCGATCGCAGAGCTCCGTGAGTTCCAGGCCGTCGAGAGTGGTCGACCAGGGTCGCTCGTCCTCGCCACGGCACCCGGGCTCGGCAGGCCGCGACCACATCGCCAGCGCGAGGCGCACGGCGTCAACGTGTACGAAAGCGACCCGGGCACGCTCAGGGTCATCACGTTCTCCTGGGACGGAGCGTCGTTCGCCGAGGTCGGACGGCGCTCGTTTCCGCGCGGGTAGAGTCCCGCGCCATGGAGCCGGCGCTCGCGGAGCTCAAGGAACGCCTCGGCACCCTTGCCGACCTCCGCCGGGCCGAGAGCGTCCTGGTCTGGGACATGACAGTCTGGATGCCTCCGGGCGGAGGCGCTTCGCGCGCGGCGCAGCTCGCCACGATCGAGACCGTCATCCACGAGCACGGGGTGGACGAGCGACTCGGAGAGCTGTTCGAGGCTCTCGAGCCCTATGCAGCCTCGCTCCCGGCCGACTCCGACGACGCCTGCCTGATTCGCGTCGCCAAGCGTGATTGGAGCAAGGCCCGTCGCGTGCCGACCGAGCTCGCAGCCGAGCTCGCACTGACCGCAACCCAGTCCTACGAGGCGTGGGTGAAGGCTCGCGAGGAGTCGGACTTCGCCTCGTTTCGCCCGTGGCTGGAGCGCATGGTGGAGCTCCGACTTCGCTACGTCGAGTGCTTCGCCCCCTACGACGACCCGTATGACATCGTTCTCGACGACTTCGAGCCCGGGATGAAGACCGACGAAGTGCGCGCGGTGTTCGCCGTCCTCGAGCCGGAGCTCGTCGCTCTCGTTGCGGAGCACGCCACCGATCAGGAGGACGCGTTCATGCGTGGGCCGTTCTCGATCGACAGCCAGAAAGCCCTGTCGCGCGAGCTGGTCGAACGGTTCGGCGCCACCTGGGACTCCTTCCGGCTCGACACCACCGTCCACCCGTTCGAAACGACGTTCGGGCTCGGCGATATCAGGCTCACCACGCGCTACTCCGAAGACGACCTAAGCTCGCTCTTCACCGCAATGCACGAATGCGGCCACGGCCTCTACGAATGGGGCGTGAGCCCTACTCTCGACCGCACGCCGCTCTGCTCCGGAGTGTCGGCCGCGCTCCACGAGTCGCAGAGCCGGCTGTGGGAGAACGTCGTCGGCCGCTCGCTGCCGTTCTGGCGCTGGTTCTATCCGCGCGTTTCCGAGACGTTCCCGGAGAAGCTCGGAGGGGTTACGGTCGAGAGCTTCCACCGCGCGGTGAACCGTGCGCGGCGCTCGTTCATCCGAGTGGACTCCGACGAGACGAGCTACGGGCTGCACGTCATCCTGCGCTTCGAGCTCGAGCAGGAGCTCATCTCGGGACGACTCGAGGTCGAGGACCTTCCGGAGGCGTGGAACACCCGCTTCGAGGAGCTCATGGGGTTCGCGGTTCCGAACGACACCCTTGGCGTGCTCCAGGACGCGCACTGGTCCGGCGGTGGCTTCGGCTACTTCCCGACCTACCTCCTCGGCACCGTCCTCTCCGTCCAGATCTGGGAGAAGGCGCGCGCGGCGATCCCGGACGTCGACGAGCAGATCGAGCGGGGGGACTTCCACGAGCTGCACATGTGGCTTCGCGAGAACATCTACGCGCTCGGCCGCAAGCTCACGCCCGCCGAGACCGTCGAACGCGTCGTCGGGGGCCCGATCGACCCCGAGCCGTACTTGCGCTACTTGCGCGACAAGCTCGACGCATTCGCGGCAGCCTGACGGCTGCCGTCTATTCTCAGCTCATGCGGATGGAGCTCGCGGCGATGCCGGGCGTCGACCTGATCGATCGCGGGATCGCGGATCTGGGACGGGGTGTCGAATCGCCCGAGGCGCTGTTGGTCTCGATCGGCGTACCCAGACTCGAGCCGCTGGGCCTCGAGATTCCGGCACCCATCGCCTCCGCGGAGCACCGACTCTACGAGCTTCTCGCTTCTGACGACGCGGATTCCGCGCATTCCCGCTACAACGCGCTCCTCCGCCGGCTCGTCAGCTTCGAGCGCGCGGCCGAGTGCGCGAGCTAGCCGACGCCGAGCGCATCCGACGCTTCATGCGCGTCCTCGGTCGAGCCGCGGACGGAGACGGCGCGTGCTACCTCACGGGGGGCGCAACTGCCGTCCTGGTCGGCTGGCGCCGAACGACGATCGACGTGGACATCCAGCTCGAGCCTCTGTCCGACGCCCTTCTCCGCGCGATCCCGCAGATCAAGGACGACCTTCGCGTGAACGTCGAGCTTGTGTCGCCGGGGGACTTCATTCCCCTCGCGTCAGGCTGGGAGTCTCGCAACGTCTTCGTTGCGCAGGAAGGAAGGCTCGGCTTCTACCACTTCGACCCCTACTCGCAGGCACTCGCCAAGCTCGAGCGCGCCCACGTCCAGGATCTCGAGGACGTTCGCGCGATGGTCGACCGCGGGCTCGTCGAGCCCGCGTTCGCGCTCGCGTGCTTCGACGAGGTCGAGTCGGAGCTCTACCGCTTCCCGGCGGTCGATCCACGCGCCTACCGTCGTCGGGTCGAGGACGCCTTCGGCAGCTGACGGCTACGCCGCGCGGCCGAAGCGCTTCTCGGCCCGTGCGCGTGCGCGCGCAACCTCGATCTCGCGATCTCGCGCGGGCGCGGTCGTGACGAGTTCGGCGAGGAGCACGCTCGTCGCGCGAGCGACGTCGTCGACGGCACGCGCGAAAGCCGCCTCGTTCGCCTTCGACGGCTTCTGGGAGCCGCTGACCTTGCGCACGTACTGGAGCGCGGCGGCCCGCACTTCCTCGTCAGTGGCAGGCGGCTCGAAGTTGTGAAGCGTCCTGATGTTCCGGCACATGGGCCGGAGCCTATCGGGCCACGTCCGGCGAAGGCATCTTGCGTGCACCGCATGCACTTTGCTTGTATCCTGAAGATGACGATGCCGAAGGCAATCCAGATCCGGGACGTGCCCGACGACGTGCACGCCGTGCTCCGCGCGCGAGCTGCAGCAGCCGGGATGTCCATGTCCGAGTACCTCCGGAGCGAGCTCGTCACGATGGCCGAGAAGCCGACGATGGAAGAGCTGCTGGCGCGCATCCGGTCGCAACCCCCGAACAACGTCTCACTGCAGTCGATCGTCGACATCATTCGCGAGGCACGCGGACCGATCCCGCCCGAGTGATCGTCGTCGATGCCTCAGCCGTCGTCGAGGTCGTGGCCCACAGGCGGATCGAAGCGCTCCCCGGTCGACTCGAGCGAGGCGGAACGCTGCATGCGCCCCACCTGATCGACGTCGAGGTGACGCACGCAGTGCGAGGTCTCGTCGCGCGCGCCGAGCTGTCCGTGGACGGCGCCTTCCTCGCGCGGAGGAACGCTGCCGATATGGCGATCACGCTCTACGCACATGCGCTGCTGCTGGAGCGCGCGTGGCAGCTGCGGGACACGCTCAGCACGTACGACGCGGTGTACGTGGCTCTCGCCGAGTTGCTCCCTGCTCCGCTCATCACGTGCGACGCGCGACTCGCCGCCTCGCACGGCCACGACGCCGAGATCGAGCTCTTCGCGCCTGCCTGACATCAGCCAGGTCGTGACGGCCGGACGCAACAGCAGCTCAGAACTGATCATTTCTCGCTGATAGGCCGCCGTTCCTACGATGGGACGATGCCCACCACCGTCGGACGTGCGTGGGAGCTCCTCCGCGTGAACGCGCTGCTCGAGAGCGACAGTCCGTACGCCATGGCGCTCGTTCTCGAAGGCGCACCGGGTATCGGGGAAGACGACGCTGTGACGGGCGGACGTCGAACGCGCCGGCGCACAGGCTCACCGCGTCCTGCGCGCGCAACCGGCCGAGAACGAGAGCGCGCTGCCGTTCACGGCGCTCAGCGACCTACTCGACGGGCTCACAACAGCGGATTCGCCGATGACTTCAGCGTCTACGCCATGTGCGTGGCGACCGGCTGATCAGACGGAGCTCGAGCAGGGCCGGCGTACGGCCGGCCCTGCTCGCTCGTCCACGAATGCGCTGGAATGGCTCGGCGAGCCGGATCAGGCGCAGCCCGAAGCGATCCCGAGCGCGCGGCAGACGCGCGCCATGGGCTCCGGGCCGAGCGTGCAGATCCGCTCCCGGAAGTGCGCCCGAGCGAGCGTGCGCACGTTGTCGAGCGACAAGACGCATGGATCTGGCATCCCGTCGTCGGGCCCGAGCTCGACCTCCGTCGGGATTCCGCGGATCGTCCGCGTCGCCGGAACGGCGAGCACGGAAGTGAGCTTCGGGATAGCGGTGTCGCGGGTCAGGATCAAGTGCGGGCGGCGCCCCTCTTCGGGTCGCTCTACCCACCAGACCTCGCCTCGTCTCACCAGGGCTCTTCGCGAATGGATTCGATGACGGCGCGCTCTGCCCATGCGAGCTCCTCGGCCGTCGGAGGGATGCGCGTGTACCCATCGATGATCGCGCGATCGATCGCCTCGCTCTCGAGGGTCGCGAGGAGTCGGTCAACCGCGGCCCGCACGACGCCGGCCCGCGTCGCGTAGGCGCCCGAGGCGACTAGCGCGTCGAGCTGCTCGACTCGGTCCTTTGACATACGCACCGTAATCATCTGCGACATACGTAGAGTATGGCCACGTCACGGTCAAGGGTCAACGGCCGTTTGGCACGCTCTTGTGACGATCACGCCTCTACGAACGCGGTCAGCTCACGCCTGAGCTCCTTGATCTCGTCGCGGAGCTTGGCGGCGTACTCGAAGCGGAGCTCCTCGGCGGCAAGGTACATCTCCTCCTCGAGCGTGATGACGAGCTTCTCGAGCTCGTCGCGCGACATCCCCTCCACCTCGGCCTTTCCGCGCCGGCGGCGCGAGGAGGGGACGTGCGGGGACTCGAGCGAGAGGAGCTCGGAGATGTCGGAGACCCCCTTGACGATCGTCTCGGGCGTGATCCCGTGCTCCTCGTTGTAGGCGACCTGGTAGGCGCGCCGGCGGCTCGTCTCCTCCATCGCCCCCACGATCGCCTCGGTGCGCTTGTCGCCGTACAGGAGCACCTTCCCGGCGGTGTTGCGGGCGGCGCGGCCGGTCGTCTGGATGAGCGCCGTCTTCCCGCGCAGGAAGCCTTCCTTGTCGGCGTCGAGGACGGCGACGAGCGAGACCTCGGGCAGATCGAGCCCTTCGCGTAGGAGATTGACGCCGACGAGGACGTCGTACTCGCCGAGGCGAAGCTCACGGATGATCGCGATCCGGTCGAGCGTGTCGATCTCGGAGTGGAGGTAGCGGGCACGGACGCCGGCCTCGAGCAGGTAGTCGGTCAGGTCCTCGGCCATCTTCTTCGTCAGCGTCGTGATGAGCGTGCGCTCGCCGACCTCCTCGCGACGGCGAATCTCGTTCAGCAGGTCGTCGATCTGGTTCTTGGTCGGGCGCAGCTCGATCTCGGGATCGACGACGCCGGTCGGGCGGATGAGCTGCTCAGCGATCACCCTCGAGCGCGAGAGCTCGAACGGGCCGGGCGTCGCCGAGACGAAGACGAGCTGGCGCACCTTGCCGAGGAACTCGTCGAAGCGGAGGGGTCGGTTGTCGAGCGCGGAGGGGAGGCGAAAGCCGTAGTCGATGAGCGTCTGCTTGCGCGAGCGGTCGCCTTCGTACATGCCGCCGAGCTGCGGGACGGTCTGGTGCGACTCGTCGACGAAGCAGACGAAGTCGTCCGGGAAGTAGTCGATGAGCGTAAACGGATGTGAGCCGACCGGACGCCCCTCGAGCGCGCGCGAGTAGTTCTCGATCCCGGAGCAGAACCCGAGCTCCTTCATCAGCTCGAGGTCGTACTCCGTCCGCTGGCGGATGCGGTGGGCCTCGAGCATCCGACCCTCGGTCTCGAACTTCGCCACCTGCTGCTCCAGCTCTGCGCGGAGCTCGTCGACGGCGCGCTCGATCGTCGGCCTCGAGGTCACGTACTCGGTCGCCGGCCAGATGACGAGGTTGTCGAGCCGCGCGTAGACCTCACCCGTGAGCGGGTCGAAGTGCGTGACCTGCTCGACCTCGTCGCCGAAGAACGACACGCGGTAGGCGGTCTCGACGTTCGCGGGCTGGATCTCGACGAGGTCGCCCTTGACCCGGAACCGCCCGCGCCCGAGGACGGTGTCGTTGCGGACGTACTGACTCTCGATCAGCTTGCGGAGCACCTCGTCGCGGTCGTGCTCCTCCCCCACCTCGAGCATCAGGACGCGCTCGCGCCACTCGTCCGGCGACCCGAGACCGTAGATGCAGGAGACCGAGGCGACCACCACGACGTCGCGGCGGGTCAGGAGCGAGGACGTCGCCGAGAGCCGCAGGCGCGCGATGTCGTCGTTCTGGGACGAGTCCTTCTCGATGTAGAGGTCGGCCTGCGGGATGTACGCCTCGGGCTGGAAGTAGTCGTAGTAGGAGACGAAGTACTCGACCGCGTTCTCGGGGAAGAACTCCCGGAACTCGTTGCAGAGCTGCGCGGCGAGTGTCTTGTTGTGCGCGATGACGAGAGCGGGCCGCTGGAGCTTCTCGATCGTCCACGCCATCGTCGCCGTCTTCCCGGTTCCGGTGGCGCCGAGGATGGTCTGAAAGCGGTTGCCCTCGGCGACCGATGCGGCGATCTCTCCGATCGCGCGCGGCTGGTCGCCCATGGGCGCGTAGAGGTCGGAGGCTGTGAACTGCCTCATGCGAGCAGCGTAGCCGCCGCCCGATACGACTCAGGTTGCGGCTGGCTCGGCGGCCGTCACGCCCGCGTCGCGGTGGCGAAGAACGACCGAGGCGAACACGATCACCATCCACGTCATGCCGAGAACGACCGCGGCGAAAAGGGGCGCGACTCCCCACCGGTCGAGCACCTGCCCGGCGACGAGGAACCCGAGCGGCGCGGCGAGCGTGTTGACGGAGATCACCGCGGTCATCACCTTGGCCCGCAGCTCATCGGGAGTGCGGGCCGTTAGCACCGCGATGATCGGCCCGTTGATCAGGGGCGTGAAGAGCGTCGCCGTAAACAGCGCGGCGAAGACGACAGGCCATGGGGGCAGGAAGGGGAGCACCCAGAGCGGAACGACGAAGGCGAGCGCTGCGAACCCGGCCAGGCGCAGCGGCGCGACCTTGCGCACGGCAAAGACGGCGAGGAGGCTTCCAACCAGCGCCCCGGCGCCTAGAGCCGCGTAGAACAGACCGGCGATCCAGGCGCTCCCGTCGAACTCGTCGTACGCATACACGGGCAGGCCCGCCGACATCCCTGCTCCGAGAAAGCCGAATCCGATCGCGGTAGCCGCGAGCGCGGCGAGAAAGCGGTCGACTCGAAGGAAGTGCAGACCAGCGAGGACGCCACGCTGCGCGGCGGCGGCCAGCGACTTGCGCCGCGGCACGAACGTGAGGACGAGGAGGAAGGCGATCATGTAGGTCGCCGCGTCGACGTAAAGGACGTTCGGCGCCCCCAGGAAGGGAATGAGCGCGCCCGCAAGGGCCGGCCCGATCATCGCGGCAAACGCCGTCCCGCCCTCGATGGAGCTGTTCGCCTGAGACATGCGCCGCTCGTCCTCGCCGACGAGCTCTGGCAAGATCGTCCGCTGCGCGGCGAAGTACGGTGGCATGAAGCAGCCGAGCAGCGCGACGATCCCGAGCAGGAGCTCGAAGCTCAACATGCCGGCGGAGTGCAACAGGGGGATCGACGCCAGGATCGGCGCCCGCGCGAAGTCGGCGACGAGCATGGTGGTGCGTGAGCCGAGGCGCTGAACGAGCGTCCCGCTCGGAATGCCGAGGATCGCCATCGGCAGGATCTCCGCCGCGAGGACGAGCGACATCTTCCCGGGCGACCCCGTCGTGACGAGCACGAACCACGGCAGCGCGAGGTAGGTCATGCGCGTTCCGAGGACGGAGACCGTCTCGGCCAGGACGAGGGCGCTGACGGCGCTCTTCTTGACCGGCATCAGCTCAGCGGGCTCCATGGCGGAGTAATATAAAACGTCCGTACGGTTTTGTAAAGTACGAAATCGCCGATGCCGAAGATCTCCGAGGAACGCAAGACCGAACGCCGGGAACAGATCCTTGCCGGAGCGCGCCGCTGCTTCGCCGAGCACGGGTACGAGGGGGCGACCGTCGTTCGCCTCGAGAAGGCCACCGGTCTCTCCCGCGGTGCGATCTTTAACTACTTCCCCTCCAAGGAGGATCTGTTCATCGAGCTCGCGGTACGCGACAGCGCACGCATGTCGGACCTCTGGGTGAACGAGGGACTCGAGGCCGTGGTTCGAGAGGTCGTCGAGCTCGACCCCGCGTGGCTTGCGGTCTACCTCGAGCTGTTCCGGCGCGTACGTAACGACCCGGACTTCCGCACGCGGATCGAGGCGCGGCAAATGGAGGTCGCTCCGGCCAACCGCGCACGGATCGAGGAAGCGCAGCGGACGGGCGAGTTCCGCGACGATCTCGAGCCGAAGCAGGTCGGGCTCTTCGTCAACCTCGTGCTGAACGGGCTGGCGCTTCAGCGAGCATCAGGTGAGGAGCTCCCGCCGACGGAGCTCGTTCTCGACCTCCTGGGCGACGCTATCGGAGGCCGAGCTCGGCCCGATACGCCTTCGCGTACACGCGCCTGACGCGGTCGATCTCGCCCACGTACGAGCGCGTCTCGGGGAAGGCCATCCCGAGGCCGTTGCGACGCCAGCGGTCGACGTTCCCCTGACCCGCGTGGTAGGCGGCGAGCGCGGTGTCGACGTCGTCGTAGTGGTCGATCAGGTGATCCAGGTACCACGAGCCGTAGCGCACGTTGATGTCCGGATCGCGCAAGTCGGCGACGACGAACCGCGCGCCACCCGTCCGTAGCGCGATCCCCTTCGCCGTCTCCGGGAGGAGCTGCATCAGGCCGACAGCTCCGGCGGCCGAGCGAGCATTCGGGTCGAACCGGCTCTCGACGTAGATCACCGCGGCGAGCAGAGCGGGGTCGAGGTCGTAGTTCCGCGCATGTCCGCGGACGATGTGGTCGTACTCGAGCGGGTAGCGCGTCCGCAGGTACCAGTCAGGCTCGGACTCGACGACCCAGGCGGCCACTACTGCCAGACCCAGAACGACGATGGCTGCAAGGGTCAGGATGCGCAGGGAATGCGCCTCCTCTCGGGCGTCGGGGAAACCAAGTTACAAGTTGTAACTTGGCTAATTGCCGACCTGATGGGACGAGTCTTCGTCAGTCAGGGTAGCCATGACCTCCGCCACCCAGGCGTCGAGCTCGTCGGGCGTCCCTGTGTTGACGTACGCGAAGTCGGCGCGCTCGACCTTCTCGCGGTCCGGAATGAGCCGCGACTCACGGTCATCCGTGCGGCCACCTCGCCGAGCCTCGCGCAGCTTCGTGGGGGCCGTGATCACGACGACCTTGTCGAACCGCGTCTCCGCCCCCACTTCGTACAGGAGCGGAACCTCCGTCACGCATACCTCGGGGGGGTCGGGGAGCGCTCGGAGCTGCTCGCGCCAGGTCGTGTACTCGCGGGACACGAGCGGATGCAGGAGCTTCTCCAGGAAGTCGAGCGCCTCGCGGTCCCTGAAGACCCGAAGTGCGATCCGCTCGCGATCGGGAGCGCCGTCCGGGCCGAGGATCTCGTCGCCCAGCCGTTCGACGAGCGCTCGTTTCACATCGGGATCGGTCGCGAGCAGGTGATGAACGATCTCGTCACTCGAAACCGTCGCCGCACCGTGGCGGCGGAAGCATTCGAGCGCCGTCGACTTGCCGGCTCCGATCCCGCCGGTGATCGCGACCGCGAGCGGGCGAGACGTGGGGTCAGACCCCGTGGGGTCTGACCCCATCTCAGGTCGTGTCGGCCTGCTCGGAGACGACCTCGAGAGCCGGCTCCTGCGACGACTCCGCACTGTCGGCCTCGGCTTCGGCCTCTGTCTCTGCCTCTGCCTGTGCCTCTGCCTCTGCCTCTGCCTCGAGCATCAGCTCGGCCTCTGCTTCCGGCATCTGCTCGGCCGCGCCCTCGGCCTCGCCCATCTCGATCTCGTCGACGACCTCGTCCGCGAGCTCCACGGCCGCGGCTCCAGCCGGGAACGCCTCCTCGCTCAGCCTGAGATCGGGCATCGTGTGCACCGACTCCGCTCCGTCCGCGCGCGGGACGGGCTGCTCGCCCTCCTCGACGCGCTTCAGCGAGAGCGACAGCCGCCGGCGCTCGCCGTCGATCTCGAGGATGCGGACGTTGACCGCCTGACCCTGCGCGACGACCTCGCGCGGATTCTCGACGTGATGGGGCGCAAGCTCCGAGATGTGTACGAGACCCTCCACGCCCGGGAGGATCTCGACGAACGCGCCGAACGTCACGACCTTGGCCACACGGCCCTCGACGACGTCGTCCTCGCGATAGCTGTCGAGAACCTGCTGCCAGGGATCCGTCTGCGTCTGCTTCAAACCGAGCGAGATCCGCTGGCGCTCACGGTCGATGTCGAGGACCTTGACCTTGACCGTCTGCCCGATGTCGAGCACCTCGGACGGGTGGTTGACGTGGCTCCACGAGAGCTCGGAGATGTGGATGAGACCGTCCATCCCGTCCAGGTCGACGAACGCGCCGAAGTCGACGATGTTCGAGATCTGGCCCTCGATCACATCGCCTGGATTGAGCCGGTCGAGGATCGCCTGCCGCATCTCCTTCCGCTCGTCCTCGAGAACAGCACGGCGCGAGAGGACGACGTTGTTGCGAGAGCGGTTGAGCTCGATGACCTTGCAGCGCAGCTCTTTCCCGAGGAATTCGTCGAGATCCTGGACACGGCGGATGTCGACGAGCGAGGCGGGCAGGAAGCCACGCACGCCGAGATCGAGGATGAGACCGCCCTTGACGACCTCGATGGTCTTGCCGTTGACCGGCTCGCCCGATTCGGCCGCAGCTTCGATCCTCTTCCACGCGAGCTCGAAGCGGGCGCGCTTCTTGGAGAGGATGAGCCGTCCCTCCGCGTCCTCCTTCGTCAGGACGAGCGCGTCGATCTCCTCGCCGACGGAGACCTCGTCGGCGGGGTTCACCGACCGGCGGATCGTGAGCTCGGCGACCGGGATGACGCCTTCGGACTTGTAGCCGATGTCCACGAGCACCTCGTCCTTGTCCACCCGCACGACGGTGCCGTGCACCACCTCCCCTTCGTTGATCTCGGGGAAGGAGGCCTCGTAATCGGGGACGAGCTCCCCGTCGGGCCCTGTGATCCAGACCCCTTCGTCGGTTACGGCGGGCTTCTCGGCGATGTCGTTGGCCATCGGAGCGCGGAGTATAGCCGGGTTCATGCGAAATCCAGCCTCTTCATCCGTGCGCTGAGCGAGCGCGAGCCGCTATCGCTTGGCCTCGGCCCAGTCGTCGCCGACACCGATGTCGACGGCGAGCGGCGGGTCGAGCGGGTACGCGCCGACCATCTCCTCGCGCACGAGCTCGCGCACCGCCGAGACCTCGGTCTCCGGAACCTCGAGCAGGAGCTCGTCGTGCACCTGTAGCACGAGACGCGCGCCTCTCCCCTCCTCGCGCAGGCGTCGGTGGATCGCGACCATCGCGACCTTGATGATGTCGGCGTTCGAGCCCTGCATGACGAAGTTCACCGCCACCCGCTCCCCGAACCCGCGTGTCTGGCGGTTCGAGGCGCGGAGCTCGGGAACCGGCCTCCGGCGCCCGAAGAGGCTCGTCACGTAGCCGTCCTCACCTGCCTGGGCGATCGTCCGCGCGATGAACGCCTGCACGTGCGGGAAGCGCGCGAGGTACGTGTCGATGTAGGCCTGCGCCTGCTCCTTCGGGATGTCCAGGTTCTCGGAGAGGCCGAAAGCCGAGATCCCGTAGACGATTCCGAAGTTGATCATCTTGGCCACGTTCCGCTCGTCCTTGGTGAGGGCGGCGGGGTCCTTGCCGAGCACTTCGGCCGCGGTCGCCGTGTGGATGTCCTCCCCGCGGAGGAATGCCTCTCGGAGCCTCGGCTCGCCTGACACGTGCGCCAGGATCCGGAGCTCGATCTGCGAGTAGTCGGCGGAGAGAAGGCGGTGACCCGGCTCGGCGACGAATGCTGAGCGGATCTCCCGGCCGAGCTCGGTGCGGATCGGGATCGCCTGCAGGTTCGGGCTCGAGGTCGAGAGGCGCCCCGTCGCCGCGACGGTCTGGTTGATGGTCGTGTGGAGGCGCCCGTCCTCGCCGAGCAGCGTCGGCAGCGGCCCCAGGTACGTGTTGACGAGCTTGGTCAGCTCTCGCCATTCCTCGATCACGGGAACGATCTCGTGATCTGCGCGGATCGCGCGCAGGACCTTGCTGTCCGTGGAGTACCCGGTCTTCCCCTTGCGGCCGGGGGTGAGCTCGAGCTTCTCGAACAGGACGCGGCCGAGCTGCTGCGGCGAGCCGAGCACGAACTCCTCGCCTGCGAGGTCGTACGCACGGGCCTCGAGCTCCTCGATCCGATCGTTCAGGCGGGCCGTGATCTCGCCCATGCGGTAGGTGTCGATGCGGACGCCCGCGTCCTCCATGGCTGCCAGAACCACGGTGAGCGGGAGCTCGACCTCGCGGTAGAGGCGCTCGGACCCGCGCTCTGCGACCTTCTCTGCGAGCGGGCCGGCGAGGCGACGTGCGGCCTCCGCATGACGGACGAGCGCGGCCGTGTCCTCCTCTGCCGGCGGATCGGGCTCGAGCTCGAGGCCGTTCTCGGCCGCAAGGTCGTCGAGCAGGTACTCGGCGCGGCCGGGATCGACGAGGTAGGCGGCGATCATCGTGTCGTCGGCGACGGGCACCCCGAGACGCAGCGGCTTCGCATCGTGCACGACGACCGCGAGGGCAGGAGCTTGTAACAACTTGTAACTTGGCCGAGAAGCCCCATCTCCTGCGGAGTCGCCGCCTTGTGACAACTTGTCACTTGGGAGTGCCGTGACGATCACCTCGCCGCTCTCGGTGGCGACGGCGACGCGGTCGGCGTCCACGGCGATGCCCACTCTCCCGCGCAGTCCCGTGAGCTCGCCTTCTCGCCACTTCACGGCTTGCGACTCCGCCTGCGGGCGCTCGGCGGCCGGCAGTGCCTCGTCGAGCGT
>DATDOS010000232.1:0-4770 GCA_035293125.1 Gaiellaceae bacterium | reverse complement strand
GCTCCGGGCGGCTGCAAAGCGTCGCCATGCGTCGTCCTCGGTCGCGCCCGTATTCACCAATACGGGCGCTCCCTGCGTCCTCGCCTGGCTCGCTTTTCGCGCGCCGGAGCATCAAGGGACTTCCGAGACGAAGCACTAGCTGCCGCGCACGGGGCGCAGCGTCGGTGGAGCGAGCGTCAGAACCGTCGCCCGCGGAGCAGACGACTCGTCGACGCGGCCGTCGAGCATCCTGACGATTCGGTCCGCTCGTTCGGAGACGTCCGTGTCGTGCGTGACGAGAACGAGGGTCGTCTCGCGCTCCGCGCGGATTCTCTCCAGCAGCTCGAGCACGATCCGGCCGGCCTCGGAGTCGAGGTTGCCGGTCGGCTCGTCGGCGAGGAGCACAGAAGGGTCGTTCGCGAGCGCCCGGGCGATGGCGACGCGCTGGCGCTCTCCCCCCGAGAGCTGGGCCGGACGGCTTCGCTCGCGCTCGGAGAGTCCCACGGTCTCGAGCAGCTGTCGCGCACGCTCCCTTCGCTCGGCGCCGCCGAGGTCGAGCTCGAACATCGGCACCTGCACGTTCTCGAGTGCGTTCAGCGTGGGGAGGAGGTTGTGCAGCTGGAAGACCATTCCCACGTGATGCGCGCGGTAGTGGTCGAGGCTTCGCTCGTGGGCGAGATCGTGGCCGGCAACATGGATCTCTCCGGCATCCGGCCGGTCGAGTGCGGCGATCAGATGGAGGAGTGTGGACTTGCCGCAGCCCGAAGGGCCGACGACGGCGACGAACTCGCCGGCCTCCACCCGGAGAGACATGCCGGCAAGGGCACGGATGCGCCCTTCCTCGTACGTCTTCACGACGTCGACGCAGTCGATCGCAGGGACGCTACTCATGGCGCAACGCCTCCATCGGCGAGAGCCGGACCGCACGGTACGCCGGGTAGAGGGCGCCGACGAGGCCGACACCCGCGGCGATCAGCACCGCGCGCACGAACACGTCGAGCGTGTACGTGGGCTCGAGGAAGTTCCGAATCTCCTCGATGAGCATGACGCCGCGGGTTGCGAGCACCCCGAAAGCTGTTCCGAGCACGGCCGCGACGAGGCACAGGAGCAGTGCTTCGGTGAGAACGAGCCGCATGATCCGCGATCCCCGCCAGCCGACTGCGCGCAGAATCCCGAACTCGCGGGTGCGCTCGAAGACGGCCATGATCATGGTGTTCATGACAGCGATCGCCCCGAGCGCAATGGCGAGCACCGAAACCGCGAGGTTGAGCGCGTCCATGATCTGGATCCCCTGGTCGACCTTCCCGTACTCGGTGACGTCACGGACCGTGGTGAGCTCCGGGTACGCGTCCTCGATGGCGACGGCCAGCGCCCTGGGCTCCGCTCCGGCCTGCGCGGTCACGTAGACGGCAGTCACGACGTCCGGCTTGCGGGCGATGTCCTGGACGGCCTCGAGCGGCGCGTAGCCACCACTGTCGTAGAAGACGTTGTCCGAGCGATAGATGCCGACGACGCGGAACGGCTTTCCGGCGATCGTCACGCTCGATCCCGGGGCCGAATCGGTATCAGCGGCCGCGCTCGTGCCGAGGATCACCTCGTCGGTGGCGCCCGGCGCCAGCAGCCGCCCTGCGACGAGCTCCGGCGGGCTCTGCTCGAGCTGGGCGGCACGGATTCCGAGGAGCGGGAAGAACGGGTTCGATCCATGCCGCGTGACGTGCATCAGGACCCCGGTTGCACGCTCGACGCCCTGCATGGAGGCCACCTGGGTCCATTCCTTCGCGGAGACGGCGGAGAACGTGAGGTCGGCCGAGCCCTTTCGAGCGACCATGAAGTCTGCGCCGCCCTCGCGAAGCATCGCCCCTGCCGTGTCCTTGAGACCGCCGGTGATCGCGCCCAGCGCGACCACGATCGTGATGCCCACGCTGATCCCGACGACGGTGAGAGCAGTCCGCATCCGCTGACGGAAGAGATTGCGAAGGACGAGTGAGACGAAGGACATCTCCTTGACACAATGTCCCGCCCCGAGATGGAGACGCGCATCAGTAGGGTCGAGCACTCGGGTGCGGCTTCCCCGCAGCCTGTGGATAACGGGAAAATCCCTGCTAGGGTCCTCGCCATGCGCGTGACGAAGGCGACTGTCCGCCGCGCGTGCGCTGTCTGTGAGCGAACGTTGCTGCAGGGGGAGTACGCGTTTCGGTTCTCGCCGGACGGCGTGGAGTTCGTCGACGTCTGTCCGCTCTGCCAGGAGGCGGCGCTCGAGTACGGCTGGGTGCGGGAGGGCGGTCCGATGTCCCCGGCGCTCTCACCGCATGCGCGCAGGAAGCGCCCGCGGTGGGCGCAGCTGCTCGGCGTCGGCAACGGAGATGCGAAGCCCGTCGTTCCGGAGCCGGTGCTCCGCCGCTTGTCCGATGTCGAGGCGGCGCTCGTCGAGGCGGCAGATCTCTTCAATGCGAGCCTCTTCCGCCGCACGGTCGAGGGTGTCGCGCGCGCGCTCGGCGCGCCGCTCGTCTCGATCGTGCCGCTCTCGGGCGTGAACAGCGAGCTCGTCCTCACGTTCGCGTGGGAGATCACGTGGTACCAGTACCGCGTGCTGCCCGAGGCCGGGCAGCCGATCCGGCTCGCCGACCGCGGCGCCGACATCTCCGAGATCGAGGCCGCGTTCACCGACTGGAACGCCGCGCTCGACGAGAGCGGCCGCGTCGTCCCGAACGCCGCCCGCTAGCGCACGAGAGCCCGGTCCGCGGGCACGTGGGTCAGCGGATCCTCTGACGCCGCTGGCAACGCTGTTGGTCCGGGAGAGCTGGCCGCGCACCCTCATCCATCCGCGCCATGGAGGCGGCGCTGCGGCACGCGTCTAGACTGAGCCGCATGGCTACGGCTCTCAGGCAGTTCCAGAACTACATCGCCGGCGAGTGGGTCGATGCCACCTCCGGCGAGACCTTCGACTCCACGAGCCCTGCCGACGGCGAGCTGATCGGGACGTTCCCGAAGTCGGGCGCCGACGACGTCGATCGCGCGGTCGCCGCTGCGAAGGAGGCGTACGAGGACTGGCGCCTCGTGCCCGCTCCCAGGCGCGGCGAGCTTCTCTTCCGCTTCGCGCAGCTCCTCGTCCAGCACAAGGCCGAGCTCACGGACCTCATGACGCACGAGATGGGGAAGGTCTCAGCAGAGGCCGGCGGCGATGTCCAGGAAGCGATCGACATGAGCTACTACATGGGCGGCGAGGGCCGACGCCTCTTCGGCCAGACGACGCCCTCCGAGCTCCGCGACAAGTTCAACATGTCGGTCCGCATGCCGATCGGGGTCATCGGCGTGATCACGCCGTGGAACTTCCCGATCGCGATTCCGTCTTGGAAGATCGCGCCGGCGCTCGTCGCCGGGAACGCGGTCGTCTTCAAGCCTGCGAGCGATACGCCTGCGCTGGGGCAGCGCTTCGTCGAGCTGCTCGACGAGGCCGGCGTTCCGAAGGGCGTCGTCAACATCGTCCACGGCGGGGGCGGCGCGGTCGGCGACCGGCTCGTCCGGCATCCGGACGTCCCGGTGATCACGCTCACCGGCTCGCGCGAGACGGGCGTCACCGTGATGCGGAACGCGGCCGACCACCTCAAGCGCATCCACCTCGAGCTCGGCGGCAAGAACGCGATCATCGTCATGGAGGACGCCGATCTCGACCTCGCCGTCGACGGCATCGTGTGGTCGGCGTTCGGCACCTCGGGCCAGCGCTGCACGGCAGCCAGCCGCGTAATCGTCCACGAGAGCCTGTACGACGCGCTTGCCGGGCGACTCGTCGAGAGGGCAGAGTCGCTGCGACTCGGGCCGGGCTGGGAGGACGACAGCGACGTCGGGCCGGTGATCAACGCTGCCGCGCTCGAGAAGATCCACTCGTACACGCAGATCGGGATCGACGACGGCGCAACGCTGCTCACGGGGGGTGAGATCGCGAGCGAGGGCGATCTGGCGAAGGGCTTCTACTACCGGCCGACGATCTTCGGCGACGTCGAGCCGGGGATGCGGATCGCGCAGGAGGAGATCTTCGGGCCGACGCTCTCGCTCATCCGCGTCAGGGGCGAGGACGAGGCGATTCGCGTCTCGAACGGCATCCGCTACGGGCTCTCGTCGTCCATCTTCACGCGTGACGTCAATCGGGCCTTCCGGGCGATGCGCGACCTCGAGGCCGGGATCACTTACATCAACGCGGGAACCATCGGCGCCGAGGTGCACCTCCCGTTCGGCGGCACGAAGGACACCGGAAACGGGCACCGCGAGGCGGGGCAGGCCGCGCTCGACGTCTTCACCGAGTGGAAGTCGGTGTACGTCGACTACTCGGGGACGCTGCAGCGCGCGCAGATCGACAACCTCGAATGAGATGGGGTCAGACCCGTGGGGTCTGACCCCATGAGCCGCGTGAAGCTCGTCTGGTTCGTCCCCGAGGACGCGCTCGATGTTACGCGGGACGCCGTGTTCGGGGCGGGCGGCGGACGGATCGGTGACTACGAGCGCTGCTCCTGGTACACGGCCGGGGTCGGCACCTTCCTCGGTGGCGAGAACACGAGCCCGGCGCTCGGGGAGCAGGGGAGAGAGGAGCGCGTTCCCGAGCTTCGCGTCGAGACCGTCGTTCCCGCCGAACGGCTCGCCGACGTCGTCGCGGCGCTGAGGCGGGCGCATCCGTACGAGGAGCCTGCCTACGACGTGTACCCGCTCGTCTACCCACCCGTCGACCCGTGAGCCGGACCGCTCCCGACGCATGCTCGGCGGACCACGACGACCTTGTGGCTCTGAGCCACAAGTTTT
>DATDOS010000231.1:0-4075 GCA_035293125.1 Gaiellaceae bacterium | reverse complement strand
TTCGCCGACGTCAGCGGCCCGCGGTAGCGGCGCTCGAATGTGACCTCCACAGTCAGATTTCTACCTGGGGTCAGACCCCACGGGTCTGACCCCAGACGAGTTAGACTCGGTTTGTGACTGTGAGGCGAAAACCTTGAGACTCGCTCTTGCCCAGCTGAACTTCGTCGTCGGTGACCTCGAGGGCAACCGCCGGAAGATCCTCGATCATCTCTCCCAGGCGCGCACCGCCGGCGCGGACCTCGTCGTATTCCCCGAGCTCGCAACGACGGGCTATCCACCTGAAGACTTGCTCCTTCGACCCGGTTTCGTGCGCGCCTCGCACGAGTCGCTCGAGGAGGTCGCCCGCGCAGCGGAAGGGATCGTCGCGCTCGTCGGCACTCCGTGGTTCGACCGTGACCTCGCCAACGCGTGCGCCGTGTGCGCAGACGGTCGAGTGCACGCGATCTACCGCAAGCACTTCCTCCCCAACTACGGCGTGTTCGACGAGCACCGATACTTCGCCGAGGGTCGCGACCTCGTGCTCCTCCGGCTCGGCGATACGAGTATCGGGCCGACGATCTGCGAGGACGTCTGGCAGCCCGGCCCGCCTGCGACCGACCTTGCGCTTGCCGGCGCACAACTCATCGTCAACCTCTCCGCTTCACCGTTCCATGTCGGGAAAGCGGAGGAGCGCGAGGAGATGCTGGTCACGCGCGCCCGCGACACCAGCTCCTACTTGGCGTTCTGCAACCTCGTGGGCGGGCAGGACGAGCTCGTGTTCGACGGGCACTCGGTCGTCCTCGACGATTCAGGAGAAGTCGTCGCGCGGGCCCCCGGCTTCGAGGAGCACCTGCTAGTCGTCGACATCGACCCCGAGAGCGCCATGGGTCGGCGCCTTCGAGATGCGCGTCGACGCGAGCTCGACCGCTCGCGGGAGACGACTCCGGAGGTCGAGGTCGTCGAGCTCGGCACGCTCGCGGAGCACAGAGACGAGACTTCCAGTGCGATCGCGCCTTTCGAGCCCGAGCTCGAGCAGATGCGGCTCGCCCTCACACTGGGTCTCCGCGACTACGTCGACAAGAACGGCTTCGCCGAGGTCGTCATCGGCGTCTCCGGCGGGATCGACTCCGCGCTGACGGCCGCGCTCTGCGCAGAGGCGCTCGGGCCCGACCGAGTTCACTGCGTGTCGATGCCGTCACGATTCACGTCCGACGGGACGCGGGGCGACGCGCGACGCGTGGCGGAGAGCCTCGGGTGTGACTTCCGCGAGATCCCGATCGAGTCGTCCGTCGCTACTTTCCACGACGCGCTCAGAGCCGAGACCGACGGCGGCCTCGCCGGGCTCGCCGCGGAGAACGTGCAGGCCCGCGTCCGGGGCGTGCTCCTGATGGCTCTCTCCAATACGTACGGCTGGCTCGTCGTGTCGACCGGGAACAAGTCGGAGCTCGCCGTCGGCTACTCGACGCTGTACGGGGACATGGTCGGCGGATTCACGCTCCTCAAGGACGTGTTCAAGACGGACGTCTTCCGGCTCGCGGAGCACCTGAACGCGCGCGCGCGCCGCGAGCTGATCCCACGGAGCACGATCGACCGAGCGCCGAGCGCGGAGCTCCGGGAGGATCAGCGCGATGAGGACTCGATCCCTCCCTACGATGAGCTCGACCCGGTTCTCGAGGCCTACGTCGAGCAAGACCGGTCGCGCGAGGAGCTGCTCGAGGAGTTCGGCCCCGACGTCGTGGAACGGGCGGTTGCACTGGTCGATCGCGCCGAGTACAAGCGCCGGCAGGCGCCGCCCGGCGTGAAGCTGCGCCCAAAGGCGTTCGGCCGCGACCGTCGTACCCCGATCACGAACCGCTGGAAAGGTTGACAGCACTCCCCGACGGCGACGGAACTCGAGTCGAGGTCGAGCACCGCGGCTGGGAGGCACTCACCTACGGCCCGGCCCCTCGAAGCGCGACGACTACGACAGCGGGTGGGGCTACAGCTCGGCCGTTACGAGAGCCGACTCTCCTAGACCGAAGTTCCCTTAAGCGGGTAGCCGGCGTTTGGCTTGCCTGCTCGGATTGGGGCTGGGGCGGATTGTCGCGGTCGTGACTACGCCGGCAGCTCGGCGGTCTGGACGAGCTCGAGCGCACGCGCTTGGGTGGGCGTCGGTTCGCTGAGCTTGGCGAAGCTCGCCTCGGCGCCGGTGAGGCGGATCGTGTTGCGGCTGCGCAGGGCGAGGTGGCGCAGGAGGGTTGGCCAGGAATGGCAGCGATCGCCGGCGTGAGTGCGCTTGCGCTGCGCCTTGCGCGCGGCCTCGGGCGAGCGCCGCTGCGGCGCGACCGGGTCGTCGGCAAGCGGCGGCTGCTCGTCGGCGAAGAGCAGCTCGCGCCAGGCGTAGCGCAGGTGCCACTCGAGGTAGTAGGCGAGGGCGCAGAGGAAGAGGTGGGCGCGCACCCGCTGCTCAAGGCGGTGGTGGATCGGGCGTAGCTCGAGGTCGGGCCCCTTGAGGGTGCGGTGGGCGCGCTCGACGTGGGCGAGCTGCTTGTAGGAGCGGACGACGTCGGGAGCCGAGAGCTCGTCGGCCGGCAGTGAGGTGCGCAGGATGTAGATGCCGTCGAGCGCGGCCTCGGCGGCGATCTCGGCCTGCTTGCGCTCGACTCGGAGTGCGTCGTCTGCGATCTCGATCCGGAAGTGCTTCTTGACTCGGTAGCGGTTCCAGACCGCCCCCACGGCGAGGCCGATCTCCGCCTGGCCGCGCAGCGTGCCCGCCGCGACCCGGCGCTCGAGCGCCGCAAGCTGCTCCTCGGTCGCGGCGAGCAGCGCCTCGCGTTTGCGCGCCCGCTCGGCGCCGACGAGCGGGTTGCGGCAGACGACCAGGCGCTCGCCGGGGAAGTCGCTGCTTGCGATCTCGGCCAGGTTGAGCTCGTCCAGGAGCGACAGCTGCAGCGCTCCGGACTTGGCGAGCCGCTTCACCTGCGGCGCCTTCAGGGCGCTAATGAAGGCGAAGCCGGCCTGGCCGATCGCGGCCAGGTTGGCCTCGGTGACCATGCCCCGGTCGACGCAGAGCACGAGCCGCTTCAAGCCGAAGCGCTCTGTGAGCGCGGCGAGCCGGTCGGGCACGGTCTGGTTGTCGTGTAGCGAGCCGGGGAAGACCTCGACCGCGAGCGGGCGGCCGCGCCGGTCACAGAGCAGCCCGTACACGAGCTGCAGCGAGCCGCGGCGGCGGTCGCGCGAGTAGCCGAGCTGGGCGAGCGGGCAGCTGCGGCCCTCGAAGTAGCTCGAGGAGACGTCGTAGAGGGCGTGCTCGCCCGCTCGCAAGTGGCGGCGCGTGAGCCGCCGCTCGACCGCCTGCTGGCGCTGGGAGAGCCAGTCGAGCGCGAGATAGAGGTCGTCCTCGTCGGCGCCCTCCACCCCGAGCTCCGAGGCCAGGGTCGAGTCGGCAAGGCCGCGGGCGGTGGCGAGCTTGGAGGCGGGATGCAGGACGCGCTCGACGAGCATCGCGAGTACCAGCTGGCGCTCCCGCGAGGGCCGGCGGTCGAGCAGGCGGGCAAGCTCGAGCCGCCTGGCCATCGCGAGCGCCGCCTCGACGTGCCCGTGCGGGAGACTCTGCTCGACCGCGAACGACTCGTCGACCGAGAGGAAGCGCTCGCCGCGCAACGAGCGCCGCACCAGCTCGATCGTCTCCGCCGGCAGGTGCGAGAGGTTGCCGACCGTCTCGTTTCTGACCGTGCCGCCCTCCCGATAGGTGCGGCGCAAGAGATGCGTCTCGTACACACGGTCCTTGTAGTGCCGCCTCGTCGTGACCACGTGCACTGCACCACCTCTGCGCGCCATGCACCAATACTCGCACACTCGTCGGACGGACACCGACATCTTTAGTACCTACGTCTGACAGGTACGCGGCACCGGCAATCCCGCTTACAGAGCCGCACCATCGGTCGGACCGCTCTCAGTCCGTGGGGAACTTCGGTCTAGGGCCTGGGCTGAACGGTAACCGCTGCACGAAGCCGGAGTGTCCGTCTCTCCGCGACGACGACCGCCTGGAACGTCAGCTTGATCCCGAGTGACTGCACCGGCCAGACGATGACGCCTGTCCGCTTTCCTTTGAAGG
>DATDOS010000230.1:0-16877 GCA_035293125.1 Gaiellaceae bacterium | reverse complement strand
GCTCGGCGTCGACGGGATCTTCACTGATCGTCCAGATCTACTGCGGGCGACGCTCCGCTCTCTCCGAGGCTCAGGAGCTGGGCACTCGCGGCCGGGAAGCTGACGCTCACGCGCGATCCGACCGGAAGTACGGAGGCACTCTCGGCTGAGAGGTCGGCACTCCACTCGGCCTCGCCGGTAAGCACCCTGATGCGCGTCACGGCGCCGAGGAACGTGTGCGAGAGCACCTCGCCGACCAGGTCGTTGCCGTCCACTCCCGCCGCGCCCAACTCGACCGTCTCCGGACGGACGAGGAGGAGCACGGGCTCGCCACGCTGCCTTCCGCGTGCGGCGTCGACCGCGAGCCGCGTCCCGCCGTGCTCGACCTCACCGCGGTCGTTATCGGCGATCCTCGCCTCGAGCCGGTTCATCGTGCCCACGAATTCCGCGACGAATGGGGTTGCCGGCGTCCCGTAGAT
Source organism: Gaiellaceae bacterium (assembly GCA_035293125.1). GTDB lineage: Bacteria > Actinomycetota > Thermoleophilia > Gaiellales > Gaiellaceae > GMQP-bins7. The sequence continues at coordinate 16,419 of DATDOS010000230.1, read as the reverse complement.
CTCGGCCGGAGGCCCGATCTGCTCGATGTGACCGCGGGAGAGCACGGCGACGCGGTCGGAGATCGAGAGCGCCTCCTCCTGATCATGCGTCACGTAGATCGTGGTGATGCCGAGGCGTGTCTGGATCCGGCGGATCTCGTCCCGCAGCTGCACGCGCACCTTCGCATCGAGGGCGGAGAGCGGCTCGTCCAGGAGGAGCACCTCGGGCTCGATCGCGAGCGCCCGTGCGAGCGCGACGCGCTGCTGCATGCCGCCCGAGAGCTGATGAGGGTAGCGTTCGGCAGCATCGGCGAGGCCGACGAGCTCGAGCAGCTCGGCGACCCGGCGTCCCCGACTGTCCCGAGGCTGCTTGCGGACTTTGAGGCCGAAACCGACGTTCCCTTCGGCCGTCATGTTCGGGAACAGGCTGTACGCCTGGAAGACCATGCCGATGCCGCGACGGTTGGGCCCCACGTGCGTGACGTCCTTGCCGCCGAGGAAGACGCGCCCAGATGTCGGGCGGTCGAACCCTGCGACGAGACGAAGCGCAGTGGTCTTCCCGCACCCGGACGGGCCGAGAAGCGAGAGGAACTCGCCGCTCTCGATCGCCAGGTCGACGCCGTCCAGGGCGACGACCTCGCCAAACACGCGTCGCAGCTGTCGCAGCTCGACGGTCGCCATTATCTCGCACCCCCAACCTGGGCCTGAGCGCGGCCACGACCGGCCAGGACGATCGCAATCATCGCGGCCCACGTGATGCCGAAGCTGAGCAGCACGAGCGCCGAGGCCGGAAACCCCTTGTTCTCGTTCACATACTGGATGTAGACCGGGAACGTGTCGAACGTCGACAGGCTCGCGATCGTGTACTCGCCCATGACGATCGCGAGCGTGAGCAGCGCGCCCGCGAGCGCCGCTCCGCGGATGTTCGGGAGGATCACTCGGCCGAGCGTCGTCCGCCAGCTCGCGCCGAGGCTCTGCGAGGCCTCGGTCAGGGTGTGCACGTCGATGGCGCGAAAACCCGCGTCGAGCGAGAAGTAGATGTACGGGAAGGCGAGGATGACGTAGGCGGCGACGAGGAAGCCGTACGGCTCCGCGTAGAACCAGTCCGGCGTGTCGCGGAAGACATCGAGCAGGCCGACGACGAGCACGATCGGCGGCACGACGAAGGGAATCAGCGCGAAGAACCCGATCACGGGTCGCAGCCGCGGCAGCTTGAGGTTGACCCAGTACACCGTCGGGACGAGCAGCACGAGCCCGATCACGATCGTCTCGAGCGCGAGCACGAACGAGGTCCTGATCGACTTCCAGAACGCGGGGTCGTGGATGATCTCGCCGTAGTTCTCGAGCGTGCAGCACGTCCCCGTCTGGTTCGACTTGAGGCTGTAGATCGACGTAGCGACGAGCGGGAGGAGCAAGTAGGCCGCACCGACGAGCAACCAGAGGACCGCGCCCGGTGCGATCCGGCGCCTCATCGCCCCCACCGCGAGGCGCGCCGCTGGAGCGGAACGTAGGCCAGCATCATCACCGCGAGCACGACGAACATGCCCACGGCGAGCGCCTGCCCGAGGTGCGGATTGTCGAGGACGTCGCCGGAGAGGAGGTAGCCGATCCGTATCGGCACCAAGCCGATGCTGCCGCCGGTGAGGCCGTAGGCGGTGGCGTAGGCGGCGAAGGAGTTGCCGAAGAGGAGGATGACCGCGGAGAGGAGGGACGGCATGAGGATCGGCACGCCCACGTGGCGCCAGAACTGGTAGGAGCTCGCGCCGAGGCTCGCCGCGGCCTCGCGCCACTCGCGGCGCAACCCGTCGATCGCCGGCGAGATGACGAGGATCATCAGCGGGATCTGGAAATAGAGGTACGCGAGCTCGACCCCGGTCTTCGAGAACAGGCTGAACCCGTGGTCGTACGGGTTCCAGCCGAGCTGCTGGGTCATGAACTGCGTGACCACACCGATCGTTCCGAGCGTGGCGATGAAGGCGAACGCCAGCGGAATCCCGGCGAAGTTCGCCGCCACGGCGGAGAACGTGGTGATGACCGAGCGTAGGAAGCGCGGCGACCCCTCCCGGATCGCCGAGTAGGCGATCAGGAACCCGAGGAGACCACCGACGAGCGCCGTCACAAGGCTGACCTCGATGCTGTTGCGAAACTCTGTCCGGTACGGCTCTTCGAAGAGCGTGGTCAGGTTGTCAAGCGTGAACCCGCCCTGGACGTCCCGGAACGCGCCCACCATCACCTGGCCGGAGGGAAGGAAGAGGAAGAGGAGCGCGTAGGCGAAGAACGGCAGCGTCCCCAGCCACACGAGCGAGAACCGCCTCCCTCGGCCGGCTTCCGCCGGCCGAGGGAGGTTGCCCGTCTCCACTGTTGTGCTCAGCCGACCTTCTTCGGCCAGTCTGTCGCGATCTTCGCCCTCGCGGCGGTGAGCTGGGCGCGGCTTGCGAACTTCGGTGCCTTGCTGTACTTCGGAAGCGCGTCGAGCAGAGCCTTCGGGATCGCCTTCCGCTTCGCCAGGTCGTCGAACAGCGCCGTATGCGAGTAGCCCTTGATCCAGAGCAGCTGTCCCTGGTCGGAGTAGAGGAACTCCTGCCAGAGTCGCGCCGCCCACGGGTGAGGCGCCGTGGCGTTGATCGCCTGGCAGTAGTAAGCGGCGTAGAGCCCGTCCGAGGGCGCGATGACCCTGATCCTCGCGCTCGGGAACTCCTTGACGTACGCGAGGTTCAGGTAGTCCCAGTCGAACGTGATGGGGGTCTGACCCGACGCGATCGTCTGCGGCGTCGCTTGGATCGGGATGAAGTTCCCGACGTCCTTCAGCTTCGCGAAGAAGTCGATGCCCGGCCCGATGTCGTTGAGCGAGCCGCCGTTGGCGAGTGCCGCGGCGAACACGCCCGCCACCGCTGAACCGGACGAGAGCGGGCTGCCGTTGAGAGCGACCCTGTTCTTGTACTCGGGCTTGAGCAGATCCTGGAACGACCTCGGCACGTTGCTCACGACAGCCGAGTTGACGCCGAACGAGACGGCGCCGTAGTAGTCGGCGAGCCAGAAGCCACGCCCGTCCTTCATGACCCGCGGCACCTTCTTGAAGTTCCTCGTGTAGTGCTTCGCGTAGAGGCCCTCATTGGCGCCGTCGATCGCGAACGAGGGACCGACGTCGAGCACGTCGGGTGCCCGCGGGTCGCCCTTGAGCGAGCGGACGGCCTGGTTCTCCTGCGCGGACGACCCGTTCGGGTTGTCGCTCGTGATCGGGATCTTGTACTTCTTCGTGAACGTCGAGATGACCTCGCCGTAGTTCGCCCAGTCGGGCGGGAGCGCGATCACGTTAAGGCGTCCCTCCTTCTTGGCCTCGGCGATCATCTCCGCGACCGAGACCGAGCGGCCGAGCAGCGGCGGCTCCGCCAACACGCGCTGCCGTGTCGCGAGGGCGACGTCGGAGAGCGAGAAGATCGTCAGACCAGCACCCGCGGCGAGTCCGCGCTTCAGAAGCCTGCCCCGGTCTACCCGCTCTTCCTCGAGTCGACGAAGAAACTCGTACTCCTGCTCTTGATGGTCGTCCACAGGCACGCCTCCTTTGGGGTTCGGGATGGCAGGATGGTAGGAGATCGAAGGGATCGGTGCAATGCGCACGGGTCGGAGCGTGGCCTAAACACACGCGCAGCACGGTCGCGGGGGCACGGCGTAGGCTCTCGCGGTCGATGACGAGCCTCTGGACAAGCGACGGGACCTGGCTGCGCTGCGCCTTGCATGCGCACACGACTCGATCGGACGGAGAGCTCGCGCCCAGGCATCTCGCGCGCCACTACGCGCGCGCGAGCTACGACGTCCTGGCCATCACCGACCACTGGCGGATCACCGATGACGACTCGATCGAGGACCTCCTGGTCATTCCGAGCGTCGAGCTCAACTGCATCCTCCCCGGCGCCCGCGACGGGCACGTTCTCGGCTATGGCGTCTCCGCTCCCGAGAAGGAGCTGCACGAGCTCGCCAAGGAGCACGCCGACCTCGAGACCACCGCCGACTGGATCGAGGCGCACGGCGGTATTGCGTATCTCGCTCACCCGTACTGGACCGGGGTCACGCCGGGGACGCTCGAGCTCCCCGACAACGTCACGGGCATCGAGGTCTACAACGCCGGCTGCGAGCTCGAGATCGGACGCGGTCTCTCCGCCGTGCACTGGGACGAGCTGCTCGAGGCAGGGCACCTGTGCCCGGCGATCGCGACCGACGACTCCCATCACCCGGGCTACGACTCGGATCTTGCCTGGACGTGGGTGAAGGCTCCCGAGCGCTCGCTCACCGCCGCGCTGAGTGCCCTCGCATCCGGCTCGTACTACTCCTCGACGGGTCCGCGCATCGACGACGTGTGCCTCGAGGGCGAGACGGTCGAGGTGCGGTGCAGCCCGTGCCGCTCGGTCACGCTCGTCTCGGGGCGGGCGACGGGTGCCGCGGTCAACGTGGGCCGTCTCGGTTACAGGCACGCGGGCCAAGAGCTCGAGTGCGATCAGAACGGACTCGTCGTCCACGCCCGGCTGGACGTACCTCCGTCCGCGCGGCACGTCCGCATCGAGGTCATCGACGCCGCGGGGAGGAAGGCTTGGGCGAACCCGCTTGGAATCTAGGGCGCGGGCGGGCCCTCGAGGAGCTCGCCGAACGCCGCTTCGACCTGCTCGTCATCGGCGGCGGGATCATCGGCGCCGGAATCGCCGCCCACGCGGCGCGCGCCGGTCTCGCCGTCGCGCTCGTGGATGCAGGTGACTTCGGCGGGGCGACGTCGAGCGCTTCCTCGAAGCTCATCCACGGCGGGCTTCGCTACCTGCGCCTGGGTGACGTGCGCCTCGTTCGAGAGGCTCATCACGAGCGACGGGTGCTGACGAAGATCGTCGCCCCACACCTCGTTCACCGAACGCCGTTCCTCCTTCCTCTGTACCACGGCGGCCCCTTTCGCCCCGCGTACGTCCAGAGCGGGATCGTCCTCTACTCGCTCCTCGCCCGGTCGCGCGTCAACTGGCTCGTCGATCCCGTCGAGGCCAGAGAGATGGTGCCGTCGTTGCGGCTCGAGGGTCTGCGCTCGTGCGCCCTCTACGCCGATGCGACGACGAACGACGCGCGGCTGTGCCTCGAGAACGTCCGTGCCGCGGCGGATGCCGGAGCATGTGTCTCGAACGGGGCCGAGGTCGTCGCCCTCCGCTCCGCACGAGGGCGGGTGACGGGCGCCGAAGTACGCGTTGCTGGAGAAGAGATCGCGGTCGATGCACGTGTCATCGTCAACGCCGCAGGGCCGTGGGTCGACCATGTGCGCCGCCTCGAGGATCCGCGACTCGGGACCTCGGTCCGGCTGAGCAAGGGCGCGCACGTCCTCGTCGAGCTCGACGACGCCTGGACGGCCGCGCTCACGATCGCGCAGGACGACGTCCGCGTGACCTTCGCCGTGCCCTGGTACGACATGCTCCTCCTCGGTACGACGGACACCGAGCACGAGGGCGATCCGGCCGATGTCGCCGTCGAGCCGGCCGACATCGATCAGATCCTGGCCGAGGCCTCCGTCGCCTTGAGCGCCGAGGTCGTCGCTCCAGATCGCGTGCGGGCCGCCTATTCGGGCCTGCGTGTGCTGCCCGCGGGCGAGGGAGAGAGCGTGAGCGCTCGAAGGGAGACCGTTTTCACCCGCAGCCCGGGGGGAATGCTCAACGTGGCCGGCGGCAAGCTCACGACGTATCGCCGGATCGCTCTGCAGACCCTCTCCCGCCTGCGATCGGAGCTGGGCCTGCGCCGACTCGACAAGCGCCCGTGGCCGCTCCCTGGCGCAGCCGGGCTCGAGCATGTGTCGCTTCCCGTTGAGCTCGAGCGCGACATTCGCGAGCACCTGCTCCACCTCTACGGCAGCCGCGCGCCGGAGGTGCTGGCGCCTGCCGTGGAGGATCCGTCCCTCCTCCGGCGACTGAACAGCGCGGGGCCCGACATCGCAGCGCAGGTGCGCTACGCCGCAACGCACGAGTGGGCGCGCACCGCCGAGGACATCCTGTGCAGGCGGACGACGTGCTTCCACCGCGGGCTTGCGGACGAGGACACCCGCGATCTCGTCGAGCGCCTCCTGGCAAGCACCCCCGCCGCGCGCTAGCCAGGGCACGAGTTTCCAGGAGCGTTGCTGCTCACCTCGCGCACGGCGAGGCGAGCCCTCCCCACATCTGACCTTGTCACCGGGCACGCCGGCCTGCACGCTACGGGTATGGCGACCTCGGCGTACCTCCGCGTGGGGAACCAGCCTCCGCCGCTCGAGGGGTACGACCTCTTCTCACAGAACCGGCCGCTCGTCGAGGCGCTCCGGCGCGAGGGTGCGGAGGACCGCGAGGAGGAGTGCGCCGCCTTCGGACGTCTGTGCGGCGGGAAGCCGCTCGAGCTCGGGCGGCTGGCCAACGACCACCCGCCGGCCCTCAGGGCGTTCGACCGCTTCGGCGAGCGCATCGACGAGGTCGAGTTTCACCCAGCCTGGCACGAGCTCTTGCGGATCGGCGTCGAGAACGGTCTCCATGCCTTCCCCTGGGCGGATGGGGAGCCGGCCGCCCACGTCGCGCGCGCGGCCCGGTTCGTCACGCTCGCGCAGGCGGAGGCCGGGGCGGGTTGCCCCCTCTCGATGACGTACGCGGCGGTGCCGGCCCTGCGGGCAGACGCCGCGCTCGCGGCGGAGTGGGAGCCGCGACTCGAGAGCCGCGCGTACGAGCCGGGGCTCCTTCCGGTTGCCGAGAAGCCGGGTGTCCTCATGGGCATGGCGCTGACCGAGCGCCAGGGCGGATCCGACGTGCGCGCGAACGAGACCCGGGCCGAGCCGCTCGCGGACGGCGGCTACGCCCTGCGCGGCGAGAAGTGGTTCTGCTCTGCCCCGATGTGCGATGCCTTCCTCGTCCTCGCGTACGCGCCGGGCGGGCTCACCTGCTTCGTGCTTCCACGCGTCCTCGCGGACGGGGAGCGCAACGGCTTCCGCATCCACCGGCTCAAGGACAAGCTCGGCAACCGCTCCAACGCGTCCGCCGAGATCGAGCTCGAGGACGCCTGGGCGGTGCGCCTGGGCGAGGAGGGGCGCGGCGTCGCGACGATCATCGAGATGGTCGTCCACACCCGCCTCGACTGCGTCCTCGGCTCGACGGCGCTCATGCGCCGGGCAGTCGCCGAGGCGACGCATCACGCCGCGTATCGCGTCGCCTTCAGACGGCTTCTCGGCGAGCAGCCGCTCCACCTGAACGTCCTCGCCGATCTCTGCCTCGACTCGGAGGCGGCGACCGCGACCGCGCTCCGGCTCGCGCGCTCGGTGGACGACGGGGAGCTCCAGTTCCGCAGGCTGGCGACCGCCGTCGCCAAGTACTGGATCTGCAAGGCGACCCCCGGGCTCGTCGCGGAGGCGCTCGAGTGTCTCGGCGGCAATGGGTACGTGGAGGAGTCCGCGCTCCCCCGGCTCTACCGCGAGAGCCCGCTCAACTCGCTCTGGGAGGGCGCGGGGAACGTCAACGCGCTCGACCTGCTCAGGGCGGCGGCGACGGAGCCCGAGAGCGTCGACGCGCTGCTCGCCGAGATCGGGCTGGCCGCCGGCGCCGACGCCCGGCTGGACGCGGCGGCCGCCCGGCTCGGGGGCGAGCTAGAGGACGCCGGCGAGCTCGAATACCGGGCCCGCCGCGTGGTCGAGCTGGCCGCGCTCTGCTTGCAGGGATCGCTGCTCGTGCGCCACGCGCCGCCCGCGGTCGCGGACGCCTTCTGCGCGACCCGGCTCGGGGGTGAGGGAGGGCGGGCCTACGGCACGCTGCCGTTGGGCGTGGACTGCGCAGAGATCGTCGAGCGCCACCGTCCGCGGCTCGACGCGTAGCGGGAGGCTGGCTTACTCCGCGCGCCAGGAGCCCGGCTTCACGCGGTACAAGTGGCCGCTCCCTTGCGAGGCCTCGAGCAAGACCCGATTGACGTCCTCCTCGCGCACAGAGCCATCGCTGGCGAGATGGACGGTGGCAGAGTCGGCGCTCTCGTCGATCGCGAGGTCGCTCACGACCGCGAGCGGTGCCAGCGCCTCACGCACGCGGGCTGCACAGCTCGTACAGCCTGCCTGCTCCACCTCGAAGACCAGCGCCGTCATGAGCCCCGACAATACCCATCTATTGTTGCGCTCGTGACCGTCGAGATCTTCTACTGCCCGACCTGAAGCGGGTACGACACCCGGGCCGCGAGTCTCGCGGCCGAGATCACCTCGAAGCTCGACATCACCGCCACTCCGATCTCCGGGTCGACGGGACAGTTCGACGTGCTTGCGGACGGGCAGATGCTCTTCTCGAAGCAGGCGGAAGGGCGCTTCCCCGAGCACGACGAGATCCTCGCGAAGCTGGGGTAATCGTTGGCGCGCGAAGCGCTCCGCTTTCACATCAAGCTTCTATCTAGCTTTAGCGGAGGAGGAAGCCTTCGCCGATCGGGTCGTCCGGGTCGAGCATGAAGACGTGCTCGCCGGTCCGATAAGCGGTTCCCTCGACCTCCGTTACGACGGCGGGGATCCCGGCAACCTCCGCGTCCCCCACGACGCGCGCGCGGAACTCCGACCCCACGATGCTGAGGTGCCGCAGCTCGTCGCCGCGCGGCAGCCGGCCCGAGCGGTCGAGCAATGCGAGCCGCGCCGAGGTACCGCTCCCGCACGGCGAGCGGTCGACTTCACCGTCGGCGAACACTGTGACGTTGCGCTGCGTCAAAGGCCGACCATCCTCGTCCTGCCAGAAGGTCACTCCGTAGAGGTCACGGAGCTCCGGCTCCAGGGGGTGGACGATGTCCTGCCACGCCTCGATCTCCCGCTTGAGCTCGCGACCGAGCTCGATCAGGCGGGGTAGCTCCCCCGGATCGACACGCTCCTCCACGGACGCGTAGAAGGCGCCTCCGAAGGCGACGTCGAGGCTCCGGTCTCCGAGCTCGAGGCCCTCGGCCCAGACGAATGCGGGGACGTTGCGGAAACGGACCGAGCGCACACGGCCGTCCTCCACCCGGGCCCACGTCTCCAACCTGCCCGAGGGCACGTCGACGACGACGTGGTTATCGCCCTCTCGTCGCTCGAGGACTCCCTCGTCGAGCGCCCAGGCGACGAGCGCAATCGTCCCGTGTCCGCAGGCGGTCGAGTAGCCCGCGTTATGGAAGAAGACGACGCCGAGATCGGCGCCGTCATCGTTCGGCTCGACCACGAAGCAGCCGTACATGTCCGCGTGGCCGCGTGGCTCGTAGACGAGCAGCCGGCGGACGTGGTCAAGTCGCTCGAGCGCGTCCCGGCGCTTGTCGAGGATCGTGGCGCCCTGTGGCGCGTCGACGCCGCCGGTGACGATCCGGAAGGGCTCGCCACCCGTGTGGTAGTCGACCGCGCGGATCTCCACGTCTCGACACTACTCACTCGCGCAAGACCGGAATCCGCTCGCGCGGCTTTCGCATCAAGCCCCGAGTAGATGGAAGGCGCCCGGGGATCCGTTGTCGAGCGTGGACCCTCGGGCGCCCGGGAGTCGAGTACCGCTCCGGCAGGTAGCGCCGGGGCGGTGTGGTAGGAGGCCTTCTTCGCCGCCCGGAGCGACTGTCCTACGGGCCCGAGCCGCGAGCGCTGCGGCCGCGAAGCGGTCGCCTTCAGGGATCTTCGCGCGACCGGGATCCGCGAATCAGCGGATTCCGGTCTTGCGCAGGGTCGAGCCTACCGGCCGCGGAAGTCCGGCACGCGCTTTTCGAGAAACGCCTGAACGCCCTCGGTGAAGTCCTCCGTCCCCGTGGCCGCCTCCTGGAGCTCCGCCTCGAGTGAGAGCTGGTCCTCGAGTGACGCCGAGAACGCGTGCTCGAACAGGCGCTTCGTCATGGCCACCGCCCGGGTGGGCAGGGCCGCGTACCACTCGGCGAGCTCCGCCGTCCGCTTGGCGAAACGCTCCGGGCTATCCACCTCGGAGACGAGCCCCCAGATGAGCGCCTCGTCCGCGCTCAGTCGACGGTTCGAGACCATCCACTCGAACGCGCGCGCGAAGCCGAGCAGACGGTGGATGAACCAGGTACCGCCCGCATCGGGAACGAGCCCGATCCCGATGAACCCGGGCACGAACGCGGCCTCGTCGGACGCGATCCGAACGTCGCACGCACATGCGAGCGAGAGACCCGCGCCCGCGCACGCGCCGTTGATCGCCGCGATGACCGGCTTCTCGAGTGCCCGGATCGCGCGGATGTTCGGGTGGTACGTCTGCTCGAGCGCCTCGCGGACACCACCCGGGAGCTCCTGGAACTCGCGCAGGTCCTGGCCGGAGCAGAATCCCCGCCCGGCGCCGGTGATGACGACCGCACGCACGTCCGGATCCGCGGCTTGGTCCAGTGCTTCGTGCAAGGCGTCGTGCATCGCCCGGTTGATCGCGTTGTAAACGTCTGGCCGGTTGAGCGTGATCGTCAGGACGGCGCCGTCACGGGCAGCAAGGACCTCGTCGGCCATGACCTCAGGTTACTCGCCTTTCCGCCGGTCGAGGAACCCGCGAACCGCGTCCTGTGCCTCTTCCCCGAGCATGGACATCGCGAGCCAGTCGCGTGCATGACCGACGGTCTGGTGCCAGGCGAGGTCGCGCCACACGTTGAGCTGCTGCTTGGCGTAGCGCGTCGTTTGCGGAAGCTTCGTCGCGAGCTTCTCGACCCACTCGTCGACGACCCGGTCGAGCTCCGCTTCCGGAACGGCCTTGTTGACGAGCCCCCACTCGGCGGCCTGCGCTGCCGGTATCTCGTCGCAGAGAAAGACGATCTCGCGGGCACGCCGGTCCCCGACCATGAGCTGGAGCCACTGGGTCGCCCCTCCTGCAGGCACCGAGCCGTGCTGCAGGCCCACATGACGGATGAAGGCCGTGTCGACCATGACGGAGAGATCGCACGCCATCTGGAGCTCGTTCCCGCCGCCGACCGCGATCCCGTTGATTCGCGCGATCGTCGGCTTGCCGATCTCGCGCAGCCGGTCGTGGGCGTCCTTGAAGGCCCCGAACCACTTCCAGTACTCGCTCGGCCGGCCGAGCAGATCCTCGTCCCAGGAGCGAAGGTCCGCGCCGACGCAGAAGGCACGGCCCGTCCCCGTGACGACGACGGCGCGAACCTCGTCGTCCCACGACGCGTCCTCACAGGCTCGCGCGATCTCCCGCAGCATCTGGAAGTCGAATGCATTGAGGACATCTGGCCGGTTGAGCCTGATCGTGGCCCGCGGCGGTTCCTTCTCGTAGACGATCGTCTCGAAGCCGAGCTGTGCCGGATCGCTCGGGTGCGGGTGCCTGGGCTCGGTCATCAGGCGACGTCGGCGAAGTGGACCTGGAACGGAATTCCCATCGCCACTGCGTCCTTGCCCGTCTCCATGAACTCAGCCGTGCGGGCGGCGACCTTGAAGGCGTCCAGGTCCGGGAACTCCCACTCGGCGTAGTGCTTGAAACGGGGCTCACCCATCGGCGTTCCGAACACGTTGCCGTGCCGGAACGTGCCCCCCTCGACCCGGCGACAGAGCGCGGCATGCTGCTCGAAGCGCTCCGGGTCTGGCTCCTGCTCGTAGACGACGAACACTCGGATCACGTCCGGCTCCTTCCTCGCGGAGAGAGCGTGAGCGTATAGCGTCCGCGCGGTGAGCTCGACGTGGTTCGCTGCAGTCCTCGCCTTCGCAGCCGGCCTCGGGGGCGCCGTACAGATCGCCGTCCAGGGACGCCTCGGAGACAGAGTTGGAAGCTTGGAGGCGGTCGCAACGGCGGCCGTGATCGGCGGTGCCATCGCGATCGCGGCCCTGATCGTCGCCCGCCGGTCGCTCGGCGGCATCGGTGAGGCCGTCGCGGGGCCGAAGTGGCAGTTGCTCGGCGGTGTGATGAGCGTGTTCATCGTGCTCGCCATCACCGTCGCAGGCCCACGGATCGGAGTGGTCGCGACGACGGCGTTCCTGATCGCAGCTCAGTTCGGGCTCGCGAGCGTCATCGACCGCTACGGCTGGTTCGGTGTCGAGCGTGTGCCCGTCTCGTGGCCCCGAGTCCTCGGCGTCGTGCTGCTCGTCGTGGGTGCCGCCCTAACGCTGCGCCGGTGAGCGGCAAGGACGGATTCGACGGCCTCGAGCCTGCTCTCGTCTGGGCGCGCTTCGTGGAGCTGACTCGAATCGCACGACCTTCAAAGGAAGAGGAAGCGGCCCGCGAGCACGTCCTCTCGTGGGCTACCGCGCGCGATCTCGACACGAGCGTGGACGACGAGGGCAACGTCGTCGTACGGGTACCCGCTTCGCCCGGTCGTGAGCATGCACCGGTCGTCGTCCTCCAGTCGCACCTGGACATGGTCTGCGAGCGCGATCCCGACAGCTCGTACGACCCCCGGGAGGGGCGAATCAACGTCGTCGTCGACGGTGACTGGGTGCTCGCGGAGGGAACCACGCTGGGTGCGGACAACGGAATCGGCGTCGCAGCGGCTTTGGCTGTCCCGGGCGATCCCGAGATCGAGCACGGGCCGCTGGAGCTCGTCTTCACCGTGTCGGAGGAGCAGGGTCTCGACGGCGCGAAGGCGCTCGATCCCTCACTCCTCTCCGGGCGGCTCCTCGTCAACCTCGATGGGACGAGCGACGACGCGATCACCGTGGGTTGTGCAGGAAGCGCGCACACCTTCGTGCGCGTTCAACTCGAGCTCGAGCCCCCTCGGGCGGACCATGTCGCACTCGAGATCGTGGTATGCGGCGCGCGTGGCGGTCACTCGGGCGGAGACATCGCGAGTGGACGGGTCAACGCGATCAAAGCTCTCGGCCGAATCCTCGCGCGCGGTCACGAACAGGAGCCCTTCCGGCTTGCGCGCTTCGCCGGAGGAGTGAGCCGAAACGCGATCCCGCGCGAGGCCCAGGCGCTGGTGTTGCTCGCGTCGGTCGTGGAACCGGCGTTTCGCGCAGCGGCGGAGCAGGAGCTCGCCGCGCTCCGCGAGCAATACGGGGGCTTCGACGATGGGCTCGTTCTCGCGATCGAGCGCGTCGATTGCGTGAGTGCCGCGGACGAGTCCGCAACGGCCCGGGTGCTCGACCTCGTTTCGGCGATCCCGACCGGCGTCGTAGCGATGAGCCCTGCGCTCCCCGGCACCGTCGAGACGAGCACGAGCCTCACGGTGGCGTCGATGGACGGTGGAACCGTGACGCTGGCCTCCATGACACGCAGCTCCAACGCCGCCGCCCTCGACGACGTCGTCGCGACAATCGATGCCACGGCCCGATTGGCCGGAGCCGAGGTCGATGTCGTTCGCTCGTATCCCCCCTGGCGCCCCGATCTCGACTCACGACTCCTCGACACCACCAAGGCGACGTATGCGCGCCTCTTCGGGGTCGAGCCGGAGCTGACCGTCGTGCACGGGGGACTCGAGTGCGCTGTCATCGGGGGGAAGCTGCCCGGGATCGAGATGATCTCCATCGGCCCCGAGATCGTCGGCCCGCACGCGCCCGGCGAGCGGCTCAGCATCTCGGGGACGCAGCGCTTCTACCGACTGCTCGGCGCCCTTCTCGACGACCTTTCGTTGTAGGGGCGAGATATATCTCGCCCCTACGAGCCCCAGCGGCAGCGGCGGTCGAGCGCCGCGAGGTCGACGATCGTCACGCGGCCGCGCTGGAGCGCAACCGTTCCGCGCTTCTCCTCTTCACGCAGAACCCGATTGACCGTGGCGCGTGACGTGCCTGCCATCGCTGCCAGATCCTCCTGCGTCAGAGGCACCACGCCCGAGCCGTACGCCTCGACGAGCTCACGGAGACGCCGTCGCACACGCGTCTCCGCGTCGATGTAGTGCGCCTCCACGATCCGATCGCTCGCCCGGCGCAGCTGCTCGGCGAGCAGGCGGAGGAGCACGTCCTTCACACCTGGATGACTCCGCTGGAGAAGAGCGAAGTCGTCGCGGAAGACCGATCGCGTCTCCCCGTCCTCGAGCGCCGAGACGGTGGCCGACCGGCGGGCGCCCGGGAGGAGGAGAGCAAGCTCACCGAAGGCTTGGCCTGGCCCGAGCACGTCGAGCAGGACGCTGTCGCCGAGCTGCGTCAGGACGCGGGCGCCGAAGCGGCCGCGAACGATCAGGTGCAGCGACTCCGCAGGGTCGTCGCGATGAAACACGACCTCGCCCTTCTCGAACGTCCTCCGCCGAGCGATCGAGAGCAGCTCGCGCACGTCTTCGCGGGGAAGGTCTGCGAGGAGCGGCCATTCCATGGCGTTCAAGTCTGTGGCATGGAGGCTCCGCTGGCAACGTGATCGGGTAGGGGCCGGGCTTACCCCGGCCCCTCCCACACCACCGGACATGCGGGTCCGCATCCGGCGGTTCGCCGGGCATCCCGGAAACGGCGGTACGGATCGCTGAAGCCACGGAGGCCCAGGTCGACCCAGTAGGCGTTCGGCAGGGCGCGGGCGAGGACGTAGGAGCCAGCGATGCGCCAGCAGCCCTTGCGCGAGCCTGCCCACTGCCGAGCAGACCGCTCAGGGATGCCGAGCGCTCGCAGGTTGCGCCGCCATGTCTGGTAGCGCTTCCATTCCTTCCAGCGCACTTGCCGGAGTCGCCTGCGGAGCCACTCGTCGAGTCGCTCGAGCGCGGAGGACGCGTCAGCCAACGCGAAGTAGGCCGTCCAGCCGACCGTGAAGCGGTTGATCAGCCGGATGCGTTCCTCGATCGAGATGCTCCAGCTGCGCGCGGTGAGGCGGCGCAAGCGATCCTTGGCGCGCGAAAGCGCCTTGGGATCGATCCGCACCCCGATGCTGCCGTCACGTCGCCGGTAAAAGCCAAAGCCGAGGAGCGTTCGCTCCGTGGCCGGCCCAACCGTCGACTTCTGGCGGTTGACGCGCAGCTTGAGCCGTGATTCGACGTGCTGCCTGGTGCTCTCCATGACGCGCTGCCCCGCCCGCTCGCTTCGGACATAGATCATCAGGTCGTCGGCGTAGCGGACGAAGCGATGCCCGCGCCGCCCGAGCTCCCAGTCGAGGTCGTCAAGCATGACGTTCGCCAACAGCGGCGAGAGCGGCGAGCCCTGCGGCGTCCCCTCCTCGCTCGACTGCCTGACCCCGTCAGCCATCACGCCCGCTTCCAGGAAGCGGCGGATCAGGCGTAGCACCTGCTTGTCATCGACCCGCCGCGCGACCCGCGCCATCAACGCATCGTGCTGGACGCGATCGAAGAAGGCGTCCAAGTCGACGTCAACCGCCCACGCCGCGCCATCCTCGATGGACTGGCGTGCCGCCTCGACCGCCTGATGGGCCGAGCGCCCCGGCCGGAAGCCGAAGGAGCAGTCGTGAAAGTACGGGTCGAAGGCGGGCGTCAGCACCTGCAACAGCGCCTGCTGGATCAGCCGATCCAACACCGTCGGCACCCCCAACTGCCGCGTCCTGCCGGAGAGCTTCGGGATCTCCACCCTCCTGACCGGCTGCGGCCGGTAAGTGCCCGCCTCGAGCTGCGAGCGCACGTGCGGCCAGTGCTCCACGAGCCACGGCCGCAGCTCCTTCGCGCTCATCCCATCGATGCCAGCGGCACCGGCGTTCTGCTCGACACGTCTGAGCGCCGCCGTGAGATTCCCGCGGGAGAGGAAACGCTCCCACAGGCTCGCGTCGGCGGGGTAAGGCGCGGTCACGTCCGGCGCCGGGGAGCCACTCCGCTCTCGGCGAGCACCATCGGGCTTCACCCGCCGGCCCTCCCGTCGAGGCCCCTCTCGGGGTTGGCTGCGCTCATCGCGACTCCCACGAGCACGAACGTCCTTCGCCTCGGCTCTGCGTTTGGCCCTTCCCGGCGACCATCCCGATCCCCGCCGGTACTACGGCCGCTGCTGACTTCTCCACGGCGAGCGGCGATCTCGCGACCACCGCCGTCGCTGACGCGACACCCATGGAGACCTCCCGGGATAAGCCACGCCACCTTCTCCACACACCCGCCGCATTTACGGAACGGCCTCTCGATGACGACGGGCTTCGCCATGCCTTGCTGGCTCGCCCAGACCGCCCCGCCTCCGATGCGGTTCGTGTCCCTCGGGTCATGGATTCGCACTCCGGCTTCCTTCCCACCCCGCCTCACGACGGAGCAGTTGCCTTCGGCTCGTGGTTAGCGTCATCTCTGCCACAGGGGACTCACACCCCCAAGCGGCGTGACATGCCCGGCGTACAAGGAGAGGGGCCGCGGCGCGCTCCTCTCCAACCCAGCGATGACGCGGATGGCTAGTACATGACGTGGCGACCGGCTCGCCAGAAGGTCTGTCCCTGCCGATCGGTGAACGGCTGGGGCACAGCCTTCGGCCGCGTGAGCTGGCTCCGGGGCTGCGGATCAACCGACCGGTCACCGATCGGCTGACACGCGGCCCTCAGCTCCGGGCACGCGCTGAGCGAGCTCTGAGCGCTGGCGGCACCAGCGGCAAGGCTGGCGAGCGCTGCCACAAGGCCCAGGATCACGGTGATGAGCTTCCTTTGCATCGGGTTCCTCCCTTCGACTGCCCTGAGC
>DATDOS010000229.1:0-5008 GCA_035293125.1 Gaiellaceae bacterium | reverse complement strand
AGCTCGATGATCGACCGCAACCCGCGCGCGCCGGTCTCCCTTGCGAGCGCGTGGTCGGAGATCTCCCACAGCGCGTCCTCGGTGAAGACGAGCTCGATCGAGTCGTAGGCGAAGAAGCGCTGGTACTGCCTGACGAGCGCGTTCTTCGGCTCGGTGAGGATCTGGACGAGGTCCTCTCGCTTCAGCTGGTGGACGTGGGAAACGACGGGCAGGCGGCCTATGAACTCCGGGATGAGTCCGTAGGAGAGCAGGTCCTCCGGCATCACCGACGAGAGGAGCTCGCTCGACTCGATCGCCCGGCGCGACTTGACGTCGGCGCCGAAGCCGACCGAGTTCTTGCCGACCCGGCGGCCGATGATCTTGTCGAGCCCTGCGAACGCACCGCCACAGATGAACAGGATGTTCGTCGTGTCGATCGAGAGGAACTCCTGGTGCGGGTGCTTGCGCCCGCCCTGCGGAGGCACCGAGGCGACCGTTCCCTCGAGGATCTTGAGCAGCGCCTGCTGCACTCCCTCACCCGAGACGTCACGCGTGATCGACGGGTTGTCCGCCTTGCGCGCGATCTTGTCCACCTCGTCGATGTAGATGATCCCCGTCTCGGCCTTCTTGATGTCGAAGTCGGCCGCCTGGATCAGCTTCAGGAGAATGTTCTCGACGTCCTCGCCGACGTAGCCGGCCTCCGTGAGCGCCGTCGCGTCGGCGATCGCAAAGGGAACGTTCAAGATGCGCGCGAGGGTCTGGGCGAGGAGCGTCTTCCCGCAGCCCGTCGGCCCGAGCAGAAGGATGTTCGACTTCTGGAGCTCGACCTCGGCGTCCTCGAACCCCATGCGCACGCGCTTGTAGTGGTTGTAGACGGCGACCGCGAGCGTCCGCTTCGACTCCTCCTGCGACACCACGTAGTCGTTCAGGACGGAGTAGATGTCGAGCGGCTTCGGGAGATTGTCGAGGTCGAGCTGCGCGGGAGTCGTGAGCTCCTCGTCGATGATCTCGTTGCAGAGATCGATGCACTCGTCGCAGATGTAGACGCCCGGTCCAGCGATCAGCTTCTTGACCTGGCGCTGACTCTTGCCGCAGAAGCTGCAGAGCAGCTGCTCGTTGCCCTCGCTCGCCCGAGCCACGTTTCTCCTTTTACTCCGATTTCACCGTTTGGGGAAGGGGAACTTATGACCGGTGCTCGATGACCGTGTCGATGAGTCCGTACTCCTTGGCCTCAGGGGCCGTCATGTAGAAGTCCCGATCCATGTCTTTCGAGACCTTCTCGATGTCCTGACCGGTGTGCTTGGCCATGATCTCCTCCATTAGGCGCTTGAGGCTGATTACCTCCCGGGCCTGGATCTCGATCTCCGTAGGTTGGCCCGAGAAGCCGGCCGAGCCCTGGTGGATGAGGATCTTCGAGTGGGGAAGCGCGCTCCGCTTTCCCTGCGCCCCTCCGGCCAGGACAACGGCACCCATGGACATGGCCATCCCGACGCAGATGGTCTGTACGTCGGGCTTGATGAACTGCATCGTGTCGTAGATCGCGAGGCCCGCGTAGACGATGCCGCCCGGTGAGTTGATGTAGATCGAGATGTCCTTGTCCGGGTCCTCGGACTCGAGGTGGAGAAGCTGGGCGACGACGAGGTTCGCGATCTGGTCCTCGATCGGCGTGCCCAGGAAGATGATCCGCTCGTTGAGCAGACGCGAATAGATGTCGAACGAGCGCTCGCCGCGCGAGGTCTGCTCGATGACCATCGGAATCAGGGGGCTCATGCCATTTCCCTCCCTTCGGTCGAGAAATGGTTGTTCGAATTCATGCTGGTCATGTCTCTCATCTCTCTTTCCTAACCATCCTGCGCAGCAGGATGGCCGCTGCCGGGGGTCCACAACTTCGTGTCCCCCTCGGCTTTTTCCTTGTCGGGTGTCCAGAGCTTGTCTCGCGCAGCCGCGAGCTCGGGTGCGATCGGCTTGACGTCCGCGACGAGGCGGTCGAGCGCGGCCCGCAGGCGGAGATCCTCCCGGATCGACTCCTGCTGCCCGTGTGCCCACACGTCCTCGACGATGCCGTCGGGGTCGTCCTCGCCGGCCGACTCCGCCTCCTCGCGGAGGTACGCCTTCACGTCCTCGTCCGAGATCTCGATCCCGGCGCGCTCGGCAAGCGCCTCGAGCGCGAGCTCGCGCGCGATCGAGATGGCTGCCTCTATGACCATCTGCCGCTGGAGCTCCTCGGCGGTTCCTCCGCTCGCCGCCAGGTACGTCTCGAGCGAGACTCCGCGACGCTCGAGCGAGCGCACGAAGCCCGTGAGCAGGTCGGCGGCTCGAGAGCGGATGAGCGAGAGTGCGGGCTGCACCTCGGACGCTCGAACGAGCTCGTCCACCGCCGACATGCGGAAGGCGGCGTCGATCTCCGCGTCGAGCTGCTCGCGGAGCGTGCCTTCGATGCTCTCGCGGAGCTCGGCGAGCGTGTCGAACTCGCTCGCGGCCCGAGCCAGCTCGTCGTCGAGGGGAGGCAGGACCTTCTCCTGCACCTCCCGCACGGTGATCTCTACGGTGGACGCGGTCTCGTCGGAGAGCGGGAAAGAAACCGACTTCGTCTCCCCGGCGGAGGCGCCGAGCAGCGCGGCCTCGAGCTCCCCGGCCATGCGCCCTGCGCCGAGCTCGACCACGGTATCGCGCTGGGCCTCCCCTTTCGAGTCGACGAGATCGACGACCAGGGTGTCACCATCGCGGGCGCTACGGCCGTCGGCGGGCGCGAGCTCCGCGACCGACTCGCGGAGCGCCTCGAGCTCCGCGTCGATCGCCTCCTGCGGAACGTCGACATCGGCGCGGGGCACCTCGAGCGTCGTCCAATCGACGATGTCCGGCAGGGCTTGGACCTCGACCGTCGCAGTGAAGCTCCAGCTCTCGTCGGCCGTGCCGGGAAGCTCGAACTCGTACTCGGGCTCCGCGATCGGGCGCACGCGCTTGCGCGCCGCCGCGCTCCAGAACCAGCCTCCGATGTGGCTGTCGACGGCCTCGGCGTAGATCCGCTCCTTGCCGAGGCGCGACACGAGGACGGGCTTCGGGATCTTCCCCTTGCGGAAGCCCGGGATCTTGACGCTCTCCGAGAGATCGGACAGCGCATGCTCGACCGCGTGCTGCACCTGGTCGGGCGAGACGTCGACGGTGAGGCGAACGCGGTTCTCGCCGAGCTCCTCGATCGCGGGGGTCGCCACATGAGCCATTCAACCAGCCTGGGGTAGGGTCGCGTCGCATGGAGCGGTACGACGTGGTCGTGGTCGGAGTGGGCGGGATGGGGAGCGCGGCGCTCTATCACCTTGCCCGTCGCGGGAAGCGTGCGCTGGGGATCGAGCGCTTCGACGTCCCGAACGATATGGGCTCGTCGCACGGGATCACGCGAATCATCCGCCTCGCACACTTCGAAGCACCGTCGTACGTCCCACTCGTCCGGCGCGCATATGAGCTGTGGCGCGAGCTCGAGGCCGAGACCGGCGAGCAGCTCCTCTACGTCACTGGGGCGATAGACGCCGGGGGCGAGGTCTACGAGGGCTCCCTCCGCTCGTGTCTCGACTTCGACCTCGCGCACGAGCTCATGGACGGTCGCGAGCTCGGTCGTCGCTTCCCGGCGTACCGCCTGCCCGCGGACCTCCCGATCCTGCTCCAGCCGGACGGTGGCTTCGTCGTTCCCGAGCGCTGTGTCGTGGCGCACGCGAAGGCAGCCGTGGCCCGCGGCGCTGTCGTGCGTGTGGGCGAGCGCGTCCTCACGTGGGAAGACGTGGGAGACCGGGTCGTGGTGCAAACCGACCGCGGTGCGGTCGAGGCCGAGCACCTGCTGCTAACCGCGGGCGCCTGGTCACAGGAGGTCGCGCGGCTGCCGCCGGGGCTCGTCGTCGCCGAGCGACAGGTGCTCGGATGGTTCGAGCCGCTACGGCCTGAGCTGTTCTCGCTCGGGAGGTTTCCGGTCTTCAATCTCGTGCTCGAAGACGAGCACCTGTATGGGTTCCCGATCTTCGGAGTGCCCGGGTTCAAGGTCGGCCGCTATCACCGCGGAGGCGAGCGGGCGCTCGATCCGGATCTCTTGTCGCGCGACCCCATTCCGGAAGACGAAGACGCCCTGCGCCCGCTCGTCGAGCGCTGTTTCCCCTCTGGAGCAGGGCAAATCCTGAGCTTGAAGACGTGCCCATTCGAGCCGTCTCCGGACGAGGACTTCATCCTCGACCGCCACCCCGAGACCACGCGCGCTGTCGTCGCGGCCGGATTCTCGGGACGCGGCTTCAAGTTCTGCCCGGTGGTCGGCGAGATCCTGGCCGACCTCGCACTCGACGGCGAGACCCGCCACGACATCGGCTTCCTCCGTCTCGCTCGTTTCTCGTAGCTGCGCCGCCCTATCCTGTCGTTACGCGGGCGTGGCGGAACTGGCAGACGCGGCGGGTTTAGGTCCCGTTGGGCTTCGGCTCTTGGAGGTTCGAGTCCTCCCGCCCGCACTGTCTTTGCGCAAGAGCAGAATCTGCGAGCGCACATTCTGCTCGCGCGAAGACCCCTAAAGGCGGCCGCTTCGCGGCCGCACCGGTGCTGCGACTCCCACCGGCTGCTGCGCAAGGCCGGAATCCGCGAGTGCGGATTCCGGCCGCGCGGAAGATCCCTAAAGCGCGGCTGCTTCGCGGCCGCGATGTCTCGTTGCACTCAACAGTCTGCGCAAGACCGGAGCCGGCTACCGCCGCCCCCCGGTCGCGCGAACACCCCTGAAGCGCCGTCTACGCCACCCGCTTGCCGAGCTTCAACTCGGTCTACGGCCCCATCGGCGCCGTCCTCGGGTTCCTGTTGCTCGTCTACCTGCTCGCGGTCATCGTTCTGCTCGGTGCCGAGACGGCGGCGGCCCGCTCGAGGTCGGGCCCCTAGACCGTATGGAGCGGTGACGGCCGCCCCGTAGTGCGGCCGGCGCCCCGCGCATAGTCATGCGCGGACTGGTTACCGCACCTATGGAAGGAGGCGCCGGCCATGGCGAAGAGTATGGCGAGGTGGATCGGGCTCG
>DATDOS010000228.1:0-49220 GCA_035293125.1 Gaiellaceae bacterium | reverse complement strand
GCCCGCTCGCGCACTCGTGAGCACTGCGGCCGCACGGGTCGAGGAGCAGACCGGAGTCGCTCCTACCCTGCCGTCCGTCCTGACCCAGCTCGTCGACCTCGGCATCCCGTTCGCGGCCGGCGAGCAGGGCCCCTTCCTGGCAGCGGATATCGCAGCGATCACCCTTACGACGTCCGAGAAGAACGATCCCGCGATTCCCGCAGGCGACCCTGACACGCTGCTCTCGGTTCAGAGGCTCGGGCAACTGGGTCGAGCTACAGAGGCCCTCGTCGAGTCGCTCGATGCGAGCGTCGGAGGAGCGTTCCGGACCCCCGACAGCCTCTTCTTCGATGACCGCGCCGCAAGCGGCTGGACCGTGCGTCTCGCGCTCGTCGTCGCCGTCGTGCCGTTCGCACTGGGTGTGTTCGACCTCCTCGTCCGCGCCCGACGCCGCGGACTGCCGCTCGCTGCTGCCGCTCGTGGACTCCGGGCCCGCCTGCTTCTCTGGCTCTACGGAGGACTGCTGCTCTGGCTCGGAGCGGTCACCGGCGTATTCCCGACCGGCGCGCCGCGCCCACTTCCCCCGTACTCGTCATTCGTCGTCGACGTGCCGCTCGCCGGGCTGTCGATTCTCGCCATCGCGTTCGCCCTGGGCTGGCTCGTCGGCCGACGCCGGCTCATTCCCGAGAGGGATGCAAGCCCTGAGGAACGGCTTGCCGGCTTCGCCGCGGCGCTGGGGTGGCTCGCTCTCGTCGCCATTGCATTCGCGGTGGTGACGCCCTATGCGCTTGTCTTCGTCCTCCCGTCTCTGTACGCATGGATCTGGCTGCCCCTCCGGGGTCGTGTCTGGGAGCGCGTCGTCCTATACGTCGCAGGACTTGCGGGACCGGTCCTCGGGCTCGTCTTGCTCGCCGTCGAGCTCGACCTCGCCGTGCTGGACGCCCCACTGTACGTTGCCGGGCTCGCGACAGTGAGGTACCTCTCGATCGGATCCGTGCTGCTTGCCGCCGCATGGGCTGCGGCGGCCGCTCAACTCGCTGCGCTCGCCTTCGGTCGCTACGCAGCGTACGCAGGCGGCACGGAGCCACCTCCGCCGGGAATTGTGCGACGCTCGGTCGGCCGGCTGGTGCGTGCTAGGCGAGCATGAGGTATCGGACCGGCGCACCCGCCGCGATCTCGCCCTCGCCCCTCGGCACATGCACGAGCACATCTGCTGACGCGGCGCGGACGATCATGTGCGACTCCTGACCCGAAACCGGAACGAGTCGCACGCCGTCCTCCTCGAACCGGCGTCGGGCACGCACGAACTCGTCCCTCCGGGCGTTCCGGTGGAGCGTGGCCGCAGCGATGCCGTGCTCATACGCAGGGCCGGGATGCTCGAGTCCCTGACGGGCGAGGAGAGCGGGCCGCACGAAGACCAGCGAGCCCACGAGCGACGACACAGGGTTGCCTGGGAGGCCGAAGACGAGCGTGGCTCCGCGGATCCCGAAGGAAAGCGGTTTCCCCGGCTTGACGGCGACGCCCCAGAAGACCTCTTCGACGCCAAGCTCGGCCGCCACGCGACGCACGAGATCGTGGGGGCCCATGGACACTCCGCCCGAGGTGACGAGGACGTCCGCCTCGAGGCCGCGCCGGAGGGCGGCACGGTGCGCGTTCTCGTCATCCTCCACCACAGGCAGCAGCTCCACATTGGCGCCCGCGGCAACGAGCACTGCGGCGATCATCGCCCGGTTCGACTCGTAGATCTGACCGGAGGCGAGTGGCTCTCCGGCGGAACGAAGCTCGCTCCCGGTCGCGAGTACCGCGACCCGCGGTCGCGCAGAGCAGCGGACGGCCGCGATCCCCGTCGCGGCGAGCGCTCCGATCTGGGCAGGGCCAAGCCGCTCGCCGGAGCCGACGACGACCTCGCCCTCCTGAACGTCGCCCCCGCGAGGACGGATGTGCTGGCCGGCCCGTGCCTCGGGGACGTGCACGCGATCTCCGTGCTCGGTGACGCGCTCGATCGGGACGACTGCATCCGCACCTTCGGGCACCGCGCCGCCGGTGGCGATTGCTACGGCGGAGCCCGGAGGAAGCGCACCTGGGCCTGGACTGCCTGCGGAGATCCGGAAGGCAATCGGAAGCTCTCCAGGAGTCTCGCCGGCCCGTAGCGCGAACCCATCCATCGCGGAGCTTGCAAACGGGGGAAGATCGACGCGGGAGAACGCCGGCTCGAGCAGGATCCGTCCAGCGGCCTCGGCGACCGCCACGGTCTCCGTCGGGAGCGGCTGGGCCCGCTCGAGGATGCGTGCCAGCGCATCCTGGAGCGTCAGCAGTTCCGGCAATCCCCACCCGCCCCGCGAAGTCCGCCGAAGGGCGGTGCAGTGGATGGCGTGGAAGTCGTCTCCGTTTCTGTGCTCTCCGACTCGGAGGCGCTCGGGTCGTACGCCAGGGCGTACTGGCCGCGCGTGAAGGGCTTCCACTCGGGCCAGAACACAGGCTCGGCGAACGGCGTCGGCTCGGTCCCGTCGAGCGCCGGCTCCATGAAGAGCCGCCAGATCTCCGCGGGAAAACTGCCACCGCTGACCGCGATCCCATGGACGTTCTCCATCGGAATCTCGCCACGCGTGTACCCGATCCACACGGTCGTCGCGAGATCCGGCGTGTAGCCGGCGAACCAGGCATCGGCGTACTCCTCGTTCGTTCCGGTCTTACCCGCGGCCGGGCGGCCGAACGCCGCGCGCGTGCCCGTTCCGTACTGGATGTTCTGCTCGAGGATGCGGGTCACAACCGCTGCCGTGCCTTCCGAGATCGCCCGCCTGCGCTTGGCAACGCCCCATCCGGCCGCCGTGTCCTCACGCCCGTCGTCGAGGACGACTCGCCGGATCGCCATCGGCTCCGCGTACACGCCCCCGGCTGCCAGCGTCGCATACCCCGACGCGATGTCGAGCGGCGACACGGCGATCGAGCCGAGACCGATCGACGGCACGTATGCGCCTCTCACGTCGAGGGGCGACCGAACGCCCATGCGGCGGGCGGTCTCCGCCACCCGTTCGGGCGTGACGTCGAGGGTGAGCTGCGCGTAGACCGTGTTGTCGGACCGGATCGTCGCGCTCCGGATCGAGCTCCACCCGTAGTAGTCGTTGGCGTACGTGGAAACGCACCACCAGGTTCCGTCGTCGCAGTTGCCCGCCGGGTGGACGCGGTACGTGAACGGCGCGGAGACGTAGTAGGTCGAGTCGGGGTTGATGCCCATCTCCACGGCGGCGGTGAGCACAAACGTCTTGAAGGTCGAGCCCGTCTGCCGCCGCGCCTGCGACAGAAGGTTGAACTCGTTTTTCGGCCGGTCCGGGATCACGGCCGCCATTGCCCTGATGGCGCCGGTGCGGGGGCTGATCGAGATGAGCGCCGCAGCAGGGTCGGTCGGCTCGGTCAACGTGTCGCGGATCGCCTTCTCGGCCAGTCGCTGATAGCGCGGTACGATCGTCGTGTAGACCTGCAACCCGCCCGAGCGGACCTGCTCTGCCCCGTAGATCTCGATGAGCTTGTCCCGGACGTAGCCGAAGAAGTACGGCTCGCGGATCTGGCTGTAGAGACGGCCCGGCCGAAGCGTGATCTCGGACGCAGCCGCCTCGTCGTACCGTCTCTTCGTGATGGCCCCTGTCTCGAGCATCGCGCGCAGTACTTCCTCGCGACGGGCGAGTGCGCGGGCGGGGGTCGTGAACGGGTCGTACGACGACGGCGCCTGGGTCAGGCCTGCGAGAAGAGCGGACTCGGAGAGCGTGAGGTCCCGTGCGGGCTTCGAGAAGTACGTCTGTGATGCCGCCTCGATGCCGTACGCCTGGTTCCCGTAGTAGACCTGGTTGAGGTACGTCGTCAGGATCCGGTGCTTCGTCCACGCCTTGTCGAGCTTGGTCGCGAGGCAGGCCTCCTTGACCTTCCTCTGAACCGTTCGCTCCCGAGAGATGTAGAGGTTCCGCACGAGCTGCTGCGTGATGGTCGATCCTCCTTCGACGATCTCTCCTGCTCGCAGGTCGGCGACCGCAGCGCGCGCGATCCCCTCGAGATCCACGCCGCCGTGGCCGAAGAAGCGGCGGTCCTCGACCGCGATCGTCGCCTTCCGAACCCAGAGCGACATCCCCTCCGCAGTGACGGGCTGACGGTTCCGCTCCGCGGGGATCGATCCGAGCAGCGTTCCGTCAGCGGCGTAGAGGAACGTGTTCTGCCCGATGCGTACCGACTGCAGCGAGCCGAGGTCACACGACGAGCCGTACGCGAGCACCGCGGCCGTCCCGCCAATCCCAGCCGTCAGGCCGAGCGCCGCGATGGCGGCGACTGCGGCAAGCGTCCCGCGGCGCCTGCGCCTGCGCCGGGTCGCCCGCTGATGACGTCCGCGCGGACGTAGCGTGTCCAGGTCGAGCGGAGCTCGCCTACCGCGGACCGGTCTCATGCGGGAATGCTAGCCACCACGTGCTCTGAATTCGGTGCGCCCACGCGCCCTCCTCAGGCCCGCGAGTCGGTCTTCGTGGTGGAATCCCGGGATGGACCTGGAGGACACGCGTCGGCGGATGACGGGCCGCCTCGTCGCTTGGCTCGTCTTCGTACTCGCCTTGGCGACGCTCAACTACGCAGCTCGGCTCAGCGGCACCGACACGCCGGACGACATCGCATACCGCTACTCGTCGTCCGTGGCTGCACTCGTCCAGTACGGAGTCATGCTCGGGGTCTTGCTGCTCATCGCGCGTGGCCTGCCCTGGCGTCAGGTCTTCGCGTTGCGTCGTCCGGGGTCCTGGGGTCGAGCGATCGGGCTCGCCGTCCTCGCGCTTCTGGCCATCTACCTCGCGGCGTTCGTCTACGACCGTGTGCTCTCGATCCTCGGCGACTGGAGTCCGACCGAGGAGCAAGGGCTGGTCCCCGACCAGTGGGACTCGAGCCGTGCGGGAGCGTTCTTCGCCTTCTTCGCCGTCGTCACGTTCGTCGCGCCTGCGGTGGAGGAGCTGACTTATCGCGGCCTCGGCCTCTCACTCTTCGTGCCGTACGGCACCCTCGCCGGGATCCTGGCCACCGGCGTCCTCTTCGGGGCGGCCCATGGGCTCCTCGTTGCGCTCCCGGTACTCACCGTCTTCGGGATCTTCGTCGGGTGGCTACGCGTCAAGACGAACAGCATCTATCCACCCATGCTCTTGCACGCAACCTTCAACGGCACCGCTCTCATCGTCTCCATCGCCGGTGCCGGCTGACCTGTCCTACGAGGGCTCGCCCTCCTCGTCGTCTGCCTCGGCATCTTCGTCGAGCTCGTCCTCGTCGAGAGCTTCGTGCAGGCTCGACGCGAACTCCTCGGGCGTGACGGTCTCGAGGAACCGGCGGAACTCGGCTGGGTCGAGGTCGGCGAGATTCGACGCCGTGACAAGCCCCGGCTGCTCCTCGCCCTCCGCCTGGAACTCGATGCCGGACTCCTCGACCACGTCGTCCGAGGCGAAGATCTGCGCGTCGCAGCGGACCGCGAGCGCGATCGCGTCCGACGGGCGCGAGTCGACCTCGACCTCGCGGCCGTCCTGGACGATCGTGATTCGCGCGTAGTAGGTGTTCTCCCGGAGCTCGGTCACCGTGACTCTCACGATCTCGCCCTGCAGCTCCGAGATCACGTCGGCGAAGAGGTCGTGGGTCATCGGCCGCGGCGGACTGGCGCCTTGGAGCTTCATCAGGATCGCAGCCGCCTCGGGGTGGCCAATCCAGATCGGAAGGAACTTGTCGTCGTCGGTGGTCTTCAGAAGCACGATCGGCTGCTTGCCGATGGGCTCGAAACTCACACCGTAGAGGGTCATCTCTCGCATCGTCTGGCCCTCGCCCATATTAGTCAGGAGGCTCCGCTACAGTTGCGGCCCCGGGCGATTAGCTCAGTCGGTTAGAGCGCCGCTCTGATAAGGCGGAGGCCCCTGGTTCGAGTCCAGGATCGCCCACCTTGGCGCAAGACCGGAATCTGCGAGTGCAGATTCCGGTCGCTGGTTGATGCCGGGGGAACCTCCCGGTTCCCCCAGACCCGCTCCCCTGGTCCGCTCCGCGGACAAGGCGCTCCGCGCCTTCCCTGAAGGCGGTCGCTTCGCGGCCTTGGCGCTTCGTCGACTCAGCCTCGAGATCGGAGCCTCAGGCTGCAGTTCGTAGCGTTATCGCCTCGAGGACTTCGACGAGCTCGCCGAGTCCCTTCTCGTCCTCGAACCGGATCTGAAGCGCGCCGCCCGAGACGCGCACCGGCATCGCGGTCAGTCGCTCAGCGGCGGATCGCGCCCGGTCGACGAGCGCGGGGTCGACGGCCGCAGCCTTGCGCGGACGTCTGCGGGCGCCCCCTTCGCGCGCGGCACGCTCTGCGGCACGAACAGTCAGACCCTCCTTCACAATCCGGCGCGCCAATCGGCGGCGTGCGTCGTCATCCGGAAGCGAGAGCACAGCGCGCGCGTGCCCTTCGCTCAGGTCGCCGCGCGCCAGCATCCAGAGCACCTCCTCCGGGAGCTCGAGCAGTCGCAGCCGGTTCGAGACTCCCGACTTCGATCGCCCGACGCGATCTGCGACGTCTCCGAGCGAGAGCTCGAACTCATCGACGAGCGACGCGTACGCACGAGCCTCCTCGACCGGCGAGAGCTGCTCGCGTGCAACGTTCTCGACGAGGCCGAGGAGGAGGGAGTCGCGGTCCTCGACGTCGCGAACGAGCGCAGGTAGGGTCGCGACTCCAGCTGCGCGCGCAGCTCGCCAGCGGCGCTCGCCGGCGATGAGCTCGAACCCGCCTTCGGGTCGCCGCCGAACAACGATTGGCTGCAGCACGCCCTGAAGGCGAATCGAGCTCGCGAGCCCCGCCGCGGCCTCCGGTTCGAAGCGTCGCCGCGGCTGCCGCGGGTTGGGGTGGATCGTCTCGACAGGGAGGTGCAGCAACTCGGGTTGCCCACCTTCGCCGAGAAGGACCTCGAGGCCGCGGCCGAGGCCGCGGCGCTCCCTAGGAACGCTCGACAAGCTCCATCGCCACCTTCCAGTAGGCCTCGGCTCCGGCAGAGCGCCGGTCGTAGGCGATCGCAGGAACCCCATGGCTCGGCGCCTCGGCGAGACGAACCGAGCGGGGGATGGTCGTCGTGAAGACGAGCGAGCCGAAGTGGCTGCGGAGCTCGGACTCGACCTCCGCAGCGAGGCGGGTGCGCCCATCGGCCATCGTGAGGAGGATCCCCGCCACGGCGAGCTGCGGGTTCAGGCGCGCTTTCACGAGATTGATCGTCCCGAGGAGCTGCGAGAGCCCTTCGAGAGCGTAGTACTCGGCCTGGACAGGAACGATCGCGCGGCCGGCGGCGGCTAGCGCATTGACGGTCAGCGGGCCGAACGACGGCGGGCAGTCGAGGAGGACGTACGAGTACGGGTCGAGGGCGCCTGCAAGGGCGTCGGCGAGATAGCGCTCGCCTCCATCGCGGGTCGAGAGCTCGACGGCGGCTGCGGCAAGATCGCTCTTGGCCATGACGACGTCGAGGTTCGGGACACCGGACGGCTTCGCCAGGGCGGACAGGGGCGCGCCGTCGAGGAGATCGTGCGTGGACGCGCCGTTCGCGCGGAGGCCGAGCCCGGAGGTCGCGTTCGCCTGCGGGTCGAGGTCGATGAGGAGCACGCGCTCGCCCGCCTCGGCAAGGCAGGCGCTGACGTTGACGGCGGTCGTCGTCTTGCCGACGCCGCCCTTCTGGTTCGCGACTGCGTAGACCCGGGCGGGCACGCTGGCAGGCTAGTGGGCGCGGCGGACGCCCCCGCTACCGTGGCGCCATGGACGAAGAGCTCGAGTACGCGAAGGAGCGATCCTGGCGAGAGGTTGCCGCGATCGACGCCGCCCACGAGCGTGGAGAGCTCGACGACGACGGCTGGCATACGGCGATCGCGGCGCTCGTGGTCCCCGCTTACCTCAGAGCGGAGACGCCCGAGGGTGGGTCGGGGAGCAGCCGGGACGCGGCCGGATGGGAGTACGCTCGCTCGCTCATCGCAGACGCTGTCGAGGCGGGACAGACGTTCCTCGACGTCGGGTGCGCGAACGGTCACCTGATGGAGAGCATGGCTCGATGGGCACGAGTCGAGCCCTTCGGCCTGGAGATCTCGCCCGAGCTGGCCGGCCTCGCGTGCCAGCGCCTTCCGCAGTGGAGGGATCGGATCTGGGTCGGAAACGTCGCGGACTGGGATCCGCCGCAGCGCTTCGATGTCGTCCGCGTCAGCCTCGACTACGTCCCGGCCCCCCGGAGAAGGCACCTGGTCGAGCGAGTCCTCACGTATGCCGGGCGGCTCGTGATCGGTGTCTTCAACGAGGAGCGCGAAGTGCGCTCGCTCGAGGACGAGGTCGCTGCGTGGGGGTTCGAGATCTCGGGTCGAAGCGAGCGGGACCATCCCCACCCGAGACTCGCCTACCGCGCATTCTGGCTCGACGCCGCAGGTTAGGCCAGCGGACGCTTCTTCGCCATGCCCGCTCGCCGGGGGAAGCCCGCCGGTGTCGGCCCGAGCTTTCGAAGCACGAGAAGCCCGTCGCGTACGTCCTCGAGTGTCGCCGCCAGCTGCTCCGCGACCCGCTCGACGCGGCCTGCATCCGCAGACTCCCCGACCCAGAGGATTGCGATCCCTTCCGGGTGAACGAGCGGAAGGACCAGCTCGGCAGCGACCGGCGGCTTCGCGAGCGCCTTCGCGAGCGCAACCCCGTATTCGTCGGTCGGTTGCTCCTCTGCGCGTCCCCAGACGACCTCGACATTGGGAAGCTCGGCAGAGACGCGCCTCAGGAAGTCGCACTTCCGCCGCTCCGCCTCGAGGAGCGTGAACGCGCGGTCCGGGAGCGCGACGGCCAGTGGGATGCCCGGCGAGCCACCACCGGAGCCGACGTCGACCACCGGCCCCTCACTCGCCGCGACGAGGGGCTCTGCCCGAAGCGCGTCTTCGAGCAGGACCCGCCTGGCGTCTTCGAGGTCGGAAACTCCGGTGGCCCCAGGAGCAAGGACGACGTCCTCGAGCCACCGCTCGAGGAAGGCAGACGCCACTGTCAGCTCGCGACGTGTCGCGGCAGGACGACGACGAAGCGGTTCGGCTCCGAGCCCTCGCTCAGCGTCTCGACCTCTGGATCGTCCTTGAGCGCCTCGTGCACGATCTTCCGCTCGACTGGGGTCATCGGGTCGAGCTCGACCCGGCGACCGGTGGCCACCGCCCGCTGGGCGGTGCGGCGCGCGACTGACTCGAGCGTCGCCGTACGTCGCGCGCGATAGCCGGCGGCGTCGACGACGACCCCGTGGCTGCTACCACCCGCTCTGGCGATCGCGTTGGCGAGATACTGGATAGCGTCGATCGTCTGCCCGTGCTTCCCGATGAAGAGCCCCACGTCGGCGCCTGAGCACGTCACCGTGACGATGCCGGCGCTCTCCGTCGAGGAGGCGGTGACATTCGCCCCGATAGCGGAGGCGATGCGCTGGACGAGCTCGCGTGCAGCTTGCGACTCCTCACTCGTCTCGACCCGCGCTGCGCCGCCTGGGCGGGACGCGCTCGCGACGACGTGTGCAGGCGTATACCCGACACCGAGGAGGCCGCGTTCGCCCTCGGAGACCACCTGGAACTCGACGCTCTCGCGGTCGAGCTCGGGAATGAGCGTCTCGAGCTCTCGCAGGGCCGCCCACTTCGCCTCCCCGACCGTCTCGCCGGTCGCCTCGACGCGGACGCTGTCCTGTCCCTCGCTCACTTTCTCGCCCTTCCGCCGCGCTTACGCTTGACGCGGCGCGGTGGGCCCGTGCGCGCTCCGCTCCCATCGGGGCGCGGCCCACCAGGCGACGGCGGCTCGGAGGTCTCCCCGGCATCCTTGGGTGGGGTTCGGCTCGAGCGCTTGGGTGGCGGAGCAGACCTTGGCATGAGGCGCCGCGTCACGATGCCCTGCCCGGTCGTCCACAGGTTCGTCGTGAGCCAGTAGATCATCAGCCCGGAGGGGAAGCCGAGGATGAACGGGAGGAACACGATCGGCAGCACCATGATCATCACGCGCTGCGCCTTGCTCTGCATCGACGTCGACATGAGCCACGTCGATGTGAGCTGGCTCACGACGTAGACGGCGATCAGCACCGGGCCCCAGCCGTCCTTCGTCGGCTCCGTGATGTTGACGAGGCCGATCCAGTGCAGGGAGGACTCGGGGAACTTCGGGAAGATCTCCTTCTCGAAACCCTTCAGGACGAAGAAGAGCGAGATGAAGATCGGGATCTGGAAGACGATCGGCAGGCACGACGCATACGGGTTGATCTTGTTCTCCTTGTAGAACTTCATGAGCTCTTCCGACTGCTTCTGCCGGTCCGCCTTGTAGCGCTGCTGGATCGCCTTCATCTCCGGCGCGTGCAGCTGCAGACTCTGCATCGAGTGGATCTGCCGAATCGCGACCGGGACGAGCAGCATGCGCACGATCACCGTCAGCGCGACGATCGACCACGCCCAGGTGAGCCCGGCCGACGTGTGCAGCCACGTCAGCACCTCCGTCATGACGTTCTCGAGAGGAGAGAGGACCCCGCCGACGATCACGTGCGTGCCTTTCGCGATCGGAACACCGGAAACAGCGACTGGTCTCTCGCGTAGTCGACCCCGCCATGGCTCCACGGATTGCAACGGAGCAGCCGCCAGCCGGCGAGAAGGGCACCTCGAACAAGACCGAACTCACGAAGTGCGTCGATGGCGTACTGCGAGCAGCTCGGGTGGTACTTGCACGTCCCGCGTGGTGTGAGGAGGCCAAACGTCCACCGCCAAACGTGTACGGCCCAGATCCCGACGTACTTCACGAACGAACCCTCTCGAGCACGTCGGAGATCTCGCCGACCAGCCACTCGCGCCCGCGCGCGTCGGCGGGTTCCGCGAGACCCGGGCGAGCGGCCAGCACGTAGTCGTGCCCGGCCGGCACCTTGGGTAGGAGCTCTCGCCATGCCTCGCGCAGAAGACGCTTCACGCGATTTCGGACGACCGCGGACCCGACCGACCGAGGCACGGCGAGGCCCAGCCGGGGAGCTCCCTCAACGTCCTCCTCACGAGGGAACCAGTGAAGGACGAGGTAGCGCGTGGACGTAGACGTTCCACGCCGGTAGACGGCGTCGAAGTCCCGTGAGCGGGAGAGTCGGTTGCGGCGTTGCACGGGCAGGCGTCTCAGGCGGAGAGACGCTTGCGCCCTCTCGCGCGACGCCGCTTCAGGATGGCGCGGCCACCGCGCGTTGCCATCCGCGCTCGGAATCCATGCCGCCGCTTGCGGCGACGGACGTTCGGCTGATAGGTGCGTTTCACGTCGTGTTGGTCGTCGAGAGTGCCCTGAGGCGGGCGGAGCGCGGAGTATAGACAACCTGCTCAAACCCCATGTTTTCCACAGTCACCCCGGATCGTCACGTGCCCGAAGTCGCTGCTTCTCGGGTCTCTGCGTTGTCCTCACCGATAACGCCTTTCGCATCTTCCACACCTGTGGAAAGACGTGTGGAACACGGGAAAGACCTGCAAATCGCCCTCTTTTTCGTCCCCAGCGCGGTGATCGGCGCCCGTTGAGGCGTCCTGCGGAGGGTGCTATGCTCGCCACTTCCCCAAGGAACGAGACAGCGCGAGGACGGGTGGAGCACACAGCCGAGACAACAGCCGACAGCCTCTGGGATGCAATCGCCGCAAGGCTGAGAGACACTCTCAGCGAGACCACGTACGACACGTGGTTCGGTCATGTAGAGCCACGCTCCTTGAGTGGCGAGAGGCTCGTCATCGGTGTTCCGAACGACTTCACACGCGACTGGATCGAGGGACACTTCCTCGCTCTCGTCTCTGGAGCAGCCCGGGAGACGCTCGGCCACGACGTCGCGGTGACGTTCGCGGCAGCAGAGCAGAGCCGGCCCTCGGCCCCGGCGCCCCGGACGGACGACACGCTCCGCCAGCGCGACGCTGAGCTCCCTTACCGCGATACACCGGAGATCGAGCTCAACCTCAAGTACACGTTCGACCTCTTCGTAATCGGTTCGTCGAACCGCTTCGCGCACGCGGCAGCGCTCGCGGTCGCCGAAGCGCCGGCCCAGGCATACAACCCGCTCTTCATCTACGGCGGCACGGGCCTCGGCAAGACCCATCTCCTGCAGGCGATCGGCCACTACGTCCGCCAGCACTCGCGGCGTCTCACGATGCGGTACGTCACGAGCGAGACGTTCATGAACGACTTCATCGACTCGCTCCGCGACAAGCGCATCGAGGGCTTCAAGCGGCGCTATCGGAACTACGACGTCCTTCTCATCGACGACATCCAGTTCTTCGAAGGGAAGGAGCGGATCCAGGAGGAGTTCTTCCACACCTTCAACTCGCTGTACGAGGGCGGGGCGCAGATCATCATCTCGTCCGACCGCCCTCCGCGCGAGATCGCGACGTTGGAAGAGCGTCTTCGCTCGCGTTTCGAGTGGG
Organism: Gaiellaceae bacterium; assembly: GCA_035293125.1. Lineage (GTDB taxonomy): Bacteria > Actinomycetota > Thermoleophilia > Gaiellales > Gaiellaceae > GMQP-bins7. Next base: position 36,830 of record DATDOS010000228.1, on the reverse strand, counting down.
GGCTGCTCACCGACATCCAGGCACCCGACCTCGAGACGCGGATCGCGATCCTCCGCAAGAAGGTCAACACGGAGCGGATCGCTGTCACGGATCCCGAAGTCCTGACGTTCATCGCCGGACGTGTGTCGTCGAACATCCGTGAGCTCGAAGGCGCCCTCACGCGCGTCGTCGCGTTCTCGTCCCTCACCGACAGGCCGATGACGGTGGAACTCGCGGAGCATGTCCTCAAGGACGTGTACCCGCAAGGCGACGCGGCTCCCGAGGTCACGATCCCGCGGATCCAGGAGGCAGTCTCCCAGCGGTTCGGAGTGACCTTGGAGGAGCTCGTCAGCCCCCGCAGGTCGCAGGCGGTTGCCTACCCCAGGCAGGTCGCGATGTACCTCTCGCGTGAGCTCACAGACTCCTCGCTGCCGATGATCGGCAGGGAGTTCGGCGGGCGCGACCACACGACTGTGATCCACGCGAAGGACAAAATCACGCGCCTGATTCGGGAGGATCGGTCTGTGTACAACCTCGTGCAAGAGCTCACCGCGCGCATCAAGCAGGCCCGCTGATGCTGGGGGACCCGCTGGGCCGCGCGAGGTGGCTTGTGGAAACCGTTGGTCCACACGCACAGGTTGATCCACACGCGTTTTCCCCGCACTTGGGACACAATCCCCTTGTCATCCCCGTAATTCACACTCCTACTACTCCTATGAACTCTTTTCTTCAGTAATGAACACAGACACCGCCTCCGGGACAGCTCTCCACGTCACGTGCGCTCGAGACGACCTGGCAGGCGCCCTCGCGGTCGTTGCACGTGCACTGTCGAGCCGAGGTGCTGTCCAGGTCCTGAGTGGGATCCTCCTACAGGTCGAGGAAGGAAGGCTGACGCTCGCGGCGACCGACATGGAGATCTCGCTGCGCGTATCGATCTTCGGTGACGTCTCCGGCGACGCTGCGACGGTGGTTCCCGGTCGGCTTCTCGCCGACCTCGTTCGGTTGCTGCCGGATGACTCCGTGACGCTTGCGCACGAGGAGGGGGAAGGCGTTCTCTCCGTGGTGTCGGGAAGTCACTCGTCTCGGCTCAGCGTCTTCAGCGCGGAGGATTTCCCGCGGCTCCCGCCGCTCGACGTCTCGCTTCAGCGAATCAGCGCGCCTGCGCTGCTCGAGACGATCGAGAAGGTCGCGCGCGCTGCGTCGAGAGACGAGTCGCGGCCGGTGCTGACCGGAATCCTCGTTCGATTCGAGAGTGGACGGCTGATCATGGCGGCCACAGACTCGTACCGTCTCGCAGTGAAGGAGACCGATCTCGACACGCCGGGCCCGGACCTCGACGCGATCATCCCCGCCCGCGCGCTCCAAGAGTTGGCGCGCCTGGCGTCAGGCGCCGACGCGGTCGAGCTCGGCGTGCACGAGAACTACGTCATCTTCTCGGCTGGCGACGCCTGGCTGACGAGTCGGCGGATCGACGGACAATTCCCGAACTACAAGCAGCTCCTCCCGGAGACCTTCGAGGCCGAGATCACGACCCCGCGGGTGGCTCTTCTCGACGTCGTTCGCCGCGCCGGCCTGATGGCGCAGCGAAACGCGCCTCTCCGCCTGCGGTTTGCGGACGGCGAGCTCAACGTCTCCGCCCAGACGCAGGACGTCGGCGAGGCCAACGAGTCGCTCGCGATCGACTTCTCTGGCGAGGAGCTCGAGATCGGGTTCAACCCCGACTTCCTCCGGGACGGGCTGGAAGCGGTTGCGGGCGACACGGTGCAGCTCAAGCTGATCAACCGCCTGCGTCCTGGTCTCATTGTTTCGCCCGAAGAGAGCTTCTGGTACCTGATCATGCCGATCCGGCTCCCGGACTGATCGTCCGCGAGGTCACGCTCCGGGACTTCCGCTCGTACCACCACCTCGAGCTGGAGCTCGAGCCGGGAGTGATCCTGGTCTCCGGTCCGAACGGCGCGGGTAAGACGAACCTCCTCGAGGCGCTCCACGTGGGAACCCAAGGGTTCTCACCGCGCACGCGGAGCGATGCCCAGATGGTCCGCTTCGGAGCGGACGCTGGTCGGATCGTCCTCCGGGGCGTACGTGCCGGTACGCCGTTCGAGACGGACGTCGTCTTTGCGCCCCGGGAGGCGCGAAGGGCTCGCCTGAACGGAGACGTGCTCAGCTCGGCCGAGCGACTCCGCCACGAGTTCCGGACGCTGGTTTTCACCCCAGACCGTCTCGCCGTCGTCAAGGGTGCCCCTGCTACGCGCAGGGCGTACCTGGACAGGAGCCTCGGCCGGCTCGTGCCGGCGAAAGCCGCGCTGCCAGTCGAGTACGGGGCCGCGGTCGGGCAGCGAAACGCAGCGCTGAGGCGGCTGGCCGCAGGGGTCTCGACCCGCGACGCGCTCGTGCCCTGGACCGAGAAGGTCGCGGCCCTCGGCTCCCGGCTTGTCGCGGCGCGGGTCGAGACCGTCGAGCAGCTCGCGCCACGCTTCGTCGCGCTCGCCGGAGAGCTCGGGCTCGAGTCTGCGGGGCTCGCATACGACGGCGATCCGCCGACCGTAGGCGAGCTCGATCAACGGCTGGAGCGAGATCTCGAGAGAGGCTTGACGAGCTTCGGGCCGCACCTGCACGACCTAGGGGTCTCGACCCGCGGACGCGAGCTTCGGAGCTACGGGTCGCAGGGCGAGCAGCGCATCGCCGTTCTCGCTCTCGTCCTCGCGGAGGCGGAGGCGATCGCCGACAGAGTCGGTTCACCGCCGCTCGTGCTACTCGACGACGTCCTCTCGGAGCTGGACGAGACGCGTCGCCGCGCTCTTGCGTCGATGGTTGTCAGAGGGAGCCAGACGGTCATCACGGCGACGGCCGCGGCGGCGTTGCCCGCTGAGCCGGCGCAGGCTCTCGTCATCTCGAACGGCAGGGTTCAGAGGGGCTGATGGAGCGAATCGGCAAGGAGATCGAGCGAGAGCTCGCCCGCGGTGGGAGCCGTGACGCGATACCGCTCGCGGCCGTCACCTCGGCATGGCCGCAGGCCGTCGGCGAGACCGTGGCGCGGAATGCCTGGCCTCTCCGCATCGGCCGCGACGGGACCCTGCACGTGGCGACGACCTCGGCTACCTGGGCCTTCGAGCTCGACCGGCTCTCGCCCGAGATCCAGGAGCAGCTCGGGGCGATCCTCGGAGAGGATACGCCGGCCAAGCTGCGCTTCGCGGTCGGTCCGGTCCCGGAGCCCGGGGCGCCCTCCGAGGCACACTCGAGCCATTCGGCTCAACCGCTTGCGGTGCCCCCTGAGATCGTGGCGGAGGCGGCATCCGCAGCGTCTGTGATCGAGGATCCCGGGCTCCGAGAGCTCGTCGCGCGAGCCGCCCGTGCGAGCCTTTCCAAGGTCCGCTCCGGCCGCCGTTTCTGATACACTTGCTCGGCCCCGCAAAATGGCAATTTGCAGGGCTTTTTTGATGGCCGAAGCAGCCTACACCGCAAAAGACATCACCGTGCTCGAAGGCCTCGAGCCGGTGCGTCTGCGTCCAGGCATGTACATCGGCTCGACGGGATCCCGAGGCCTGCACCACCTCGTCTACGAGGTGGTCGACAACGCCGTCGACGAGGCGCTCGCAGGCCGCAACGACCTCGTCGACGTGACCATCCACCCGGACAACTCCGTGACCGTCGTCGACGCGGGTGCCGGCATTCCGGTCGATATGATCGAGGAGCAGGGCTTGCCCGCGCTCACCGTCGTGCTGACGAAGCTCCATGCAGGGGGGAAGTTCGGGGGAGAGGGCTACAAGGTCTCGGGCGGCCTGCACGGCGTGGGCGTCTCGGTGGTGAACGCGCTCTCGGAGTGGCTGGTCGCCGAGGTTCGCCGCGACGGGAAGGTCTACCGCCAGGAGTTCGCGCGTGGGGAGCCGACGACAGAGATGCAGACGGTCGGTGTCGCCCCCAAGGACGAGTCGGGAACGACGATCGCGTTCCTCCCCGATTCGGATGTGTTCGACGAGACCGAGTTCGCCGCCTCGGCCCTGTCCCAGCGCCTGCGCGAGACCGCGTTCCTGACTCGGGGGCTGCGGATCGTCTTGCGAGACGAACGTGCCGGCGGCAAGACCGAGGAGTTTCACTACGAGGGCGGGATCCGCGACTTCGTCGCCCACGTGAACGAGTCGAAGGACCCCGTGCACAAGCACATCGTCTACTTCGAGGGAGCGACCGACGACGGGCAGGTCGAGGTTGCCATGCAGTGGAACAGCTCGTACGTCGAGTCGGTCTTCTCATTCGCGAACAACATCAACACGACCGAGGGCGGCGCCCATCTTTCCGGCTTCAGGGCTGCGCTGACGGGCACCTTGAATCGTTACGCGCGGGACAAGGGCCTTCTCAAGGAGAAGGAGGAGAACCTCGAAGGTGAGGATGTCCGGGAAGGCCTCGCCGCGGTCCTCTCGGTGAAGCTCCGGAACCCCCAGTTCGAGGGCCAGACGAAGACGAAGCTCGGAAACCCGCCGGTCGAGGGTCTCGTGAAGACGACGGTGAACCAGCAGCTCGGCCAGTTTCTCGAGGAGAACCCGACCGAGGCGCGGCAGATCATCACCAAGGCCGTATCGGCGGCTCGCGCACGCCACGCAGCACGGAAGGCCCGTGAGCTGACGAGACGGAAGAGCGCGCTCGAGTCGAACTCCCTGCCCGGGAAGCTCGCCGACTGCCAGATCTCGGACCCCGAGGTCGCGGAGCTCTTCCTCGTCGAGGGCAACTCGGCGGGAGGGTCAGCCGTCGACGCCCGCGACCGCAGCTTCCAGGCGATCCTGCCTCTGCGGGGAAAGGTGATCAACGCCGAGAAGAACCGCATCAACAAGGTCCTCTCCAACGAGGAGATCCAGGCGATCGTCACTGCTATCGGGACGGGGATCGGGGAGGAGTTCGACGCGTCGAAGCTGCGCTACCACCGGGTGATCGTGATGACCGACGCCGATGTCGACGGCGCTCACATCCGCACGTTGATCCTCACGTTCCTCTACCGCCAGATGCAGGAGCTCGTCGACCGCGGTCACGTCTTCATCGCCGTCCCTCCGCTGTATCGGGTAAAGGTGGGCAACCAGCAGCGATACGTCGAGAAGGAGTCGCAGCTCGAGGACCTGCTGGCGCGGGAGCGGATCAAGGATATGGAGGTCACGGACCGCGCGGGCGAGAAGCAGACGCTGACCGAGGCCCGCTACGGGCGCTTCTTGCGCGTGCTCCATGAGTTCGACGGCTGGGTCTCGCGGCTGCGCGAGGACTTCGGGGCCGCTGCGGCCAACTTCGTGGTCGACCACAGGCTCGTCGAGGCGGATGTCGCCGACAACGTCGAGGGCGCGCTTGCAAGCCGTGACCCGAACGGGTTCGAGCTGGCGATCCTCGAGTCCTCCGACGAGGGAACGCACGTCAAGGTCGTCGAGCGCGAGACCGGTGCCGCATCGAGCGTCGTGGTCCCCAGCACCCTGCTCTCGTCACCGATCTATGCGAACGTCCGCAAGACGTACGCACGCCTTGTGGAGATCGTGGGGCGGCCGCCGTTCGAGATCGCGTTCGGCAAGAAGGTCCGGCGTGTGGAGACGTTCGCACAGCTCCGTGAAGCGGCGCTGGAGCTCGCGAAGGAGGGCATCCAGGTAAGCCGGTTCAAGGGTCTCGGCGAGATGGACGCCGAGGAGCTCGCCGATACGACGATGAACCCGACGAACCGCATCCTGATCCGCGTCGACGTGGAGGACGCCGCCGCCGCGGATCGCGTCTTCTCGACGCTGATGGGTGACCAAGTCGAGCCGAGACGCGCCTTCATCGAGCAGAACGCGCGGGACGTGAGATTCCTCGATGTCTGACGTGACCGAGCCGCTCGGCTCGGGGCGTATCGAATCGCGCGAGCTCGAGCAGGAGATGCGCTCGAGCTTCCTCGACTACGCGATGAGCGTGATCGTCGCGCGCGCGCTCCCGGATGCCCGTGACGGCCTTAAGCCGGTGCACCGTCGGGTCCTCTACGCGATGCACGAGGCGGGGCTGCAGCCCAACAGACCGAGGCTCAAGTCCGCGCGCGTCGTGGGTGACGTCATGGGCTACTACCACCCGCACGGCGACCAGTCGATCTACGACACGCTCGTCCGCATGGCGCAGCCGTTCTCGCTGCGGTACCCGCTCGTCGACGGCCAGGGGAACTTCGGGAACATCGACGACTATCCGGCGGCTGCGATGAGGTACACCGAATGCCGGCTCACGCGACTGGCGACGGAGATGCTCCGCGACATCGACATGGACACGGTCGACTTCGCGCCGAACTACGACGAGTCGCGCCGCGAGCCCTCGGTTCTTCCTTCCCGCTTCCCGAACCTGCTCGTCAACGGCTCGGCGGGCATCGCCGTCGGAATGGCGACGAACATGCCGCCGCACCGGCTGGGGGAGATCGCCGACGCGGTCGTGCAGCTGATCGACAAGCCGGACGCGAACGTCGAGGATCTGATGAAGCACGTCAAGGGCCCGGATTTCCCGACCGGCGGGATCGTCGTCGGCCGGTCGGGGGTCCGAGATGCCTACCGCACCGGCCGCGGTCGCATCGTCATGCGCGCGCGAGCGCACGTCGAGGAGCTTCGCGGCGGGAAGAACGCGGTCATCGTCACCGAGCTTCCGTATGGCGTAAAGAAGGGTGGCGACTCGGGGGTCATCAAGAAGATCGCCGACCTCGTGAACGACAAGGTCCTGAGCGAGATCTCGGACGTCAAGGACCACTCGGACCGGTCGGGAATGCGGATCCAGATCGACCTTAAACGCGAGGCCATTCCCCAGGTCGTCCTGAACAAGCTCTTCAAGCACACGCAGCTTCAGGCCACCTTTGGCTACAACGCCGTCGCGCTCGTCGATGGCGTCCCGCGCACGCTGTCGCTCCTCGAGCTCGTTCAGCACTACCTCGACTACCAGCGCGAGGTCGTCACCAGGCGCTCGAAGTACGAGCTGCGCAAGGCGGTCGACCGTGCGCACGTGCTCGAGGGCTACCTCATCGCGCTCGACAACCTCGACGAGGTCATCGCACTGATCCGTGCGGCCGACGACGCGGATTCTGCTCGCACTGCGCTGATGGCGCGCTTCGAGCTCTCCGAGATCCAGGCGCAGGCGATCCTCGATCTCCGGCTCCGCGCTCTCACCGGTCTCGAGCGGAAGCGGGTCGAGGACGAGCACGCCGACCTCCAGGAGCGGATCGCGGAGCTGCGCGCGCTGCTGGGAGATCCCGCGCGAGTCGACGCGGTCGTCCGCGAGGAGCTGCTCGAGATCAAGGAGATCTACGGGAAGACGGACGAACGCCGCACGGAGATCGTGGCGGGCGAGACCGAGCTCGAGCTCGAGGACATGATCGCGGAGGAGGACATGGTGATCGCGATCACCAAGTCCGGCTACATCAAGCGGCTACCCGTGACGACGTACCGCGAGCAGCGCCGAGGGGGCATCGGCGTCATGGGGATGGACCTGAAGGACGAGGACTACATCGAGCACCTCTTCGTCGCCTCCACGCACGACTACATCCTCTTCTTCACGACCGTCGGCAAGGTGTATCGGCTCAAGGTCCACGAGTTGCCGCTCGGCTCACGGCAGTCGAAAGGCCGGGCGATCGTGAACCTCCTGCCGTTCCGCCAGGACGAGTACGTACGCGCCGTCATCGCCACGCGGAACTTCGAGGAAGCCAAGTACCTCGTCTTCGCGACCCGGAAGGGAATCGTCAAGAAGACCGAGTTTGGCGTGTACAACACGCCGCTCAAGGCGGACGGGATCATCGCCATCAAGCTGCGCGAGGACGACGAGCTCATCGGCGTGCGGCTGGCCGGTGACGGGGACGACGTGCTCATGGTCTCCCGGCTCGGTCAGGCGGTTCGCTTCCACGGCAAGCAGGCGCGGGCGATGGGTCGCGACACCTCCGGCGTCGCAGGCATGAAGCTCCGCGCCGGGGACGAAGTCATCGAGGTCGACATCGCGGACGACGACGCCGACCTCCTCGTCGTCACCGAGAACGGCTACGGCAAGCGGACAAGGGTCGGTGACTACCCGGTGAAGGGCCGCGGGACGATGGGCGTGAAGACGGTACAGCTGGTCGAGAGCAAGGGCCGCCTCGCCGGTGCCCGGATCGTCCGCGACGGCTACCAGGTCATGCTCATCTCGGACGGTGGCACCGTGATCAAGATCCCGGTGGACGGCATCCGCCGTGCCGGGCGCTCCACACAGGGCGTGATCGTCATGCGCCTCCGTGAGGGGGAGCAGGTCGCCACGCTCGCACCGGTTGTCGGCTCGGACGACGACGCAGACGACGAGACTCCCGAGAGCGCCTCGCCAGCCTGAGCTACGAGCTCTCCGGGCTCGCCAGGTTCGAGAGCGCCGTCAGCAGGTCGATCGGGATCGGGAAGACGATCGTCGAGTTGTTCGAGGCTCCGATCTCGAGCAGCGTCTGCAGGTAGCGCAGCTGCACGGTGATCGGCTGCTGGGCCATGATCGCGGCCGCGTCCTTGAGCCGCTCCGACGCCTGGAACTCGCCCTCGGCGGAGATGATCTTTGCGCGGCGCTCGCGCTCAGCCTCCGCCTGGCGCGCCATGGCGCGCTGCATCGAGGCCGGGATCTCGACGTCCTTGACCTCGACGACCGAAACCTTGATTCCCCAGGGAGCCGTCGCCTCGTCGATGATCGCCTGCAGGATCGCGTTGATCTTGTCCCGCTCCGAGAGCAACTCGTCGAGGACGTGCTGACCGAGCACCGACCGGAGGGTGGTCTGCGCGATCTGCGACGTCGCGACCATGTAGTTCTCGATCTGGACGATGGCCGCGTTCGGTTCCACGATCCGGAAGTACGCAACGGCGTTCACGCGGACAGGGACGTTGTCCTTCGTGATCACCTCCTGCGGCGGGACGTTCAGCGTCACCGTTCGCAGGTCGACCTTGACCATGCGGTCGACGATCGGGATCAGCAGGAACAGGCCGGGGCCTTTCGGCTCCGGCAGAAGGCGCCCGAGACGGAAGATGACGCCTCGCTCGTACTCGCGGGCGATCTTGACCGCCGCGAAGAGGAACAGGACGACGATGACGAGCGCTGCGACGAGAACGATCAGGCCTGCGGACACGTCCATCAGCTCTGCTCCTTCGGTTCGGGTGACGCCATGGATCCTACGACGAGGCGCAAGTCGTCATCGATCTTCTCTACCCGGACGTGGTTGCCGGGGACGAGGGGGGAGTTGTCACTGGCACGTGCTCGCCAGAGCTCGCCGTTGATCCGGATCATCCCGTTGCGCCGGACGACGGCTTCATGTCCAACGAGGCCCTCGACTCCGACTGCCGCCGGACGACGTGAAGTGCTCACGACTCGGGTCAGCGCGATGCCCAGGAGGAGCGCGAGACTGCCCGCGATCCCGATGGCGACCGGGAGGGACACCTGGTACGCGTCTCCGGCCGGGTCGAAGAGCATGAGCGCACCGAGGACGAACGTCACGGCGCCGGCCACGGTCAGGGCCCCGTGCGTCGGCACGAACGCCTCGGCGACGAAGAACGCCGCGGCCAGGATCATGAGCAGGAGCCCGGCGAGGGAGACGGGCAGCACCTGCAGGCCGTAGAGGCCCAGGATCAGCGAGATCGCGCCCACGGTACCCGGGAAGATGAGCCCTGGGTTCCAGAGCTCGACCACGATCCCGATGAGGCCGATCGAGAGCATCAGCGCGATCAGATTCGGGTCGACGAGGAAGTCTCTCGCGCGCTGCCAGAAGCTCATCTCGACGTTCTCGATCTGCGCGCCCGCGGTGTCGAGCACCAACCCTTTGGGGACGGTCTTCATCCCGTCGACCTCGTTCAGGAGAGCGGGAAGCGTCGGCGCGATCACCTCGACGAGCCCGATCTCCTTCGCGTCCCGTGCGCCGTAGTTCGCCGCCTCGGTGACCATCTTGCGAGCAGCGACGACGTTCCGGTCGTGCTCGCGTGCGAGCTCGCCGACGTACGCGGCGGCGTCGTTCACGATCTTGCGCCGCAGATCCTTCGAGATGTCCTCGCCTCCGAGCGAGATCGGCGTCGACGAGCCGATGTTCGTCTGCGGCGCCATCGCGGCGACGTCGGCCGCCATCGCGATCACGGCGCCCGCGGAGTCGGCGCTCGAGCCGGGCGGAGAGACGTAGACGACCACCGGCACCGTAGACGCGAGAAACCGTTTCACGATCCCGCGCATCGACGACGCCAGCCCGCCCGGGGTATCCAGGACGAGCACGACCGCCGCGAGATCCTCTTCCTCGGCCCGGTCGACCGCGTTCTCGATGTACTCCTGTGTGACCGGGTTGATGTCGTTGTCGAGATGAACAGCGAGAACGCGCGACTCGCTGTCCTGCCCGCTTGCCAGAGATGGGGCGAGAAGCGGGAGAACGGCGAGCGCGAGTAGAAATCCCCGCAAAGAGCGGCTCCACACCGGTGTAAACATTCTATCAACGCAGGGTTTCGCCCCCTTGCCCGCGAACGGCGTAGGGGCCACCCTGGCAACCATGCTCCGCCTTCTCGTCCTCGTACCCTTCCTTGCCGCGGTCGCCGCCGTCGCGCAGGCAGCGCTCGCTGCAGCACCGCCGGGCCTCACGGCGGTGGAGCTGCGCCAGACCGCGCCTGACGTCTTCGCGTCACGCTCGACGGAGGAGCGCTTCACACTTGCAGGCGTGCATTGGCGCGGCCCCGGCCGCGTCGTGTTTCGGACCCGCTCGGTGGACGGTCGCTGGAGCGGGTGGCGCGCGGCTGCCCCTGAGGACGAGGACGGCCCAGACTCGGGCTCGCGCGAGGCGGGGAGAGCCGGCTGGAGGATCGGCAATCCCTGGTGGGTTGGTCCCTCCGACCGGATCGAGGTGCGGGCCTTGGGAGACGTGTCGCGCGTTCGCGCATATCTCGTCTGGAGCCCCGAGCTACGTGTCCCCTATCGCGCGCCGGCCGTGGCCGGGATGCCGACGATCGTGCCCCGGCTGTCGTGGGGAGCTGACGAGTCGATTCGTCGCGGGTCGCCGAGCTATGCTGCCGATCTGCGCTTCGCGATCGTCCACCACACCGCTGGGCGAAACGACTACACGCGGGCGGAGGCGGCGGCGATCGTCAAGGGGATCCAGCTCTACCACGTGCAGGGGAACGGCTGGAACGACATCGGCTACAACTTCCTCGTCGATCGCTTCGGCACCGTGTACGAGGGGCGGTTCGGGGGCATGGATCGGAATGTCGTCGGCGCCCACGCACAGGGCTTCAACACGGGGTCGGTCGGGATCGCGCTGCTCGGCACGTACGGGACCACGACCCCGTCTGCCGCGGCCCAGGAGGCGATCGCGCGGCTCCTTGCCTGGCGCCTCGACCTGGCGCATGTCGACCCGACTGCGTTCCTGTCGTTCATCTCGGGTGGGAACGAGCGCTTCGCCACCGGCATCCCCGTGTTGCTCAGCTCCGTCTCCGGTCATCGCGACACGGGGTTCACCGAGTGCCCGGGCGACGCCCTCTACGCGCGGCTGGGCTCACTCGCCGCGACGGCGCGCGGGATCGGCGGCTCGAAGATATTCGAGCCGAAGGTCGAGGTGGTCGGCAGTGCCATTCGGTTCCGCGCCCGGCTGTCAACCGCCCAGGAGTGGTCGGTCGTCGTCTCGACAGCCACTGGTGCCGAGGTCGCGCGAGGAGCTGGAGCGGACAGCACGGTCGATTGGACGTGGGAATCGGCCTCCTCCGCGCCGGGGAGCTACACGTGGACGATCAACGCCGGGGACGCCCACCCCGCGACGGGGGTCCTGCGGGCCGGAAGCGCCGCGGTCCCGCTCGCGATCGAAGGCGCGGCCGTGGACCCGGAGGCCATCAGCCCGAACGGCGACGAGCAGGCCGACACGACGCTCCTGAGCTACCGGATCTCTGCTTCGGCCAATGTGACGGTCGAGATCGTCGACTCGGTGGGGGGCATCGTGGCGACGGTTGTCGACCGCGTCTGGACAGGAGCCGGCCAGCACACCGTCGTGCTCGACGGCGCCGGCCTTGCCGACGGCCGGTACAGCGTTGTCGTGACGGCGCGGACCGCCGCAGGCGCTTCCGTCGAGAGCGTCGTCCCGCTCACCGTGAACCGCACCCTCGGTGTCGTGACTGCTGCACCAGCCGTGTTCTCACCGAACGGCGACGGCAGGCGGGACCGGCTCTTCGTGACGTTCTCGCTCGCGGCGGCTGCCGATGTCCGGATTCGCATCGAGCGCGACGGCCGCTGGGTCGCGAGCCCTCTCCTCGCGAGCTTCTTCCCCGGCGTTCAACGCTTCGTGTGGGACGGCGTTCGGAGCTCCGGCACGCTCCGGGACGGAAGCTACGAGGCCGTCGTCGAGGCCCAGGACGGGGTCGGAGGGATCTCGTACGCCGTCCCCTTCGCCTCCGACACGGTCGCTCCCAGCGTGCGAATTCTCCCCGGCCGGCCGCTGCGCATCGAGGTGAGCGAGCCGGTGATGCTGACGCTCCTCATTGACGGACAGGCGCTGAGACGCGAGGTGAAGCGCGCCGGGGTCGTCCGCATCCCGTGGGCCGCTTCGGCGAGTCGGGTGCGCGTTGTCGCGTGGGACGCTGCCGGGAATGCGAGCGGGCCGGTTGTGCGGGTGACGCGAGCCAGTGCCTCCGGATCCGGCCAGTAGACTCGCGCCGTGCAGCCGCCTGTGGTTCCGTTCGGTCGGGACGTCATCGAATCGATCCTGCCGCACCGAGAGCCGTTTCTCCTCATCGACGAGGTGACGGAGCTCGAGCCGGGGCGGCGCGTCGTGGCGCGTCGAGGGGTCCGAGCGGACGATTGGTGGTTTCCCGGCCACTTCCCGGAGCGTCCGGTGATGCCCGGCGTGCTGATCGTGGAGGCAATGGCGCAGGCAGGCGCGGTGGCTGTTCTGATCCAGGAGGAGAACCGCGGCAAGATCGCGTTCTTCGCGGGCATCGACGACTGTCGGTTCAAGCGGATCGTGCAGCCCGGCGACACGCTGACGCTGGTCTGCGAGATCGACACGGTTCGGGGCCCGATCGGGCGGGGCAAGGCGACGGCGCACGTCGGGGACGAGCTAGCCGCACGCGGCACCCTCACGTTCGCAGTGGAGCGCTAGCGTTGATCGGAGCGACGACAGGGGTTCGGATCGGCATCACCGGGCTCGGCACGCACGTCCCGGAGCGTGTGATGACGAACGAGGAGCTCGCGCAGATCGTCGAGACGTCGGACGAATGGATCTATGAGCGGACGGGAATCCGCGAGCGCCGGATCGCGGCGGACGACGAGGCTCTGACCGACATCGCTCTCCCCGCCGCCACGGCTGCGCTCGCGGACGCGGGGGTGGACGCCGCCGATATCGACCTCTTGATCTGCGCGACGGTCACCCCGGACATGATGTTCCCGACGTCCTCGGCGCTCCTCGCAGACGCGCTCGGGATGCCGAAGGCGGCGGCGTACGACCTCCTCGCCGGGTGCACAGGGTTCGTCTACGCCATTGCCCAGGCCTACGCCATGCTCGCAGCGGGTCTCTCGAAGCGCGCCCTTGTCGTCGGCGGGGATGTGCTTTCCAAGATCCTCGACTGGGACGACCGCTCGACGCTCGTGCTCTTCGGCGACGGCGCCGGAGCGGTCGTGATGGAGCCGGTCGAGCACGGTGGGTTCCTCGGGTTCGAGCTCGGCGCGGACGGCGGCGGAGGCGAGAATCTCTGGTATCCAGGCTCGGGATCGAGGAAGTTCGAGAATCCGGCTGCGCTGCTCAAGATGAACGGCCGCGCGGTCTTCAAGTTCGCGACCCGGATCATGGTCTACTCCGCGGAGCAGATCCTGTCCGAGTGTGGCAAGACGGTCGGAGACGTCGACGTGTACATCCCTCACCAGGCCAACAAGCGGATCATCGACTACGCGGTCGCTAAGCTCGGGATTCCCCCGGAGAAGACCATCGTGAACGTCGACCGCTACGGCAACACCTCGTCAGGCTCGATCCCGCTTGCGCTCACCGACGCGCGGGCCGAGGGACGGCTGCGCGACGGAGCACTGGTCCTGATGACCGGCATGGGAGCGGGGCTCACGTGGGGCTCGGCTCTGATCGAATGGACGAACGGGAGGCCCCGATGAGCAAGGTCGCATTCTGCTTTCCCGGCCAGGGATCGCTCGAGATGGGCATGGGCAGGGAGATCGCCCAGGCGTTCCCCGTCGCCAGAGAGGTGTACCGCATAGGCTCGGAGGCATCGGGCCTCGATCTCGAGCATCTCTGCTTCGAGACGCCCCTCGAGGATCTTGTCGAGACGGAGGTGCAACAGCCGGCGCTCGTCGCGACGAGCCTGGCGATCCTCGCGGCGATGCGGGAGCGAGGTCTCGAGCCGGACATCGTCGTCGGCCACTCGGTTGGGGAGTTCGCGGCGCTGGCTGCGGCCGGCTCGCTGGAGACCGGTGCCGCGATCGGACTCGTTCGTGAGCGCGGTCTCGCCATGGCGGAGGCAGCCCGTCAACGTCCCGGTGCGATGGCGGCGATCCTCGGACTGGCCGACGACGAGGTCGAGAAGCTCTGCAGGAGAATCGTGGGCGTGTGGCCCGCGAACTACAACTGCCCGGGCCAGATCGTGATCTCGGGCGAGCATGAGGCGGTCGAGGAGTGCTGCGCCGAGGCCGAGAGCCTCGGCGCTCGACGAGCCGTGCGGCTCAAGGTCTCGGGCGCGTTCCACAGCCCACTCGTCGCTCGAGCAGCGGACCGGCTCCGCCCTGCGCTCGATCGCGTGCGCTTCACCGAGCCGCTCGCCCCGTTCATGTCGACGGTGACCGCCAAGGTCGAGCCGGCACAGAAGCTCGCCGCGCTTCTCGTCGATCAGCTGACCGCGCCGGTGCGGTTCACGCAGGCTGCGACCGAGCTCGTCCGCAGCGGAGCGACGACGTTCGTGGAAGTCGGGCCGGGCAACGTCCTCTCCGGACTCGTGAAGCGCATCGACCGCGGCGTCAAGACGATGTCGGTCAACACGATCGAGAGCCTGGAACACGCGCAGGAAGCGCTTGCGCGGTGACGTCCGCGTTCTGCTCCCTCGAGGGCAAGAACGCGCTGGTGACGGGCGCCTCGCGCGGAATCGGCCGCGCCATTGCCACGGAGCTGGCTGCCGCCGGCGCTGACGTCGTCCTGTCCTATCGCACGGGGGCCGACGAGGCCGAGGCGCTCGCCGCCGCGATCGGCGCTCGGCCTGTGCAGGCGGACGTCTCGGATCCCGAGTCCGCACGCGCGCTCGTCGAGTCCGCGGGAGACCTCGACATCCTGGTCAACAACGCCGGCGTCACACGCGACGGCCTGCTGGTCCGGATGTCCGACGACGACTGGAACACGGTCATCGACACGAACCTCGCCTCGTGCTTCTACACCTGCAGGGCTGCGGCTCGCGGGATGATGAAGAAGCGCTCAGGTGCCGTCGTGAACATCTCCTCGATCGTCGGTATCCACGGGAACTGGGGTCAGACCAACTACGCGGCGTCCAAGGCCGGGATCATCGGATTCACGAAGGCGCTGGCCCGGGAGCTCGGCAGCCGGAACGTGCGCGCGAACGTCGTCGTCCCGGGCTACGTCAAGACGCAGCTCACGGACGTCCTTCCGGAGGACGCGACTGCCGCAATGCTGCAGAACACGCCACTGGGCCGTCTTGGCGATCCGGAGGACGTGGCGGGGGCGGTACGGTTCTTGTGCTCCGAGGAAGCGTCGTTCATCACGGGCGGAGTGCTCCTGGTGGACGGCGGCCTCGGGATGTAGCCACATGATCGAAACAGCGCAGAACGGAAGACGCCGGGTCGTCATTACCGGGGTGGGGATGGTGACCCCGCTCGGAAACGACTCCGAGTCGACATGGTCGAGCCTCGTCGCGGGCGAGTCCGGGGCAGGCCCGATCACGCACTTCGACACCACTGACTACAGCGTGCGCTTCGCGTGTGAGCTCAAGGACTTCGACCCCACGATCTGGATCGACCGCAAGCAGGCGCGACGGATGGACAGGTTCTCGCAGCTGGCGCTTTCCGCGGCGCGCATGGCGGAAGTGGACAGCGGGATCTCGATCGCGTCCGAGCCTGATCGCGTCGGCGCGGCCGTGGCCACCGGCATCGGTGGCCTCCATGCGTTCGAGGACTGCCTCCAGAGCCTGCTCGAGCGCGGGCCGGACCGGACGAGTCCGTTCGCGATTGTCCAGATCATCCCCAACATGGCCGCCGCCTGGGTCTCGATGGAGCTCGGTGCGCAGGGCCCGTTGGCCGCCGAGTGCACCGCCTGCGCGGCGTCGAATATGGCAATCGGCGACGGGCTCGACGCCATCCGGCTGGGCCGCGCGGAGGTCATGCTCTGCGGGGGCACGGAGGCGCCGGTCACCCGCGTCGGCATCGCGGGCTTCACGGCGATGCGGGCGCTCTCGCAGCGCAACGACGATCCGAAGGCGGGTTCACGACCCTTCGATTCCGGTCGTGACGGCTTCGTCATGGGCGAGGCCGGCGCGATGCTCGTGCTCGAGGAGCTCGAGCACGCGCGGACGCGGGGGGCGAAGATCTATGCCGAGGTGCTCGGTTACGGCTTGTCCTCGGATGCAACTCACGTGACCGAGCCTGATCCGAGTGGCTCGAACCCCGCACGTGCCATGAAGATGGCGTTTGCCGACGCGGGGATCTCATCCGAAGAGGTGGGGTACGTGAACGCGCACGGGACGTCGACGCCGCTCGGGGACTCCGCCGAGACGCGCGTGCTCAAGCTCGCACTCGGCGAGGAAGGGGCATACCGAACGCCGGTCTCCTCGACGAAGGGCGCGACGGGCCATTGCCTCGGCGCAGCCGGCGCGGTGGAGGCGATCTTCACGATCTTTGCCATACAGCGGGGCATGCTTCCTCCGACGATCAACTACGAGACGCCCGACCCCACGTGCGACCTCGACTACATCCCGAACGAGGCCCGGCCGCAGGAGATCGAGATCGGGGTCTCGAACTCGTTCGGTTTCGGCGGGCACAACGCGTGCGTCGTGTTCCGCCGCTGGGCCGAGGGGGCATAGGCCAAACCGATGCCCGTCCGCGAGCGTCGGCGCCTGGCCATCAGCTCGCAAGTCTCGAGCACCGGGAGATTAGGCTTGTGGTGTGGAGCGGTGGGCGACCTTCGACTGCTACGGGACGCTGGTCGACTGGAACGGCGGCATTCGCGCGGAGCTCGAGAAGCTCTTCGGGATCGAGCGTGCCGACGACCTTCTCACTCGCTACCACGAGCTCGAGCCGAAGATCCAGGCGGCGAAGCCGGGTTCGTCGTATCGCGAGGTATTGACGATCGCACTCGAGCGTCTGGCCGCCGAGACGGGGCTCACGCTGCCGGAGGGTGAGGCGAGCGCACTCGCACGCTCTCTGCCCTCCTGGCCCGTGTTCGAGGACGCTCGGCCAGGGCTCACGGAAGCGCGTGAACGCGGCTGGCTGCTCGCGATCCTCTCCAACACCGATCGCGACCTGATCGACGCGTCGATGGAGGCCCTCGGGGTCCCCTTCGAGATGGCCATCGTCGCCGGTGAGATCGGTTCGTACAAGCCGGCGCACCGGCATTGGGAGGTCTTTCGGGAGCGGACGAACGCCGATCCGGCCGGTCACGTTCATGTCGCGCAGAGTCTCTTTCACGACATCGCGCCCGCGGCTGAGCTTCGGATTCCGTCGATCTGGATCAACCGGTTGGGTGAGCCGGCCGATCCGCGCCCTGCGAGGACGCTGTCGGACGTCGCCCGCCTGGCTGACGCGCTCGACGAGCTCGTACCGGGATGAGCGAACGTGTCTTCCACGAGATGCACCGGGAGACGCTCCAGGGCTCGTGGGAGCCCATCGCGGAGCCGTACGAGGACTGGCGCACCGGTTCGTGCAGAAGGTGATCGTCTGAGTTCGCTGCGCGCCCGCTGCCCCGATTGCCGCACGTTCACCGCTGTGGCCCTCGGCGACGGGTACGAATGCCACGCCTGCGGCCGGTCGTTCGCCGCCGGACTCGTTCGCGTTCCACGGGCGTGGGGCTCTGGCGGCGAGGCTATGGCAGAGGGAGCTGCTCTTCCGATTCCGTATCCGGAGGTCGGCGTCGTCGAGCGCGACACGCTCGAAGAGCAGAACGAGGCGCTCGCCGCCGTGCTTCCCGCAAAGCCGGTCGTCCTCGGGGGGTGCTGCTGTGCGCACGTCGGAGCGGTACGCGGACTGGCGCAGCGTGTCGAGAGTCTCGCCGTCGTGTGGATCGACGCGCACGGAGATCTCAATACGCCCGAGACCTCACCTTCCGGGAACCTCTGGGGAATGCCGCTGCGCATGCTCATCGACGACGGCACGGTGGCGGCCGGCGACGTCGCGCTCGTCGGTGCGCGCAACCTCGATCCAGGCGAGACCGACTTTCTCGCAGAGACCGGGATCGACAGCTCCCTGAAGCGGGCGCTCGCCGACGCCGACGCGGCCTACGTTGCGCTGGATCTCGACGTGCTCGACCCAAGCGACGCAGACGTCTTCATGGTCGAGCCCGAGGGCGCCAGCGTCGAGGGGATCGAGGCGGTCCTGCGCGAAGCGAGAGAGCGCGCCGTGATCGCCGGGGTCGGTGTGACCGGGTTCCGTGCCTCCGAGCGAAACGTCTTCGTGATCACTCGTCTGCTGGCTGCGGCGGGCTTGTAGGGGTCAGACCCGTGGGGTCTGACCCCGAGCGGACGGGCGGGGTCCGACCCCGCATAAGATCCAGCCCATGTCTTCCGGGCAGGGTCGCGTCGATGTCGAGATCGAGAGCAAGCGCGCGGACGAGCCCACGCAGGGCAAGGTCCATCCGAACACGTGCCCCGGCTGCGGCTCCCACTACCGCGACGAGGAGCTCGTGAAGAGTCTCCGCGTCTGCCCCCAATGCGGTCATCACTTCCCCGTTCGCGCGCGCGAGCGGATCGCCCAGCTCGCCGACCCCGGGTCGTTCATCGAGGAGGACGCCGACCTTCGCTCGGCAGATCCGCTCGGCTTCTTCGATGTCCGCCCGTACACCGAGCGTCTTGCGGAAGCTGAGGTTGCCACCGGCCTCGGAGACGCGATCGTCTGCGGGGCAGCCACGATCGAGGATGAGGAGTGCCGACTCGCCGTCATGGACTTCGCCTTCATGGGCGGCTCCATGGGAAGCGTGGTGGGGGAGAAGTTTGCGCGCGCATGCGAGAGCGCTGTCGCCGCGAGCACACCGCTCGTCTCGGTCTCCGCGTCCGGCGGCGCGAGGATGCAGGAGGGAATCCTGGCTCTGATGCAGCTTCCGAAGACCGTCTGCGCGATCGAGGAGCTGCACGAGGCGGGCGGTGCGCTCCTCTCGGTCCTGACCCATCCGACGACGGGCGGCGTGCTCGCGAGCTACGCGAGCCTGGGAGACGTCGTGCTGGCCGAGCCGGGTGCGCTGATGTCGTTCGCCGGGCCCCGAGTCGTCGCGCAGACGACGCGCGAGAAGCTCCCCGACGACTTCGGGCTGGCAGAGTCGAACTTCCGCTTCGGCCATCTCGACGCCATCGTCACGCGCCCCGAGCTCCGGCCCACGCTGGCACGGCTACTTCGCCTTTTCGGGAAGCCCTAGGCAGTGCCGAGCGAAGCGGAAATGCGGCTGCGCGAGCGGCTCAGTAAGCTCGGCGGCATGAAGCTCCTGCGCGGCGCGAAGCTGAGCGGTGAGCTGGGGCGGCTCCAAGACCAGCTCGACCGCCTGCGCTCCGAGCCGAGCGCAGAGGACATCTGGCAGTCCGTCGAGCTGGCGCGACACCAGGATCGGCCGTACACGCTTGACTACGTGGAGCGGATCCTCGACGACTTCTTCGAGCTCCACGGCGATCGCGGGCGAGCCGACGACCTCGCGCTCGTCACCGGTCTGGGCAGGCTTGCCGGCCGCACGGTCGTTCTCATCGGCCATCAGAAAGGGCGTGACCTCAAGGAGCGGACGAAGCGCAACTTCGGCATGGCGTACCCCGAGGGCTACCGGAAGGCCATGCGCGCGATGGCTCTTGCCGATCGCCACGGGTTCCCGGTCGTCACCCTGGTCGACACGCCCGGCGCGTATCCCGGCGTCGCCGCAGAGCAACATGGTCAGGGAGGCGCGATAGCGCGCTCACAGGCCGCGATGGCCCGTCTATCAGTCCCCACGATCGCCTGCATCATCGGCGAGGGAGGCTCAGGCGGCGCGGTCGCAGTCGCAGTCGCCGACCGCGTTCTGATGCAAGAGCACGCGATCTACTCCGTGATCTCGCCCGAAGGCTGCGCCGCGATCCTCTGGCGCGACGCCGCGGAGGCGCGGAAGGCTGCTGCCGCGTTCAAGCCCGACGCCGCGCACTGCCTCGAGCTCGGGGTGATAGACGCCATCGTCGCCGAGCCGGAAGGCGGCGCGCATACGGACCCGGATGCAGCCGCAAAGCTCCTCGAGCACGGCATCCTGGGGGCCCTCGAGGAGGTCGAGTCACTCGATCCCGGCGAGCGACGACGGCAACGGCGCGCCAAGTACCGGGTGATGGGCATCCTGACGTCGGCGTAAGCGCTCCGCGCTTTCCACACGTTCCACAGGCTTATCCCCTGCCGCTGAAAGCCTTCTGAGCAGGGAGAAGATCCATTTAGCAGCCTCTTGGTAAAGAAAGCGTTGCGCTTCAGGCGACAATCCACAGGTGAGCCTGGACGAGTACCGCCGGCGGCGCAGCCGTGACAAGACTCCGGAGCCCTTCGGGCGAACGCACACGCCGAGCGACCGCCCGCGATTCGTAGTGCAGCGACACGATGCGCGCCGTCTCCACTACGACTTCCGGCTCGAGCGAGGCGGCGCGCTCGCAAGTTGGGCGATTCCCAAAGGCATCCCGCTTCGACGAGGCGAGCGGCATCTCGCTGTCCACGTCGAGGATCACCCGCTCGAGTACGCGGATTTCGAGGGGACGATTCCGGCCGGTCAGTACGGCGCCGGGACGGTGGAGATCTGGGATCGCGGCACGTACGAGCTCGTGGAGGAGAAGCCAGACGGCGGGCTGACATTCCGGCTTCACGGCAGGCGGCTGGACGGGGCCTGGGCGCTCGTGCCGGCCCATCTGGACGGCGATCCCAAGAACTGGCTTCTCCTCCGGAAGGACGTCGTGGCGGCGGGAGATGCGAGGTACGCGCCGATGCTCGCGACGTCGTCGGAGACGCTCCCGACGAGCGCCGGCTGGGTGTACGAGCCGAAGTGGGACGGCTTTCGTGCCATCGTGAGAATGTCCAGCGGAGAGATCACCTTCACGAGCCGCAACGGCAACGATCTCACCGACCGCTTTCGCGACCTCGCTCGATCCGTGCGCGCCGGGATCCGCTCTGCGGACGCCGTACTGGACGGCGAGATCTGTGCGCTCGACGAGCGTGGACGTTCGCGATTCTCGCTGCTGCAGGAGGGAGCGGGGACGCTGGTCGTCGTGTTCTTCGACGTCCTCGAGCTCGACTCGGAGCCGGTTATCGACCTACCTCTCGTCGAACGGAGGAAGCAGTTGGAACGCTTGATCGATGCGAGTGGGCACGCGCTCCTCTCGCCTCAGTTCGAGGACGGCGAGGCGCTCTTGGCGGCAGCACGCGAGCAGGGGCTCGAGGGTGTCGTCGCCAAGCGCGTCGACTCTCGCTATCGGCCCGGTCGACGCAGTACCGAGTGGCACAAGGTGAAGGTCCGGCGAGGTCAGGAGGTGGTCGTCGCCGGGTATACCCGCGGCCAGGGGCGCCGCGCAGGCGGCTTCGGCGCACTCGTCGTCGGGGTGCACGAGGCGGGCGGCCTCCGGTGGGTCGGGAACGTGGGAACCGGGTTCAGCGACGGCGAGATCACCCGCCTGCTCGCGCTCCTGAAGCCTCTCGAGCGCTCGGATCCGCCGTTTGCCAAGGCTCCGCGCATGGCTCGCGTTCGTCGTTCAGACGTCGTGTGGGTGGATCCACGGCTCGTTGCGCAGGTGGAGTTCGCAGAGTGGACACGGGAAGGCCGCCTGCGCGCTCCGGTGTACCTCGGGTTGCGCGACGACAAGCCGGCCGCGGAGGTCCGCCGTGAGCGGACGCCGGTCCCGGCGGTCCTGAAGGCAGGACGCCGCGAGCTCCGGCTCTCGAACCTGGACAAGCCGTTCTGGCCGGAGGAGGGGATCACGAAAGGCGATCTGGTCGCGTACTACCGCGATATCGCCGACGTGCTCGTGCCGCACCTCCGCGGCCGGCCGTTCACAATGAAGCGCTACCCCGACGGCTGGGAGGGGAAGCACTTCTTCCAGAAGCAGGCGCCCTCGCACATGCCCTCGTGGATCGAGCGCGTGCCGTTTCCGGCCTCCACGCGCGAAGGAGAGAAGAAGACGATCGAATACGCCCTCGTCGACCACGAGCTCGCGCTCCTCTGGATGGCGAACATGGGCTGCATCGACCTGCATACCTGGGCGTCACGCGCCGACCGCCCGGAACGCCCGGACTGGGTCATGTTCGACCTCGACCCGTCCGACGGAGCCGGTTTCGAGGAGGTCGTCGAGGTCGCGACGCTGGTCAGACAGACGCTCGACCTCCTCGAGCTCGAGAGCTTCCCCAAGACTTCGGGCTCGCGGGGCATCCACATTCTCGTGCCGATCGCGCGGCGTCATTCGTTCGCCGCTGCGCGGGAGTTCGCGAGCATCGTCGCGGGCGCGCTGGCCCGGGCGCATCCGGGACTCGTCACCACGGAGTGGGCGAAGGAGAAGCGCCGCGGAGTTCTCGTGGACGCGAACCAGAACGGGCCGGGGAAGACCAACGCTTCGGTCTACTCCGTGCGACCGCGCGCGGGTGCGCCCGTCTCCACACCGCTGCGCTGGGAGGAAGTGGCTTCCGGTCTCGATCCGGTGACGTTCACGATGGACGTCGTGCTCGACCGGGTCGCGCGTGACGGCGATCTGTTCGCAGGGGCCCTCGGCGGCAAGCAGTCGCTGGCGAAGGCGCTTCGAGTCCTCCGCTGAACCTACTCGCCGAGCCGCCGCGGGTGGCCGAGCACGGACAGCTCGACGACGTCTCGCCGGAAGAAGAGCGCGACCGTCCAGTCGAGGACGACGCGCAGCTTCCGTGAGAGGAGCGGGAGCTGGTACAGGTGGTACGTGCGGGCGACCCACCAACCTGGGAAGCCACGGAGGCGCATCCCCGGGATCTCGGCAATCCCTTTGTGGTACCCGAGCGTCGCCACCTGGCCGAGCATGCGGTAGCCATACGGCTTCGGGGAGCCCACGACGTTCTTCACGAGCCGCCGTGCCTGCCGGAGCGCGTGCTGGCAGGTCGGCGGGTCGAGGTGGCCAGGCGTGCGGCAGTTCGGGACAGCCGCGCAATCGCCGAGCGCCCACACGTTCCCGCGGCCCTGTACGCGCAGCAGCTCGTCGATCAGCACGTGTCCGCGCTCGTCGAGCGGAAGCCCGAGCTCGGCGAGAAGCGGGTGGGGACGCACGCCGGCCGACCACACGAGCGTTCGCGCGGGCACGCGGGTCCCGTTCGAGAGCACGGCCTCGCGGCCGTTGTACGACTCGAGCGTCGTCGAGACGTGGATCTCGACACCGCGACGCTCCAGGTGCCGCGCCGCGTACTCACCGAGCCGCCGCGGGATCTCAGGAAGGATCTTCGGAGCCGCATCCACCAGAACCCATCGCTGCGGAACATTCCGGAGGTTCGGGTAGAACCGGAGCGCCGCGTGCGCGAGGTCGTTCAGCTCTGCGAGCGCCTCGACTCCCGCGTAGCCCGCCCCGACGAAGACGAAGCCGAGCTCCTCGGCGACGTCCGGATGAATGGCTGCGCGCTCGAGCTGCTGCAGGAGTCGGTTGCGGAGGGCGATGGCGTCCGCCAGGTCCTTGAACCCGATGCCGTGCTCCTGAAGCCCGGGGACCGGGAGAAAGCGCGTGACCGCGCCGAGGGCGACCACGAGCCGCTCGTACGCGATCTCGCACGTCCCTGCGAGCGTGTCGGCCACGACGGCCCTGCGCTCCTCGTCCAGCCCGGTCGCACGTCCGAGCAGGAGTTCCGTGTGCGGACACATCTGCCGGAGCGGCACGACGACATGACGCGGCTCGAGGGTGCCGGCACCCGCTTCGGGAAGGAGCGGCGTGTAGAGCATGTAGTTCTCGGGAGAGACGATGGTCGCGCCGCGCTTCCCGAGCAGCCGCGCGACGTAGCTTCCCGCGAACCCGCCGCCGAGGATCAGCGTCCCGCCGCGTGCCTCCCGTCGCTCCACGCGTCATGCTTACCACGTGGCGCGCCAGGTGTCGGTGATCGGGAGCGGCGCGGAGTGGGAAGACGCCGCAGAGGAAGTCGGGCGGCTGCTCGCGGAACGCGGCTGCACGGTCGTGACGGGCGGCCTCGGTGAGGTGATGACGGCGGCTCATCGCGGCGCGAAGGCGGCCGGCGGTGCGACGATCGCGATCCTCCCCGGCGAGGATCGAGGGGCGGCGAACCCGTGGGCCGACCACGTCGTCGTGACCGGGATCGGCCACGCGCGGAACCTCGCAGTCGCCGCTTCCGGGGATGCCGTGGTCACGGTTGGCGGTAGCTACGGCACGCTCGCCGAGATGGCCTTTGCCCTACGTCTCGGGCGCCCCGTCGTGGCGCTCGAGGGAGCTCCGGAGGTCGACGGAGTCGTCTGGGCAAGAACGCCCGTGGAAGCCGTCGAGCTGGCGCTACGACACTTCGAGTAGGCGACCCTCGAGATAGCGCCGCTCAGCCTCGTTCCCCGTCATCTCGAGGGCGCGACGGTACGAGGCGGCTGCCTCGTCACGCCGGTCGAGGCGGCGGAAGAGATCCGCTCGGGCAGCGTGCAGGAGGTGGTAACCGTCGAGCCCCTCGATCTCGTCCAGCAGGACAAGACCTTCGTCCACACGACCGGAGAGCGCGACCGCGACCGCACGGTTCAGCCGGATCACGGGGGACGGATCGATCTCCGCGAGCCGGTCGTAGAGGACGACCACCTCGCTCCACGGGCGTTCCTGCGCGTGCGAAGCCGCGATCGCCGCCTGGAGCTGATACGGCCCCGGGCGCCGAAGCGACGCGGCGCGCTCGAGCATTCGCCGCCCCTCGTCGACCCGGTCGGGATTCCAGAGCGAGCGATCCTGGTCCTCGAGGAGCACGAGCTCGCCGTCGGCTCCGACCCGCGCCGCCCGGCGGGAGTCCTGGAAGAGCATCAGCGCGAGCAGTCCGAGCACCTCCGGCTCGTCCGGCATGAGCACGGCGAGGAGCTTGCCGAGGCGAATCGCCTCGTCGCAGAGCTCCTCGCGCACGTGATCGGCGCCGGCGGTCGCCGCGTACCCCTCGTTGAAGACGAGGTAGAGAACCGCGAGAACGGGCCGGAGCCGCTCGGGGAGGAGGTGATCGGGGGGCACACGAAACGGGATCCCGGCCGCGCGGATCCTCCGCTTCGCTCGGACGAGGCGCTGCGCCATCGTCGGCTCTGCGACGAGGAAGGCGTGTGCGATCTCTGTCGTGGTCAGCCCGCCGACCTCGCGCAGCGTCAGCGCCACGCGGCTCTCCGCGGCGAGTGCCGGGTGGCAGCAGGTGAAGACGAGCGCCAGGCGGTCGTCCGGGATCGCGCTCACGTCGGCCTCGTCCTTCGGGAGCGTCTCGAGGCGGGCGAGGAGCTCGGCTTTCTGCTGGAAGACCCGATCGCGCCTGATGCGGTCGATTGCACGATTCCGCGCCGTGGTGACGATCCAGGCGCCGGGCGTCCGTGGGATGCCGTCTCGAGGCCAGCGCTCGATTGCCGTCGCAAAGGCATCCTGCACCGCGTCCTCGGCAAGCTCGAGATCGCCGAGGGCGCGCGTGAGGATCGCGACTGCACGGCTCCACTCCTCGCGGAAGACCTGCTCGATGCGTCCCTGCATGCCCCGTTATTGCACGACTGGGCGAATCTCGATGGATCCGCCGCCCTGTGCTGCCGGGATCAGGGCGGCCAGCCGGATCGCCTCGTCGAGGTCGGGAAGCTCGGTGAGGAAGACTCCTCCCAGGATCTCCTTCGTCTCCGCGAACGGGCCGTCGGTGACGATCCGCTCCCCGTCGCGGACGCGCACGACCTTCGCCGTGCCGCGCCCGTCGAGCTCCTTCCCCGAGACGTTCGGATCGGCCTTGCCGAGCTCCTCGAAAAGGGCGACCCACTTCGGCATCTCCTCCGCGCGGAAGGCCGCTTTCTCGTCGTCGGGGAGGTCGACCCAGGCCGAGTCGTCATCGTAGATGAGCATCGCGTACTTCACAGCTGAGCCTCCTCGGGGTCGACGTACACCGGCCGCACCTCGACGGCGCCGTGCTCCACGGCGGGAATCCGCGCGGCCCAGTCGAGCGCCTCCTCCATCGTTTCGCACTCGAAGAGGAAGAAGCCGCCGAGCGCCTCCTTCACCTCGGCGTACGGGCCGTCCGTGACGAGCGTCTCGTCGCCGCGGACCCGTACCGTGGTCGCGTCGCGCGTTGGGCCGAGCTCGTTTCCCCCGGCCATCACGCCTGTCTCCTCCGCCTCCCGTGCCAGGGAGCGGTAGCGGTCGTACATGCTCTCCCGCTCGGCGCTCGAGAGGTCGGACCACTCCGTCTCGTTCGCGTAGATCAACGCCATGTACTGCACGTGGCCTCCTTTCTCCGATTCCACCATCACGACGAGCGGTGCGTGGCGAAATCGACATTCATCGGGGTCAGACCCGTGGGGTCTGACCCCGAAGCATGCGCTCCAGAAGTGTCCGGGCGCCGGCCTTGTCGAGCGGCTCGTTGAGGTTCCCGCACTTCGGGCTCTGCACGCACGAGGGGCAGCCGCTCGCGCACGGACAGCGCCGGAGAAGGCGGACCGTGTCTTCAACCCAGCCCTCGAACTTCGCGAACCCGCGTGCGGTGATCCCGACGCCGCCCGCGTGGCCGTCGTAGACGAAGATGGTCGGGCGGCCGGTCTGATAGTGGACGTTCGTCGAGAGGCCTCCGATGTCCCAGCGGTCGCACATCGCCCAGAGCGGGAGCAGTGCGATGAGCGTGTGCTCGACGGCGTGCAGCGTGCCGAGGAGCTTCGGCATCTGCTGCAGACCATCGAGCTGCGCGGGCTCGGGTGAGAACCAGATCGCCTCCGTCTCGAAGGTCGTCTCCGGCATGAGCATCGGCACGACGTCGATCGTCGAGCCGTCGCGAACGACCTTCCGCGCGTAGGCGACGATCTGCTCGGAGACGGAGATCCGCCCGAAGTGGAGATCGACGCCGAGCCGGCGCTCGGCGCGTTCTGCTTCCTCAATCGTGGTCTCGGTCTCCTTCTTCACCTGCGTGTACCAGTCGACGCCCACCGGTGCGACGAGTGCGACCCTGCCCTCGAGATCGAGCTCCTCGACGAGGTACTGCTCACCGAGATGAAGGTAGACGGCGCCTTCATGCACCGTCGAGTACGCCCGGTCACGCTCGACGAGACCGAGGAGAGAGCCGGTGCTGCTGTCGACGACGGTGAACGAGTCCACGTCGCCGGAACGGAGGGAGATACGCGCGGCGGGGTAGTCGCGGCCCTTCCAGACGAAGCCCGCGGGAGTGCGCTCGAGCTCGGGGAGCTGGGCTGCCCGGCGAAGCGCCTCCGCGCCGAGGGTGGTCGCGTCTCCCTCGTCCAGCGGCGCCTCGAACGCCGCTGCGAGGACGTGAGGATCGAGGATGCGCGGGTTCGAGTGGTCGAGGATCGCCGCCTCGACGTGCCGGGCGAGAAGCGCCTCCGGCTCGCGCGCGAAGAACTGGTCGAGCGCATCGTCGCTCGCCACGAGGATCGCGAGCCCCCGGCCGCGGCGACCCGCCCGCCCCCACTGCTGCCGCAGCGACGCGACAGTGCCGGGGAAGCCGACCGAGATCGCGCAGTCGAGAAGCCCGATGTCGATCCCGAGCTCGAGCGCATCGGTCGCCGTGACGCCGAGCAGCTCGCCCTCGACGAGGCGGCGCTCGATCTCGCGGCGCTGCTCGGGTGTGTACCCCGCCCGGTACGGCGCGAGCCGCTGCGCGGTAGCCGGATCCACTCGCTCGGCTGCGAAGCGGTGGATCAGCTCCGCAGCCTTGCGGCTCTTCGCGAAGCAGATCGTGCGCAGGCCACGCGACGCGAGTTGCGAGAGGAGGCGTGCGGCATCGCCGAGCGGACTCGCACGCAGGCCGAGCTCGGCATCGAGCAGCGGCGGATTCCAGATGGCGACCTCGCGCTCCGCCTTCGGCGACGAGTCCCGTTCGACGACCGTCGCGCGCTCGCCCGTGAGCGCCTCGGCGAGCTCGCCCGCGTTTGCGATCGTCGCCGAGGCGAGCAGGAACTGTGGCTCCGAGTCGTAGATCCGGGCGAGCCGACGCAGCCGGCGCAGGACGTTCGCGACGTGCGATCCGAAGACGCCGCGGTAGACGTGCGCCTCGTCGACGACGACGAACCGCAGGTTCGCCAGCACGTCCCCCCAGCGGTCGTGGTGGGGGAGAACGCCGACGTGGAGCATGTCCGGGTTCGTCAGGATGAGGTTCGACCACTTGCGGATCTGCCAGCGCCGCTCGCCGGGGGTGTCGCCGTCGTAGATGGCGGGCCGGAGGCCCTTGAGCCGGAGCTCCGTCAGCGCACGGGCCTGATCCTGGGCGAGCGCCTTGGTCGGGTACAGGTACAACGCCCGCGTCTTCGGCTCGCGCGCGATGGCGTCGAGGACGGGGAGGTTGAAGGCGAGCGACTTCCCGGACGCGGTGCCGGTGGTGACGATGACGTTCTCGCCGCGCCGCGCTGCCTCCCATGCCTCCGCCTGGTGCCGGTAGAGCGAGGTGACGCCGATCGCGAGGAGTGACGATGCGACGCGTGGGTCGAGATCGCCGGGGAACGCCTCGACGCGGGCCTCGCGGGAAGGCTCGAGACCGCTGTACGTAATCTCCTCACCCTCGAGGAGGTCGGCCCAGGCTGTCGCGAGCGACGTCAGACCGTCTGCCGGTCGCCCGAGCAGACGAGGTTCATCCAGGCGATGCCTTCGTCGTCGACCCCCGCATAGGCGGTCTGCTCGTAGACGGTCCGCCCGAGCTCGGGGTCGGTCGAGGCCACGCGCCAGCGAAGCCGGACGACGTCGGCGAGCTGCTCGGTGTCCGACTCGAGCAGCTCCCAGTCCTCGGCGTCGCCGTTCCAGATGCGGAACCGCTCGGCGACCGCCTCAGGACCCTCCGCCTCGCGCAGCGCCGACGGCACGAGCCCTCGGAAGCGCCCATCGGGCTTGAACGTTGCGCCGAGCTGCTCGAAGTCCCTCCGTTCGAGGGCATCGAGAAAGCGACCTGTGACAGCGGTTGCTCGTGCCGTGCTCATGGCGGCGACGGTAGCACGGGCACGGCCGTCAGACGAACGGGCTGAACGCACGCTCGTAGCGCGCGCGCGGCTGGGCTCCGTAGACCGTCGCTCGCGGCTCTCCGTCGGCGAAGAGGACGACCGTCGGCAGCGAGAGGACGCCGTAGCGACCCGGGACGGCGAGGTTGTCGTCGACGTTCACCCGCACCAGCCGAACGCGGTCTTCCCACTGATCGGCGAGCGCCCGCAGGTGCGGCTCGATCGCTTCGCACGGCTTGCACCACGGCGCCCAGAAGTCGACGATCACGGGCAAGGGAGAGGCCAGCACCTCGTCCGCGAAGGTCCCGTCCGTCACCTCGTTCACTACAGCCGTCCACTGAGAGCCCGGAGACGGAGCAGCGGCACCTTCCAGATCGCCTCCGCGACGATCGATCCCGTCATCTTCGACGCACCTGCCCGCCGCTCCACGAACCTGATCGGGACCTCCTCGACCCGGAGGCCTGCCCGGTGAACGCGGTACGTCGTCTCGATCTGGAACGCGTATCCGTGTGCCGACAACGCGTCGAGGTCGATCGCCTCGAGCGCCGCGCGCCGGAAGCACTTGAACCCTCCCGTCAGGTCCCGCACGCGCACGCCGAGAAGGATCTGCGCGTACAGGCAGCCGCCGCGGGACACGAACCGGCGGAGGAGCCCCCAGTTCTCGGTACCCCCTCCCGGCGTGTAGCGGGAGCCGAGCACGAGGTCGGCGTCCTTGGCGGTCTCGACGAGCCGCAGCACGTCCGAAGGGCTGTGCGAGAAGTCGCAGTCCATCTCCAGGACGAGCCCGGCGCCCTCGGCGAGTGCCCACCGGAATCCGGCGATGTACGCCGGACCGATCCCTTCCTTATGCTCGCGGTGGAGAACGAAGACCCAGGGGAGCTCGGTCGCGAGGCCGTCCGCGATCTCCCCCGTTCCGTCCGGCGAGGCGTCGTCGATGACGAGTACGCGGTCGCTCGACGTGTCGATCACGCCGGCAAGCGCGCGGATCATCGGCTCGAGGTTCTCCCGCTCGTTGTACGTAGGGAGGCAGATGACTGCGCGCGACACCGCCGTATCATCGCGGGATGGCGAAGGCCCTGCCCCGGAACGGGGAGCTCGCGGACCAGCTCGATCTCCTCGCCGACCTCTCCGAGATCCTGAACGAGGAGTCGTTCAAGGTCATCGCGTACCGCCGGGCGGCGACGCGGATTCGCGAGTCGCCGCTCCCGGTGGCCGAGCTCGCGCTCGAAGGGAAGGCAAAGGAGCTCCCCGGAGTCGGCCGGACGATCGAGCAGAAGGTCGTCGAAGTCGTCCGGGTTGGCGAGATGGAGGCGTTGACGCGGAGGCGGCAGCGCGTGCCGGTCGGGGTCGTGGACTTCCTGCGGCTCCCCGGGGTCGGGCCGAAGACGGCGGCGAGGATCTGGACCGAGCTCGGGGTGACGACACTCGAGGGCCTGAAGACAGCCGCCGAGGACGGCCGCCTCCGCGAGCTCGCGGGCATGGGCGCGCGGAGCGAAGAGAAGATCCTGAAGGCGCTCGAAGCCGGAGTCGGCAAGACGCCGGAGGCGCGTCGGCTCCTCGGGACCGCGTTACCGGCGGTGCGGCGGGTCGCGGCGGAGCTCGAGGCTCACCCCGCCTCGATCGCGGTCTCCGAGGCTGGCAGCGTGCGGCGCCGGCGGGAGACCACGCGCGACCTCGATCTCATCGCCACGTCGAGCGACGCGCCCGCGCTGATCGCGGCTTTCTGTGACGGAGACTGGGTGGCCGAGGTCGTGGCTCGCGGCGACACGAAGGCGACCGTCGTCGGACACGACGGCCTGCGCTTCGATCTCCGCGTCGTGCTGCCGCAGTGCTACGGCAACGTCCTCCAGCACTTCACGGGGTCGAAGGACCACAACATCGTCCTCCGCGAGGACGCGCAGCGGCGCGGACTCTCGATCTCGGAGTACGGGGTGACGATCGTCGATACCGGCGAGGTCGTCACGCACGCGAGCGAGGACGAGCTCTACGAGTACCTCGGCTACGCGTTCATCCCGCCCGAGCTCCGCGAGGGGGGCGACGAGATCCCCGCTGCCCGCGGGGACACGCTGCCCGAGCTCGTCGAGCTGACGGACCTGCGGGGGGAGATGCATTGCCACTCGACGTGGTCCGCGGACGGGAAGAACACGATCGAGGAGATGGCACGGGCGGCGAAGAGTCGGGGCTATCGGTACCTCTGCCTGACCGACCACTCGCACTACCTCCGCAACGGGCGTCTCGAGGCCCAGCGGGAGGAGATCGAGGCGGTCAACGCGCGCCTGAAGCCGTTTCGCGTGCTCCGAGGGATCGAGGCCAACATCCGCGCAGACGGTTCGCTGGACGTCGCCGACGACGTGCTCGCCGAGCTCGACTGGGTCGTTGCGTCGCTTCACGCCTCGTTCGACCGCAGCCCGACCGAGCGGATCCTCGGTGCGATCGACAACCCGAACGTGGACTGCATCGGTCATCTGACGGGCAGGCGTCTCCTGAAGCGTGACGGCGCAGCGGTCGATGTCGAGCGAGTCGTCGAACGCGCTGCGCAGACAGGCACGGCGCTCGAGATCAACTCGCAGTCGGACCGCCTGGACATGCGGGACACCCACGCGAGGCTGGCGGGCGAGGCGGGAGTGCGAGTTCCGATTACCACGGACGCGCATTCGATCGGCGGCCTGGACTACGCGGAGCTCGGCGTCGCGCAGGCCCGCCGCGCCTGGCTCACCAAGGATCAGGTGCTCAACACCCGCCCGTGGCGGGAGATCGAGAGGATGCGAAGGTGACCACGTTTCGGGAGGATGGGACCGCAGCCGTCGAGTGGGTTGCGTCCTATCTCGAGCGCGTCCGAGAGCTTCCGGTGCTCTCCCAGGTCGAGCCCGGCGAGATCAGAGCGCGACTACCTGCGACGCCCCCAGAGAGAGGCGAGCCGTTCGAGGCAGTTCTCCGCGATCTCGACGAGGTGCTGCTCCCGGGTGTCACCCACTGGCAGAGCCCGCGTTTCTTCGCTTACTTCGCGACGACGGGCTCCGAGCCCGGGGTGCTCGCCGAGCTCCTGATCGCGGGACTCAACCAGGTCGGGATCCTCTGGCGCACGTCGCCTGCGCTCCAGGAACTCGAGGAGCTGACACTCGACTGGCTCCGGCAGCTCGTCGGTCTTCCGGAGGGGTTTCACGGGCATATCGAGGACACCGCGTCGACCGGAGTGCTGTCCGCGCTCGTGGTGGCGCGAGCGCTGCAGCCGGACAGGCGCGTCGTCGTCTGCTCGGAGCACGCGCACTCCCTTGCCGACAAGGCGGCACGGCTGCTCGAGCTCGAGCTGCGGAAGGTTCCCGTCGACGACGAGTTCCGTCTGCGGCCGGAGCTCCTCGAGCTCGAAGGCGCGTGCGCCGTGGTTGCCACGGTCGGGACGACCGGGGCCGCGGCCGTCGATCCGGTCCCCGCGATCGCGGACGCGTGCGAGGCGGCGGGCGCGTGGCTGCACGTCGATGCGGCCTACGCCGGCTCGGCGGCCGTCTGCCCGGAGCTCCGTCCTCACTTTGCCGGGTGGGAGCGTGCCGACTCGATCGGGGTCAACCCGCACAAGTGGCTCGGCGTGCCGATGGACTGCTCCGCTCTCTGGACGCGCCGTCGGGAGGACTTCCGCCGCACGTTCAGCCTCGTCCCCGAGTTCCTGCAGTCGCCGGACGACGCCGTGAACCTGAGCGAGCTCTCGATTCCCCTCGGCCGCCGATTTCGCGCGCTGAAGCTGTGGGCCGTTCTCCGCTGCTACGGCCGAGCCGGGCTCCAGGAGCGGATCCGTGAGCACGTCAGGCTGGCGGCGCTCTTCGAGGAGTGGGTGCGCGACGAGCCCGGCTGGGAAGTCGTCGCGCCGCGCCACTTCTCGCTCGTCTGTTTCCGGAAGGAGGGCTCGGATGAGGAGAACGAGCGGCTGCTCGAGCGGGTCAACGGCTCCGGCGAGGTCTTTCTCTCGCACGCCCGGCTGGGCGACCGCTACGCGCTCCGGCTCGCGGTTGGGAACTTTAGGACGACAGAGTCGGACGTCCGACTTGCGTGGGACGTGCTCAGGCGCGAGAGCTCAGCTTCGTGACCTGAGGTAGAACCGTGTCGCGCGGAAGACGCGCCCGCCGTCGGGGCTCGAGACGATGCGTCCCCGCGCCAGGAGTCCCTTCTTCGTCCCGAGAGCCGCCTCCACTCTGACGACCTCGCCTGGCGTCGCACGTGCCGCGCCGATGTCGATTCCCGAGACGGTCGTCCGTGACGACTGGTTGAGGCGCGAGGCCCGTATGGAGAAGCACGGAGCGCGGACGCAACGGATTCCGTTGTCGACCAGTCGGAAGAACCCTCCGGATTCCGGAGCTCGACCGGCGGGCGAGAAGACGTCCGCGACGACGAGGACGCCGAGCTCGCCGATCCCTTGGTACGTCCACGGCGCGATCTCGGCTCCCACGAGTGCTCCGGCGGGAACCCCCGCGGACAGTGGGTGCCGGTCCTCGTCGACCGCCCTCGCGACGTAGCACTGAGTCCGAGAGACGCCGTCGTGGCATTGAGTCCGCGCGTGGTTCGCAAGCGCTACCCAGTAACCACCGCAGAGCGGCGAGGGGCACAGGCGTGGGTCGGGGCGAACGACGTGGAGCGACGACCCGACAGGCGGTGGGCGACTCGCAGCTGCCGACGTACCCACGAGCACGAGCCCGACCGCAATGAACGCGGCAATGCCGCCCCGACGGATCACGTTCGTACGATACGCCGGTGCGCCTCGTCGCCATCGGCCTGCTCGCCGGGATCTTCTCCGCGCTCTTCGGGGTCGGCGGCGGAATCATCGCCGTTCCACTGCTCGTCCTGTTCACGCGGCTCCCCGAGCGCGTCGCGACGACCACCTCGCTGGGCGCGATCGGGATCACGGCGACTGCTGGTGTCGTCGTCTTCGCCCTCCGGGGAGAGGTCGACGTGGGATATGCAGCGCTCGTCGGCCTTCCGGCGGCCGCAGGCGCGCTCGTCGGCACGTCTCTGCAGCAACGCATCAAGACGAGCACCCTCACGTACGGCTTCGCCGGGCTGCTCACCGCAGTCGGTAGCTGGATGCTCTGGTCGTGAGCGCGTCTACGATTGCTCTTGCCCTCGCTCTCGGTCTTGCCGCGGGCGTGCTGGCCGGGCTCTTCGGGGTGGGAGGCGGAATCATCTTCGTCCCGACCCTCCTCGCGCTCGGGCTCGGTCAGCTCGAAGCGCAGGCGACGTCCCTGCTCGCGATTCTCCCGACGGTTGCCGCCGGGACCTGGAACCAGCGGCGCTACGGGCACCTCAGGACGCGCACGGCGCTCGCGCTCGGGCTGGTGTCCATCGTCGGTGTGGAGATCGGGGCGCGAATCGCCACGGAGCTTCCCGAGCACGTGCTTCGGAAGCTCTTCGCCGTCCTGCTGTTCGCGGTCGCGGTCCAGCTCGTCTGGCGCACGCGACGCGCGGGCCGGCGGTACCCTGATTCGCCGTGAGGCGTGTTGCCGCCATCGCGGGCGCGATGCTGGTCGTCTCGACGGCACTTGCGGCGGCTGCTCAGCCGCCCCGAAGCACCGTCACGGGTTCGAGCGCGGTGCTCGTCCGTATCACCGTTCCCGGCCAGGACACGGTCTCGCTCGGGGAGCTCACGTGGCCTTCGAATACGACGGCCGACGTGCAGTCGTTCCAGTACCCGGGCGACGGGTCGATCGTCAGCCTCGGGCGGTCGCGTGCCACCGTCTTCGCGCAGCCGGGGGAGGCGGCCTCGTCCCAGTCGTTCGCGGAGGTGATCGTGCTCTCGCTCTTCGCCGGGGAGGTCGTCGCCGCGCAGGTCACGGCGTCTGCATCGGCGGGCGCCAGCCGGCGCTCGGCGGGCGCCGATGTCTCGGACTCCGCGGTTCAGGGCTTGCGGGCGCTCGGCCAGGACCTTTCCACGGCCCCGGGCGCGGCGGCGTCGCTCGAGGACTGGGGCTCGCTCGCGGTGCTCGCCGAGAGCAGCGGCAGCCGCAAGGCAGGCCCCCCCGCGGCTCAGGGCTCGGTCGTGGCGCTCCGTGTTCGCCTAACGGCTGCGCACGGTGGGCTTCCCGCGGGGAGTGAGATTCTCGTCGGGAGCGTCCAGGCCAGCGCCGTCGCGGACGTGACGCCCGTGCCCCAGCCGAGCCAGGGCGCCACGCCCCAGCCGTTCCCGGACCGACCGACGCTCCCGCGGGCTCCGGAGCCGGACACCGGCGGGGACGTCCCGGGAGGGCCGGTGCTCGTGGCACCGGAGGTCACGGCGCGCTTCTCGGCTGGTGGCTACGTGTTTCCGGTCTACGGGACGGCCTCGTTCGGCGACAGCTTCGGTGCGCCGAGGCCGAACGTCCAAGGTGGGTGGCACCATGGCGAAGACATCTTCGCGCCCCTCGGCACACCTCTCCTCGCCGTCGCCGACGGGACGCTGCACACGATCGGCTTCAACAAGATCGGGGGCTACCGTCTCTGGCTTCGCGACACCACCGGCAACGACTTCTACTACGCGCACCTCTCCGCCTATTCGCCTCTCGCAGTCGAGGGTCGGCGCGTCGAGGCGGGTGACGTCGTCGGCTTCGTCGGGGACACCGGAGATGCGGACGGAGGCGCCCCGCATCTCCACTTCGAGATCCATCCGGCCGCGATGGCGGGTCTCGGGTACGACGGCGTCGTCGCTCCGTACCCGATTCTGCTCGCCTGGAGGCGGGCAGACGACATCTCCTTCGCGGCCGGACGGGTCTACGTGCCTTCGGGGCCCGGCGCAGCAACGCTGCCGCCCCCTGGGGCACTACTCCTCGAGGCCGACGACATCGCGTCGACCAGCGGGCTCGTGCCCGGCGCGCTCGAACACGCGCTCAGGCCGTAGACCCTGCTGTGAGAGCGCAGCGCCGCGGCCGCGAAGCGGCCTTTCAAGGAAGGCGCGCAGCGCCTTGTCCGCGAGAGCGGACCAGTGGAGGGGGTCTGGGGGAAGGCGCGAAGCGCCTTGTCCGCGCAGTGGACCAGTGGAGGGGGTCTGGGGGAACCGGGAGGTTCCCCCGGCATCAACCGGGAGGTTCCCCCGGCATCAACCACCGAGCGGAATCCGCGCGAGCGGATTCCAGTCTTGCGCAGCTACGCAGGCTCGCTGCCGTTGCCCGGCGCTACGTCCGGGGCTTCGGCTTCGAGCACGGCGTCGAGCTCGTCGAGCCCTCCGCCGTCACCGCCGGCCACCCGCTCCATGATCCAATCGCGTGTCGCCTGACCCGACCATGGGTTGTAGAGGACACCGAGCGTCACGCCGGTCAGCAGGATCACGCGGTTCCGAGCCTTGTGGCTCTTCTTGCGCTTCGCGCCCTTGCCCTGAAGCCGATCCGACGCATCCGTGAGCTCGACGACGAGTCCCTGCAGGTGCTTCTGGAAGTCCCTGTCGGAGACCTTCCCGGCCTTGCCCTTGACGCCCCGTCCCTTGGCGAGCTGTCCGTACAGGCCGCGCGCAGCGACGAACGCGGCGAGCAGGTCGTCGCGGAGCTCGGGGTCCGTCATCGCGCGCTGGACATAGGGTCGCAGCGCGTCCGCGGTCAGTGCGGGCTTCTCCTTCGTCTTTGCCATTGCCGTACCACCTTTCTTCGACTCGCCCTGAAGTATGTCG